>JAGBNH010000012.1 GCA_017634475.1 Eubacterium sp.
CCATCGTCGCCATTTAGTCCTCCTTCCTGCAGAGGGCCTATGACCAGATCCTGCACGATGTATGTCTGCAGAAGCTGCATGTGGTCTTCGCCATTGACCGGTCAGGTCTGGTGGGAGAGGATGGAGAAACCCATCATGGGATCTATGATACGGCGTATCTGGATGAAATGCCGGGGCTTACGGTACTGAGCCCGAAGAACGGGGCAGAGCTGAAGCTGATGCTGGAATTTGCAGTGGGTATGGAAGGACCGGTTGCCGTAAAATATCCCAGAGGAAGCTCCATGGATGTGTATGGGGAGAAGGTTCCGAAGATCGTTTACGGGAAATCTCTGCTGGTTTATGATTCAGAGACCGAAGCTCTGCAGCAGGCTATCCGTCAGGATGAACATTTGCCTCAGGCTGATGGGAAGAAGCTTTCCGAGGAAAAAATCACGGCAGAAAAGCGTGAACAGCTGGCGGATGTGGTGCTTACCATGCAGGGCAACGAAGAAACAGCTAGTGAAGATACGGATGCAGAATCCGCGAAAAACTGCATCACCTTTGTGGCTGTGGGAAATATGAACCAGACTGCACTTGAGGCGGCAAAAAGGCTCACGGCCATGGGGCATAAGACCCGGGTGGTAGATGCCAGGTTCCTCCGTCCTCTGGACGAGGAAATGCTCACTGCAGTCATGGAGGACAGTAAGCTCCTGGTGATCCTGGAGGAGTCCGTATCCCATGGAAGCTTTGGCGAAGCCGTGTCCTATCTGCTTTTGAAACGGGGAATATCCCTGCCCTTCCTGCATGTCTGCATCAAGGAGGATGTGGTTACCCACGGTTCCGTTAAGGAACTCCGGAAGCGGCTGGGACTGGACACAGACAGCATCGTAGAACGGACCCTGGAGAAGCTGAATCATCTTTCGTAATGAGAACAATTTTCTGTCATTCTGAGGCCGTCAGGCCGAAGAATCCCATCGATGTTTCTGTCATTCTGAGGCCGTCAGGCCGAAGAATCCCATCGATGTCCGGGGAATCCTTCGCTCACAGGCACACAGGCTACGCGCACAAGTGCGCTTGCCTTGTGTACGCGCAAAAGTGCGCTTGCCTTGTGGCTCAGGATGACAGGAGAAATAATTATCATCCTGAGGAGCCGGCCGTATGTCATCCTAAGGAGCCGGCCGTGTCATCCTGAGGAGCCGGCCGTGTGTCATCCTGAGGAGCCGGCCGTGTGTCATCCTGAGGAGCCGAAGGCGACGAAGGATCTTAACATGATAAAGGAAAATTTTGAATGAAAAAACGTCTTGATATACTGATCACGGACCGGGGGCTTGCACCCTCCCGGGAGAAGGCGAAGGCCATCATTATGTCCGGGATCGTTTATGTGGATGGAGAAAAGGAAGATAAGGCCGGCGCTCTTTTTGAGGAGAGTGTCGGGATCGAGGTAAGAGGGAAGACGCTTCCCTATGTAAGCCGGGGCGGACTGAAGTTGGAAAAGGCCATGCAGACCTTCCCCATCACCCTGGAAAATGCGGTTTGCATGGATGTTGGTGCCTCTACGGGAGGATTCACCGACTGCATGCTGCAAAATGGTGCTTCCAAAGTATTTGCCGTTGACGTGGGGCACGGACAGCTGGACTGGAAGCTTCGAAATGACAGCAGGGTGGTCTGTATGGAACGGACCAATATCCGTTATGTGACCACAGCGGATATCGGCGATGAGCTGCTGGACTTTGCGTCCATCGACGTATCCTTTATCTCTCTGTCCAAGGTTCTTCCGCCGGTTATGGCCATGCTTCGGGATGGCGGACAGGTGGTGGCGCTGATCAAACCCCAGTTTGAAGCCGGGCGGGAGAAGGTAGGAAAGAAGGGCGTTGTCAGGGATAAGCAGGTCCATCTGGAGGTGATCCGGGAGGTTCTCGGATTTGCCGAGGGTGCAGGGTTTATTCTGGGCGGCCTCACATTTTCACCGGTAAAAGGACCGGAAGGAAATATCGAATATCTGGTGTGGCTGATCAAACCGGAAGCGAAAACAGGTGAGGCGGAAAGCGAAACGAGTGAGCAGGGAAGTAAAACTGGTGAGCCGGAGATCAAAAAAGGCGAGCCGGTAGAAGCGGCCACGAATTACAGTATACAGACTATTGATCCGGCGGCGGTGGTGGAAGAAAGCCACAAGACACTGGATAAGTAAACCGGCGGTAAGCCCGTCGGAAAGTGAGAAAGAAAAATGCATTTTTTGCTGTTTTCAAATATCAATAAGGATCCGGAACAGAAGGTGACAGACCATTTGGCGGAGATCATTCGGAAGAAGGGCGGAACCTGCTCCATTGTCATGGAGGGGGATGAAGCACCGGACCGGACGCTGGATGAGGAACTTCTGAAGGGTACGGATCTGGTGATCGTTCTCGGCGGAGATGGGACGTTGCTTCGGGCAAGCCACGCGGTGGGCAGGAGCGAGCTCCCCATGATCGGACTCAATCTGGGAACCACGGGATTCCTTACAGAGGTAGAGATCGCGCAGCAGGAGGAAATGGTAGACCGGCTGATCCGTGGGGATTACATGGTAGAACCCAGGATGCGTCTCGCCGGTGTGATCCGCAGGGCTCCTGCCGGTAATGCGGTATCGGATAATAGTTCCGTTCCGGCTGCGCCCGGGTCTGCAGAGGAGCAACGCATTTCCACGGAGGAACGCTTTACATCCTTGAATGATATCGTCATTATCCGTGAAGGTGTTCTCCGACTGATCGCCCTGAAGATCTATGTCAATGACGTGTTCTTTGATACCTATGAGGCGGATGGAGTGATCCTTTCCACGCCCACGGGTTCCACCGGATATAACCTGTCTGCAGGCGGCCCTATCGTGTCGCCGAAGGCAAGGCTTCTGGTGATGACGCCGGTATCTCCCCATTCCCTTTCCAAGAAGAGTATTGTCTTCGGGGCAGGAGATAAGATACGGATCGAACTGGAGGAGAAGCGGAAGACACAGAAGAATGAGGCAATCGTTTCCTTTGACGGGTATAAGAATTATGAGATCTCCGTTGGTGATGAGGTGGAGATCTGTGCCTCGGATTCCGCCCTGCAGCTGATCCGCCTGGAAGACAGAAGCTTTTATGAGGTACTGAGCCGTAAGCTTGGGCCGAAATAAGACAGAAGATTTAAGCCTTTAATTTAAGTACTGAGCCGTAAGCTTGGGCCGAACTAAGGCAGAAGATTTAAGCCTTTAATTAAGTACTGAGCCGTAAGCTCAGCCCGAAATAAGGCAGAATGATCGTGAATAACTGAGTAATTGAGCTCGGCCCGATATATTTGGGTAAACGGTTGAGCTACATTGATTTATACCGAAATATACATCCTCTTACTGTTCTGGGAATGAAACCGATGTCAATCATTAAACGGGATTATCCCGTAACAACGGATAAAGACTATTTTCATGGCATCCTGCAGGAACTATAAGGAGGACAATAAGAAGAATTATGTTAACCACATTACATATTGAAAATATTGCATTGATCGACGCTCTGGAGGTGGAATTCTCGCAGGGCTTAAATGTGCTTACCGGAGAAACGGGAGCAGGTAAATCCGTGATCATCGGTTCCGTGGGGATCGCTCTGGGCGGACGATTCGACCGGGCACTGCTTCGGGATCCCGAGAAGGAAGGAATCGTCGAGGTTGGTTTTTCCCTCACCGGGGAGGAAGCGAGGAGGCTGCTGGAGTCCGGTGTTCTCCCGGAGGATATCCTTCTGGGATCCGCTGATACCGACGACCCGCAGAAGATCGAGGAGCTGGAGCTTCTGATCACCCGAAAGCTGACAAAGAACCGGGCCATCAACCGGATCAATGGGGAGACAGTTCCCATCGGCATGCTGAAGCAGGCAGCGGAGCAGCTGATCAATCTCCATGCCCAGCATGAACAGACCACATTGCTTTCGCCGGCGAAACATTTACAGCTGCTGGATTCCTGGGATGATGCCGTACGTCGGCAGAGAGACCGGGTTCGGGGGCTATATCAGGAGAAGGAGACCATCGCTGCGGAACTGGAACGGCTGGATCAGGATCCTGCGGAACGTGCAAAAAGAGCCGATTTTCTTCAGTTCCAGATCGATGAGATCCGGGGGGCCAGGCCGGTACCGGGAGAGGATACGGAGCTGGAGGAGGAATTCCGAAGGATGTCCCATGCCGAAGAGATCCGGGATATCTGTCAGGAGGTGTATCTCCTTACCTCGGATGAGCGTGGTGCGGCAAGTCAGATCATGCACGCCGCAAGGAGGATGCAGGAGCTGAACCGGCTGGATGGAGAGTCGGAGCTGCCGGGACAGCTTTCGGAGGTGGAAAGCCTGCTTTCCGATTTTAATCAGTCGCTGTCGGAGTATATGGAGGACAGCGCCTATTCCCCGGAGGATCTGCAGAAAACCGGAGATCGTCTGGATCTCTTGAACAGTCTGAAGGCTAAATACGGCAGGAGCATCGAAGCGGTTCTGGAAACTCTGGAGTCCCTGGAAAAGGAACAGGAGGAGCTGGAGCAGGCGGAGGGAAGGATCGAGGAGCTTTCGGTTCTTCTGGAGAAAAAGAAGAAGGAGCTTCAGGCAGAAGCCGGGAAGCTTACGGACATGCGGCGGAAAGCGGCCGGACCTTTGGAAAAGAAGGTGCTGTCGGCACTGCAGGATATGAATTTCAGTCATGTGGAATTCCACATTTCCTTTGATACATTGCCGGAGATCGGGCAGGACGGGCAGGACAGCGTATGCTTCATGCTGTCCACGAACCTGGGAGAACCGGCGAAACCGCTGCATAAGGTTGCATCCGGCGGTGAGCTGTCCAGAGTGATGCTTGCCCTTAAGGCTACCCTTTCGGATGCGCAGGATACGCCCACTCTGGTCTTCGACGAGATCGATGTGGGGATCAGCGGGATCACCGCGCAGAAGATCGGAAATATGCTGAAGAAGCTGGCGGAGGATAGACAGATCCTGACCATTACCCATCTGCCCCAGATCGCTGCAGCGGGAGATACGGCATACCGGATCGAGAAGAAGGAGGTCGGCGGGAAAACCTATACCGGCATCGTCCAGCTGGACGAGCAGGGCAGGGAGGACGAGATCGCCCGCCTTCTGGGGGGCGACAAGATCACCGACGCCATCCGCCAGAGCGCCCGGGAACTGATCCACGCCGGACGTTGAGCACATGTCATCCTGAGCGCGAAGCGCGAAGGATCTTAACGACGCACATGTCATCCTGAGTGCGAAGCGCGAAGGATCTTAACGACGGATATGTCATCCTGAGCGCGCAGCGCGAAGGATCTTAACGACGCACATGTCATCCAGAGCGCACAGCGCGAAGGATCTTAACGACGCATATGTCATCCTGAGCGCGAAGCGCGAAGGATCTTAACGACGGATATGTCATCCCGACCGCGCAGCGCGAAGGAACTTAACGACGCACATGTCATCCTGAGCGCATAGCGCGAAGGATCTTTCGATACAAAGAACAGGAAAGAAGAAAATGATCGAAACTGTAGCCTCCGTGAACCTCATGGTGGAGGAAGTACTGAAGATAAAAAAGAACCGTCTGATGCCGGATTTTCCAACGGGCAGTGAAAAACGTATTGCCATTGTATCCGGGATCTACGGCGATGAACTGCAGGGGCAGTATGTATGCTATGAGCTGACCCGCAGGATCAAGGCCGATTATGATAAGCTGAAGGGCATTGTAGATATCTATCCCGCCCTAAATCCACTGGGACTGGAAGCAAAGACCCGGGAGATCCCGGGACCGGAACTGGAAATGAATTCCCTGTTCCCCGGATCCCCCAGCGGCGTTATGGGAGAGTATGCAGCTTACTCTGTATTTGAGGACCTGAGGGGAGCGGATTTCTGCCTGGATGTTCATGGCAGCAACATGTATCTCCATGAGATCCTGCAGATCCGGATGAATGATGATTGCGTCGATGAACTGATGCCTTATGCCAGGGCCCTGAACACGGATATGATCTGGATCCATCCGTCCAATCAGGTGAAGCAGGGCAGTCTGGTCTATGAGCTGAACCGCATTGGGGTGAAGAGCTTTGTGACCGAGGCCAGCTATGCCTATAAGATCGATCAGAATTACGGAAATCAGCTGGTGGACGGTATATTTGCCCTGATGAAGGAAATGGGGATCTGGACGGGGGAGACCATTGTTCCGCGGGAACCTCTGGTGACCAATGATGCCGAGATGACCTTCATCAACTCGGATGTCAGCGGGATATTTATCCCGGAGGTGACGGTCAGTACATTTGTCCGAAAGGGGACACAGATCGGAACCGTGATCGATGTGATCACCGGCTCTGTGGAAGAAGTGGTCACAGCCCCCAGGGACGGCGTGATCTCGGCACTGAGAGAGTATCCGGCCATTGAGGAGGGCTCTCTTCTGGCACGGATCGTAGGTCCGCACACGCGGTAGAAGGTTTCGCGACCGCACCGGAGCAGTATCGGCCGAAGGCCCGGCTGTTTTAGACGAATCTTGCAGAGGCGAGGATCTTTACATGACGAAAGAATCTTTATTTACCATGAATACTGCCTTTCGGGGTGAGTATACTATCTATGGCTATCAATACGGAGTGGGAGAAAGAGAGGCCTGTATCGTCGGCGCCATGCGTGGAAATGAGTATCAGCAGCTTTACATTTGCTCCTTGCTCAGTCAGAAGCTGGCCGCCCTGGAATCCGGGGGACATATCGTTCAGGGAAAATCCATCCTGATCATCCCGTCCCTCAATTACAGTTCCATGAATTCGGATCATAAATACTGGCTTTCCGATGATACGGACATCAACCGTTCCTTTCCCGGAAATCCAAGAGGAACCGCCACCAGCCGTATTGCCCATTCGATCTTTGAGATCATCCGGCATTATCGATACGGCATCCAGTTTCCCAGCTTCATCCTGCAGGGACGGTATATCTCCCATGTACGGATGATGCAGACAGGTCATGAAGACCGGAACCTGGCCAACCTGTTCGGTCTGCCCTATGTCATCACCAGCGACATCCGGTCCTTTGACTCCACGACGCTGAATTACAACTGGCAGATGGCCGGTACCGATGCCTTCTCCATCTACTCCGGAGGAACGGAGCGGATCAACCAGAAAGATGCCGAGATCGCGGTTTCCAGTGTTCTCCGGTTCCTTTCCCGCATGGGCATCATCCATTACAACTGCCAGGGCGGGTACATTTCCACAGTCATGCCGGAGGAGGAAATGCTGAACATCAAGGCGGATGACGCCGGCTTCTTCCACCAGATCGTGGGAACCAACGAGGAAGTCCGGAGAGGCCAGAAGCTGGCGGATATCATCGATCCCATGGACGGGCGGGTGCTCTCCGAGGTGGTCGCCCCCACGGACGGGATCATATTCTTCGTCCAGGAGAAGCCCATGATCTACCAGAATGTGGTAATATACAAGTTGATCAAGAAACTGCATTTGTAATCGGTCTGTCATCCTGAGGAGTACGAAGTACGACGAAGGATCTTTACGCGCAGGGTAACAAGATAATTCTAATATACAAGGAGCATAAAAATGAGCAAGGTAAGAAGAATCTACGTTGAGAAGCGTCCGGCCTACGCCGTTCGTGCAAATGAGCTGGAAAAGGAGTTCAAGGACTACCTGGGACTTAAGGGGATCCATGTCCGCGAGCTTGTCCGGTATGACATTGAGAACCTGTCCGAGGAAGTATTCCGCGGAGCGCTGGTTACCGTCTTTTCCGAGCCGCCGGTAGACATGGTCTATGAAGAAACATTTCCGAAGGAAGAGGGCGATTTTATCTTCTCCACAGAGTATCTTCCGGGTCAGTTCGATCAGAGAGCCGACTCTGCGGAGCAGTGTGTCAAGCTTCTTTCCGAGGATGCGGATCCCATCATCCGTTCCGGCGTAACCTACGTGGTATCCGGTACCCTTTCCGAGGAAGCAAAGAAGGAGATCGAGAACTATGTGGTAAACCCTGTGGACAGCAGGATCACCGATGAGACCAAGCCGGAAACGCTGGTGATGGATTTCCCGGAGCCGGCGGATGTGAAGATCTTCGACGGCTTCACCACACTTTCCGAAGCAGATCTGAAGGCGCTCTATGATTCTCTGAGCCTTGCCATGACCTTCAAGGATTTTCAGCATATCCAGAATTACTTCGGAGGAGAAGAGCATCGGGATCCGACCATGACGGAGATCCGCGTGCTGGATACCTACTGGTCCGATCACTGCCGGCATACCACATTTGCAACAGAGCTTAAGGATGTAAGCTTTGACGAGGGCATATGTACAGCCCCCATCAAGGCGACCTTTGATATGTATAAGGCGGATGCGGCGAAGATCAATGCAGGACGTACGGATAAATTCACCTGCCTCATGGATATCGCGCTGATGGGCATGAAGCGTCTTCGTGCAGAAGGAAAGCTGGAAGATCTGGATGTGTCCGATGAGATCAATGCCTGCACCATCGTGGTTCCCGTTACCATCGACGGAAAGGAAGAGGACTGGCTCATCAGCTTCAAGAACGAGACGCACAATCACCCCACAGAGATCGAACCCTTCGGTGGTGCCGCAACCTGTCTCGGCGGTGCGATCCGTGATCCGCTGTCCGGAAGAACCTATGTATATCAGGCTATGCGTGTGACCGGTGCAGCCGATCCCACCAAGTCCCTTAAGGAGACCATGGCAAATAAGCTTCCCCAGCGGAAGATCGTTACCACGGCCGCAGAGGGGTATTCCTCCTATGGTAACCAGATCGGTCTGGCAACCGGCCTGGTAAATGAGATTTATCATCCCAATTATGTGGCAAAGCGTATGGAGATCGGCGCCGTGATCGGTGCTGCGCCCAAGGCAAATGTAATGCGTCTTACCTCTGATCCCGGGGATGTGATCATCCTGATGGGCGGTCGTACCGGACGTGACGGCTGCGGCGGAGCAACCGGTTCCTCCAAGGCCCATAACTCCGAAAGTCTGGAGAGCTGCGGCGCTGAGGTGCAGAAGGGTAATCCCCCCACAGAGCGGAAGCTGCAGCGCCTCTTCCGTCGTCCGGAGGTGGCTAAGCTGATCAAGAAATGTAATGATTTCGGTGCAGGCGGTGTGTCAGTAGCCATCGGTGAGCTGGCTGACGGTCTGGACATCAACCTGGATCTGGTACCGAAGAAATATGCCGGTCTGGATGGTACGGAGCTGGCCATTTCCGAGTCCCAGGAGCGTATGGCTCTCGTTGTGGATAAGAAGGACGTGGACACCATGATCGGCTATGCCCGGGAGGAGAACCTGGAGGCGGTTGCCGTGGCGGTTGTTACGGAAGAACCCCGCATGATCCTTCGCTGGAGAGGAAAGGAAGTGGTAAATCTCTCCCGTGCATTTATCAATACCAACGGCGCACATCAGGAGACCACGGCCCGGGTTCAGCAGCCGGAAGGACGGAGCTACTTCTCCGTAAGCCGTCCCGAGAATCTGGAGGAGACCTGGAAGAAGACCCTGTCCGATCTGAATGTCTGCTCCCAGCGAGGTCTGGTGGAAATGTTCGACTCCACCATCGGTTCCGGTACAGTGACCATGCCCTACGGCGGTAAGTATCAGCTGACACCGATCCAGACCATGACGGCGAAGCTGCCTTTGGGAACCCAGAAGTGCGATACCGTAACCATGATGAGCTATGGTTACGATCCCTATCTGTCCTCCTGGAGCCCGTATCACGGAGCAAGCTATGCAGTGCTTGATTCGGTAGCCAAGATCGCAGCGGCAGGCGGTGATGTGACGAAGATCCGTCTGACCTTCCAGGAATATTTCGAGCGGATGACGGAGGACCCCACGCGTTGGGGCAAGCCGCTGGCTGCACTGCTGGGTTCCTACGCTGCACAGATCGGACTGGGACTTCCCTCCATCGGAGGTAAGGACAGTATGTCCGGATCATTTAATGAGATCGATGTTCCGCCCACACTGGTATCCTTTGCGGTAGATGTGGACAGCTACATGAATATCGTTACGCCGGAATTAAAGAAGGCAGGAAATGTACTGCTTCTTATGAAGGTAGACCGTGATTCCTTCGAGCTTCCGGTTTATGTAGATGCCCTGTCCAAGTACGGCGCTCTTCGCAAGGCAGTTCTTGACGGCAAGATCGAAAGCGCCTATGCAGTAGGCTTCGGCGGTGTGATCGAGGCAGTGAGCAAGATGGCCTTCGGCAATAAGCTGGGCGTTAAGCTGGATGAGAAGAGTATCACCGAGAAGGAGCTGGTGGAGAAGGCTTATGGTGCTATCCTGATGGAGGTTAAGCCGGAGAGCGTTGCGAATCTTGAGGTTCCCGCTACGGTGATCGGTACCGTGACCGATGAAGCTGCATTTACCTATGGAAGGGTACGGATCGATCTGGAAGAGGCCCTCGCTGCATGGAACGGAACCTTGAGGAAGGTATTCCCCGTATCCTCCGGTGTGGAAGATAAGAAGATCGATACCGGTCTTTATGAAGAGAAGAATATTTATATCTGTAAGAATAAGGTGGCTCGTCCCCGGGTATTTATCCCTGCCTTCCCCGGAACCAACTGTGAGGACGATACCGCCAGAGCATTTATGCGGGCAGGCGCTGATGTGCATACCGTGATCCTGAACAATATGGACGCTGAGGGTATCCGGGATTCGGTAGAAACATTTGCAAAGGAGATCCGTGAGGCGCAGATCGTCATGATCCCCGGCGGCTTCTCCGGTGGTGATGAGCCGGATGGTTCCGCGAAGTTTATCGCAACCACCTTCCGGAATGAGAAGATCAAGGAGGAGCTGCAGAAGCTTCTGTATGAGCGTGACGGACTGGCGCTGGGTATCTGCAATGGTTTCCAGGCGCTGATCAAGCTGGGACTGGTTCCCTACGGCGAGATTCGTCCCCAGAGTGAGGATTCCCCCACACTTGCACGGAATTCCATCGGACGTCATCAGTCCAGGATCGCTTATACCAAGGTGGTTTCCAATAAATCCCCCTGGCTCTCCAAGGCTGTACTGGGCGGCGTATACGCCATCCCCATGTCCCATGGTGAGGGACGTTTCGTAGCCAATGATGAGTGGCTGAAGAAGCTGTTCGAGAACGGACAGGTGGCTACCCAGTATGTGGATCTGGCCGGAAATCCCACCATGGATGAGGACTACAACATCAATGGTTCCTATATGGCCATTGAAGGCATCACCAGCCCGGACGGACGCGTTCTGGGTAAGATGGGTCATTCCGAGCGCCGTGCAGACGGAGATTACATCAACATCTTCGGCGACAAGAACCAGCTGATCATGGAGTCCGGCGTAGAGTACTTTATGTAATGTGTGGAACGAGTGGGGACGGTTCTGGGACGCCCCAATGTCATTAA
>JAGBNH010000013.1 GCA_017634475.1 Eubacterium sp.
ACACCGATCCACCATATACACACAGGCAAGCTCTACTGCCTTCATCCCCAGTTCCTTCGGCACAGCATCACCCGCACAGATCACGGAGGAAAGAAGGTTTACCAGTAATATGCCATCCTCGCCAAAGGGCATGGCTTCGCCATTCAGCTCCATACTCTTTACATTGCGACAATTCTGCAATGCCTTAAGAAAATGATCCGCCGCTTCAGCATATTGTTGTTTCCGCTTATGATCCAGGCCGATGACGGCAAGGAGTGGTTTCCGGTTGAAACGTAGATGATTGAGATTGAATAATTCACAGTTTTTCTTAACATGATCAATATAGCTGTCATTGGGGCCGCTTCCACATAAACTATCTACCATTGCAAAAGCCATTACCGAAAAATGCAGCAGCTCAAACTTCTCCGCCTTTGTTTTATTATAATAAGTAACGGCTTCCGATCTGTTCTTAAGCTGTGTATATATCGCCATGAGATAAGAATAAGTTTCCACCAGACTGGGGTCAGTTTCCCGATTCTTTTCATTTTCCTTCATATGCTTCAGGATGAGCTGTTCCCGTTCCCTGGCGAAGACCAACGCCTTATCATATTTTCCGAGACGATAGGCGGTTCGGAGCGCACCCTTGACCAGATCCCGGTTCTTCTCATAATCTCTCAGATCACCGTCCCGCTGCAGGGTCAGCATGACTGCCTGATCAAAAAAATACTCGGCTTTACGATACTGTCCGGAATTAAACAGCTCCCATCCCCTGAGATCAAAGAACTCAACAGCATCGGGTAATACGGAAAGCATATCCAGCTGACCGGCGAGACTATCCTCCGCCCCGCATTTTTCCGCAAATCGATCATAGATTGCGGGCCAGATCCGTATTGTGGAACGATATCTTCGAAAGACATACTTTATCATAAACAGCAGCTGCGAACGTCCGTCATCCAACAGTAACCCCTGCTGTTGTTTCAACTCACTTTCACCGAGGATCACCGGATACTCTGCTGTTTCCAGTTCCCGGAAAGCCTTTTCGATCTCAACCGAAGCTTTGGCGATCAATAACGGGATCTCTTTCTGTGACTTTGCATTTGATATTGTGAATTCATTCCGTTCATAACCTATACCGCATTTATTTACGACCGTTTGCAGATCATTCATTTTATCCGCAAGGTCAGTATACATTTGGATAAACGGAGCACCGTACAAATCCTGTAACAGTTCTACAATCAACTCCGTAAGCGGTTCACATTTTCCTTCCGGATCCTTTGGCAGAATATATCTGACCAGATAAAGAGTGATATTTGCTTCCAGATCCTTCCAGGTTCTGCAGAGATAACCTTCTTCCTTCATATCGGGCCACTGTACGGTTTCCTGATCCACCGTACAGGACTCCCGCAGTCTTCCGAGCAATGACGATAACAGCCCCAGCTGCCGGAGCAGCTCCGGGTCATGTACAGAGCTCTCTATCCGGGCGAGGCAACGTCCCACCTTGTTTTCATAATATACAAGGCAGTACTTCAGTTCCTTCCTCATTGTTTCCGGACCGGAAAACCAGGTGAGCTCCCGATAACAGATCTCTGAACGCTTAAGTTCATCCGTCTCCTTCTCCATCCACCGGGACAGCATCGCCTTTGCATCTTCATCCCGCCCCTGTTTATGAAGATGATCCGTATACAGGCGATAACACTGCCTTACCTCTTCCGAATATACGCCCAGCCTGTCCGCCAGAAGGAGTTCCCTCTCTGCATGCGTGGCGATCTCATCCTGCAGATTTCCGATTTCACAATACGACACGACACAGGTATAAACCCGGAGCAGTTCCTCCTCCGGGATCACCTTCTCCAGATCCGTATTTTGTCGCATCAAAGAAAGCGCCTGACGATAATTCGTCGCAGCGCTCTGCTCTGCTCCCTGCTTCCTGTATATATCTCCGATCCGGATCAGACCGAGTGTATATACATCCGGAGCTTCCTCTTTCACTTCGAAGACCAGTTCCCGCAGCACCCGCAGAGCATCTGTATATTTCCCTTTCTGTGACAGATGCTCCGCTTTCCGGAGCTGCTGTTTTATCTTAAACCCATTCACTGTATTTCCCTCTTTGTATACACTAAAGCGTAAGTACAAATACCTGATAATCTCCCGGCTCCAGAACAATGGATTTATTCCCGTATTTTCCGCTCTGCATATCCTTCAGTTCATAGAACACGGTTTCCTCGTTCTGATCCATAATGACCAGACCGATGGGCGTGCTGTCATCTTCGATACGTACCACGAATGCGTAGGTTGCCTTTTTCTCCACATGAAGTGCGAATACACCGTCCTGCTCGATGGAACATACACTGACGGTCTCTTCCGAAACTCCGCCTCTTGCTGCAAATGACGGCGCAAAGAAGGCGTCCTTCGGAATATTCGGCAGAAGCGACCGGGTTCCCTCCAGCCACTTCGACAGCTTCTCCTTCACCTTCTGTTCACATCGCTCCAGCATGCCAGATACGACCACCGCCACGGAAACCCGTTCCTTTTCTTCCGGCAGGGCCGCTTCCGCGATATCCACGGGAAAGAGTTGATTTAACGCCTTAAACCGTTCAAATATACCGTTACATCTGTCACAGGAATCTATGCGCTGATCAAAGGATATAAACCAGTCCTCTTCCTCCGGCGTGATCTCCGTTTCTCCAAACTGAAGTAAACGGAGACAGTCGTCATACGTTATATGTTCATGTTTCTCATTTTCCATAATATTCACCCATACAGTATGCTTCAAATATACGGTTTAATCCACGCTTAAACTCTGTATATTCTTTCTTCGTTTTGTTTTCCACCATATTCTTCCAGTCCGTAAGATGTGTTCTTACCTCTTCCCCCCGGAACGCCACATCTCCGGTTCCTCTCTCCCGGATCCGATCAGACAGGATCTGCATATAATCGTCGCACTCGGTTGTTTTCCGATCCGTTTCTTCCGCTGCTTCCGCCGCATCCCAGAAGAAGCTGTCAAAATACGCGCCGTAGCTTTCATTGATCTGTATACACAGTTCAGCTGCCGTATGATCCATGATCCTCTCGCCTGCCGTCTTCATGGCCTGCCTTTTCAGAACGTCACGCATCCTTTCGTTATATACATCCATTTCCTGCCTGTATACCTCCGGGATCAATCGTTTTATTTTTACCGCATATTGCCTGTCCTCCAGGAACTGATAAAAACAGGTACGATACCGGTTATAATACATCTGGTATGCGATCAGCTTGAATTCATCCGCATTTCTTTCCACCAGACAGTCCATCAGTTCCTTTCCCGTGGGACGTATCCTTTTTACCGCATCCCGATTGGTCTGATTGATCCGATCAAAAAAAGACTGAAACTGAGCGGCGACATCCGATACAAGCCGAACCAGATCATTTTTCAGAAATTTATCCCGGGAAACCGCAGATGTTACATTTGGTGATTCCATCTCTGTATACTGATCCATATCCTCGGTTGCCTGTTCCACGTTTCCCCGTTCACGACCTGCGATCCGCTTCATATCTCCGATAAACTTCGGTGCGATATACTGGGTAAAGGGTTTTATTCCCTCATTTTCCAAATGCTCTTTGTAGGAAATATAGTATCGTTTCGGATCGGAATCACCGAGCATATTCACTCCGTAAAACCGCTGCATGATCCAGTTATTCAGGAACTCGTCCGCATCACGTATCCCGATAAAGGATGCATACTGCCTTGCCTTCTTCTGAAAAAACGGATAAATATAATCAACAAAGGCCTTCAGCTTCTCTTCAGCGTTTTCCTTATCCTCCAGTGCCAGATACGCTTTGATCATATCCGTGGCCATGGGCTCAAACTGCTTATAATAATCTTCACATGCCTTTTCGGAAGCCTTAAGCTTTTCTTTTTTCAGGAGCTTTTCGTACTCATCGATCTCTTCATTTTCTTCATACGTATCAATCTCTTCGATGGGATCATGGTTTATCTCGGGCATAGGGATTACCTCTCCTTCAGTTATGGGATCTATATATCTCTATGCCCGATTGTATCAAAATCACAGGTTCATTTCAAAACCTTTTTCTATGTCCTTCATAAGCCAAGCAGGGATGCTTCCTCGCTGCTTTGATCCACGATCATGACCTTCCGGTTACATGCGGCGTTCTTCTCGATCCAATTGCCCTCTGCATCGATATCCGTGAGATGCCAGGGATCCCGGAAGCCCAGTCCCACAGCCTGCATCCGGTCCGCCGAGATCCCCATTTCGATCAGGACATCCCGAACAACCTCTGCCCGTTTTCGGGACAGCTGATCGCAGAAGTCCACATTTCCGCTGGCGGTGGTTCCGACGATGTAGACCGTATTCTCCGGATGCGCATTCAGCATATCCGCTACCTCCTGTATGGAGGCTCTCGCCTTCTGCTCGTCTGTGAATATCGCCTGATCACCCACAAACCGTACATGTGCTTCATCCAGCGTATAGGTGCGGATCACCTGCTCCTGCTTCTTCGGCTTGTCCACGATGATCTCAAAGACCTCGGTATCCACGATACTGACCTTCGGCAGACCGGTGTAGGGTGTATGGGAGATGCTGTCATCGGTAAAGGTAACGGATCTTGCACCCCCGGCCTTAAGGATCGCTTCCCAGATGGATCGGAGCTTATCCTTATCCTTTTCCGAAAGCGGCTGCTGGGGCGGTGCGGCTTCACCGCAGAAGGACCAGATCACATCCATATCCGTAAGATCCGGGATCTCCTTCATCTCCCGAAGCTTGTCCACGATCTCATCGATATTTCCGGCATACAGCAGACCGTTTTGAGCGTTCATACACCCGGCTGTGGGAATACCGGAATCCAGGATCAGCATCGTCCGGCTGTATACAGCCGGATCTGCTGCACGCAGGCTCTGTGCTGCGATGCGGATCGCCTTCAGCGGATCCGTCTCCTCGGTCCTGGCCGCCAGACTGTGCAGTGTTTCCTTCAGCTGAGCCGTATATCCCTCTGCCAGATCCTTCTTCTTCTGATCACTGAGTCCGCTGACCGAAGGTTCCGGTATGGAGGTTTCGAAGTCCATATACGGATTCCCGTCAACATTTACAAAGCTTACCCTTCCGTAGCTGTAACATACATCATACAGCATGGAGCTTATGGTCTCCGCATTTAACGGGAGCTCATAGCTGTTGGAATGTACACCCGTGACCACTGCCAGCGCAAGCTTCTTTCCCGTTCCTCCTTCACCGCAGCCGGTGAAGGAGATAAGGAGCATCAGACTTACAAACACCAGATACATACGCTTCATCATATTCTTCTTTTCCATACGCATCAGCCCTCCTTAGGCATTCTGAACGCCGTGAGCACCGGGGAATCTCCCCGATCTTCCCGTGTATCTCTGTGCAACATGGGATCCATCTCATGACTGAGTCTGGTAATGGATGCAGGGTCCGAAAGATATTCCGTAAGATACAGCCGTGCCGTGGACTTCAGCACATCTGCTCTTGCCCGGATATCCAGGATCACCGTATTCATCAGCTCTTCATCCATATCCAGTTCCTCCTCCAGATCCGCATCCATGGTTGCCTGTGCAGCTTCAAGCTCTGCAATGGCTTCATCCAGCTCATGGAGACGGAGCTCCTTATGCTCGATCTGCTTCTGCAGTCGCTTCTCTGAAATAAAGGTAAGTACAAACGCCGTAAGGCTGGTCGCCAGCGGTTCCACCGATAACAGCAGGATGATGGCATTCTGCTTAAAGGTATCCGCCGTTTCCTGAACGCCCTGATCCCCGGCCAGATTCACCAGCTTCGTCGCTTCAAAGCCTGTATACATGTCCTTAAAGGCAAGACGCAGGATGACCGTGCCTGTATATAACACAAGAAATGCAAATATACATATCCCGCATAATATACGGGGCATCCTTCCCGTTCTGTATATTGCGTCATAGCAGCAGTAAGCCGCGATCATGGGCAGGGCGTTTAATACAAAGGACAGACCGATGGATAACGCCAGACCGATCCGCCAGTCCTCCACCATGGCCTTGTCCATCACCGACCACAGCACCACGCCATCCATGGCGGCCAGGACGATGGATGCTACGATCACAAAGACACTCCGGTTCATCCAGGATCGTCCGCACAGATGGAAGGATCTTGCGGACTCCTTGAAGCCCGCATAACCCTCCGGTTCCATTGCATAGATCCCGTCATAGTTTCTGGTTCTCTGATCCTGCTTTACTTTCTTCATTACCGTTCACCTCCGTCCTCTATGTCATAACAGGTTCCCTTGTAGGCCGACTTCTTCAGCGCCTTCAGTTCCTGTTCACAGATGTCCCGTTCCTTAAGATACTTCTCCAGCTTCTTCTCATTAAAGACCCGGTCGCCCGTATGCATCCGGGTGAGAACCCGGCGGATCATCCGTTCATGCTCCTGCCGCTGCTGAAGGATCTGACAGATTGCTTCCTCCACAAAGGCCTCGATCTGATTGTCCATATAGTTACCGTTGAACATATCCGGTCCGGCCTTTTCGATATAGCTGCGACAATACTCCGTAAAGGATGACTCAAGAGCTTCAAACGCCGGAGCTATACGGTAATCCACAGGATGGATCCCCATATTCGGCGCATAAAGCGGAGCCTTCACCGTGGAATCCGGGTTAACCATGTCGATCAGTTTTCTGTCTTCAGCCTGTTCCTTAATCTTCTTCTTCACTTGCCTCACTCCCTTTCTGTAATGCGATACGGATCGCATCGATCAGTGTGTCCCGGTTTAACATGTATTTATCTCTGCCCGGATAGGTTCGTTCCTGCACTGCAGGATAACCATCCACAGGCTCGGGACTGGTACTTTTAAGCCCTCTCCAGTAGCCGGAAATATGGGCATATACCACGTTCTGTGCAGCTTCGATGTGATGATCCAGCTTCTCATCCATGGTCTGCATATAAGCTTTGATCCCGGAAAGCTCCTTCATGATGGACAGGATCCTCTGGGCCCGCTGCTTCTTTTTTACCTCGATCATATACACCTCGCGTTCGAAGTCCTCGCCTTCACCCACAAGCTCCGATACATCCGGATCTGTTTCATTAAGAAGCTTGTCCATCTCCACGATAAGTGTATACGCCGCCTTGACACTTGGCTCCTCCAGGGAGATCACCCGGGAATATACACTGTCGATGTAGGTATTCCCATATCGTTCCTTGCAGGATACCCAGGAGGTGGTATAGCCATCTCCCATGCGGATCAGCTGGTTACGCTTTCCGTCCCGGATACCGATACGGCGTTCCAGGAAGATGAAGTGCAATCCACCGGTCACTCCCTTGATCTTCGGCGTATGCTCAAGGAATACGCCGTCCCCGGTTACCTGTGTCTGTACATTTTTCTGCTTCATACGGCAGTCACCGCCTTTCTTAAAAGCCGCACCGTTGTTTCCACCGGTGCGGCAGTCTGTGGTTCAATATTTAGCAGGCCCGGTCCATCAGGTAGTCGTCGATCACCAGCAGCAGGTGCTGAACCATCCCGGTGAGCTTCTTGGCACAGACGCTCTGGGAGGCTTTCCCGACTCTGGCTGCCAGGTCCCGGTACCGCCATCTCCGCAGGTTCTCCAGATCTGCACCGTTTTTCAGGAGCAGGTAGAGCAGTCCGCTGCGGCGGTGGGTCATAACGTATTCCCTCTGTCCGGAGAAGACCAGATAGATGTGGAATCCGTTTGCGCTGTTTTCAACTGTAACCTTAACGTTTCTTGTTTTCTCTTTCATACGTGTTATCCTCCATAGAATGTGTGTTGTTTTTACGCTTCTATAAGGAAAATGCACCCCGGATCCGTATTTTGCCCTTAATCCCAAAATTTTTTTAATTTTTATCCTTCAGCGGCGGAAAATATCTGTTCCAGCTCTTCATAGGAACAGCCAAAATCCGCCGGAGAAAACGTCACTGCCTCCCACAGCAGCTCAAAGTTAAGCTGGTAATCCTCCTCCGATACCTTACTGTCCTTCCATTGGTATTCAGTCACGAAAAGATCCGCATCCTCGTAAAGGGTGCTGTATCCAACTCTCTCAAATACACCATCCTTCAGTTAATACACGCTTCAGGCTGTTTACAGCAATCTCCTCGTCCTGAAGTTGGAGCAGCACATTTGCGTATGCTTTTACGGCCCAGGGCTGTTTTTGAATATACACCCTGAGGCTGTTCAGTTCCTCGAGGGTAAAATGGGTAGCGAAACGGATCTGCACAGTATGAAGATGATCATTTCTTCCCACGATCTCTGCCCCGATCCTTTGGACTTCTTTCTCAAGCTCCTCATCGGAGTATCCGTCCGCTACGGTAAGGATCAGCTGATCATCGACATAATCCGTTCCGGTTCTGTCATCGGTCCGGATCTCTTCCTCCGTCGCACGATACAGTTCCAATCGCTTTCCATCTTTTATTTCATATATAACTTTCTGCTCATTCCCGGAAATCAGCAGAAGGAAAATTATGGTCAGGGCTGCCACAACGGTCAAAAGAACCAGTATCATCAGAGTTTTCTTATTTTTCTTCATACTTCTTCACCTCTTTCTTTTGGGTTATCCTTTTTTTCCAGTTCAGGTCTGCTTTCGATATGTTCCCCTCAGGAAGCAGATCCGGTTTGCGTTCTTTATTCATGGTCTTGCTTCCGACCAGAAAATACTTGTAGCTCAGATTCCTTCCGTCAGGAAAATCTGAGGTTTTCACGATCCCGGAAGGATCTGTGGTTCTCAGCGGATCATCCCAGCAGACATCCACGTAGTACCAGTTTCCATCCTCCAGCAGCACCGCATTCCATGCATGCTTTACGGAAAGATCTTTGTAAACATATCCGACAAGAGGTATACACGGGATCTTCAGCGCATGCATGAACTGGTAAAAAAGATCTGCATATCCTGTACACACCGCAATGCCGTTAAACAGGGTTTCCTCTGCACTATGCTGTTTATACGTGACGTCATACTCGATATTCTTGACCATCCAGTCATGAACCGCTTTGATCTTCTCCACCCGATTCATCCCTTCATCCGTAATGGAATCCAGAACCTGTCTTAGTCGCTGTGAAACAGGGGAATCCGCCGTCTCAAAACAGTTCTGTTCCTGTTTACTTTCAGCCATCCGGGAGAAATGGTACATGCCGGCCACAAGACCAAGCGCAACAAGGATTGTCAGGGTATAGGCTTTCAGTTTTCTCTTCATAGGCAATATCCTCCGTGTGAGATTTGAAATGATTGGCTTCTATAAGATAAATGCACCCGGAGAACGGATTTTGCCCTTATTTGCAAAAAAAAGTACTGTCATCCAATTTATTTTTGGATAACAGTACTTATTATTCTTATTCGATAACCCCATCTATATATAGTGTTCTTTGTATCGCAAGACACTGTATATAGTATGTCGATTCTTGATAATCTGTTTATTACAATGCAGTTTTCATCGTAGTTCGGTTTCAGCCTTTTATGCAGTTCATCCTCCGACGAACTATCCGTGCGTTCTTTTGCTTATATTATAATGGAAATGAACGTGTTTTTCAAATACAATCCGTGCGAAAAAACAGGTATCCTTCAGGACGCTTCCAAGAAACAGAGCCGGGCCGGGCATTTCTGCCCGACCCTGCCGAAAATACTGTCTTTACTTCGTGTATCCATCCTTATCAAAGGCGTAGGTTTTTCCGTCAATGATGTAGGATTTGCTCTTTGCATACCAGCCATCCTTGACGCCGTACCACCACTTGCTGCCGGATTTATGCCAGCCGTACTTCACCGGATCACTCTGAACACCGTTCCTACCGACCCACCAGCCCTGAACAAATTCGTTCGTGGCGATGTAGCCGTTTGCCTTGAAGTAATACCAATTTCCGTCGATCTTCTTCCAGCCGCTCTTAAGGTAATTCTTACCGCCTAAGGAGTACCAATAACCCTTGCTGTCCTCCTTCCAGCCTGCAGCCTTCTTCTCACCGTCCCAGGCACCATTTGCCTTAAGATAGTAACCCTTGCGGTAAGCGTTCGACTCCATGATCCCCTGCTTATCAAAGAAGTACCACTTTCCGTCGATCTTCTGCCACTTGTTCTTCGGAGACCAGCCAAGGCTGTCCACATACGTCCATTTGCCCTCTTCCGTCTTCATCCACTGACCGAGGCCGGCATAGGACGCCTGATGATCCTTGTCATACCATATGCCATCCACCCATTCACTGGTGTAAACCCCGTAGTATTCATTCATCAGCACGCCCAGTGCGGGAATATTATAGAAGCCTGTGAGGTCAATCTCGCCTTCCTCGGTGATCCGGGCAAGCTCCGCATCAACCTTCACGCCAAGATCCACATCCTCACCGGTAACGGTCGTGAAATACTGGTTGCTGGATACCATATAGCAATGAGCATCCGGTGTATAACATTTCATGATCGAGCAGGCTCCGCCGCCGGAGGTCATACCCATGACCATGATTCCCTGCTCCTTCGCCATAAACGGCGTCAGATTTCCGCAGGAGAAGGAATATGCTGAAGTGATAAACGCATAGTTAAGATCATAAGCGACCTCCTTATCCGCTTCATCAAAGGTTCCGTCCAGATTCATGTCAAAGGCAAAGGTGGTACGCATCTCATCACCCGTTGCCATGTCCCGTACCGTATAGGAGGATTCATTCGAATCCCGGTTCTTATTCTTCATGATCGCGATCATATATCCCATCACGGAGGAATCACCGCCGCCGTTGGCGGTAAGATCCACGATAAAATTCTTCACGCCGTTCTTCTCAGCATAATCCAAAGCTCTCTTGAACCAGGGAACGACATCCTTCATAAAGGAATTGAACACAAACACCACCGTGTCGCCGCTTCTGAACAGAGCTGTCTCATCATTCCATTCCGCTGCTCCGCCCATGACCATCTCATAACCCGCCGCCTGGAATGTAATGCCGCGAGTCTCAATGAACTGCTTACCGGCCATCTCCTTCCCCATCTGAGCCTGCATCGCCTGGGCAACCAGCGGATTTGTCTGCATCAGACTCACTATATTGCCGCCTTCGTAAGCCTTCCCGATATAGGAATCCGGATAAGCCCTGGACTCGCTCAGTGCCTCAATAGGAAGCAAGGTATGTCCGCCGTCATACATATAGGTCTGAAGGATAAGAAGGCCCTCGGTGTACTCCATTACATCCGTGGAATGAAGAAGCTCCTTCGCCTTTTTTGTATCCTCATTATAGGTTTCCAGCGTCTGGTCAAATCCAATCTCCTTTATACTTTCCGCCAGCTTGCACTGTGCAGGCTTTCCGTAGATCGTATCAAAGAAGAAACACATTTCGTTGTATGAATAATCTACCAGGGAGGCATCCCTCGTCTCGGCATTGAACAAAGAGGTTTTATCCATGTAGCCCTCATGGCGATCTCCGAGCACAAAGGTCTCCATCGTGTTCAGGAAGTAAAGCTCCCCATCCACATATTCCGCCGAATTATAGGTGGCTGCAAAAAGATCCGTGATCGTCGTCAGCGGGAAATACGCCTTTCCGTCGATCTCAAGGATGTCAATATCATACTTCGAAAGATCCATGGTGGTTGCACCGGCCGTCTTCACATATTCCTGCGACTTCAGCTTCGTATATGTGTTATCCATGGCGGAACCGGGCTTCACATAGTAGATATCCCCCTTCAGCAGCTTATCATAGTTATTGAAGGTCACAGTATCATTTTCCGTATCCACCGTAAACTCTCCCGGCTCACCGGAGATAACGACCTTGCCGTCCTCTGCCTGCTCCGTAAAGGTCTTGACTGTGATCTTACCGAGATAGTCCGATACGGAAATGTACGGAACCGATGGCATATCCTCTGTGAAATACAGCGTCATCGTTCCCGTGGTTTCTTCATCGAAGAAGTGGTAGGTTACCTCCTGCTTCTCGATCCCTTCCGCCGGCTCCGCATATGCGGTCATCGGAAATGCCAGACACATTCCGAGTCCCGCCATGACGGACAGGTGTTTCCATGGTTTCCTCATCCTTTTTCCTCCTTTTTAATTCTCAAACTCTAACCTCATGTGTTTTACATGCTACCACATATATGCTGAAACATCAATGCGATTTCAATGCGATTATTTGACACAAGATTCCTCTCAGAATGGTTAACGAAATACTACGAATCCAGAGCATTGATGGTTTCGTGACTTTGTGTTAGTATTGAACCGAAACTGAGCATTTTGGGTTTTCGGAAAACTGATGATGCATAAAGGATGGAAAGGGGGACAACGATGAGAGAAGATTATAAGGCAGCAAAGAAACTGGCAGAGGAAGCAGTCCGTAAGGCTGAAAAGGAGGGGCGTTCCCCATATCTTCCGGTACTGGATGTGATCACGGAGAAGAAGCGTTCCTCCGGGCAGACTCATCTCGGACTTATGGAGCTTCCGCTTAGCCGGATCAAAGGAAATAAAGAAGTCTCGAGGAATAACGCATTTGCAAACAACTTTATGCCGTTGATGGAGGAAGGATCAGAATTCTCTCAGAAATGGAGCGATCTTTATGACTCTTACAGGCAGGAGGGGATTCGTGATGCCATCAAGGTTTATGAGTACATGAACAACTATTATGTACAGGAAGGGAATAAGCGTGTATCCGTTTCAAACTATGGAAAGACCGAGTTCATCGTGGCGGATGTGACCCGGATTCTTCCGGAGAATGACGGTTCCAGAGAAGTAAAGGCTTATTTTGAGTATCTTGAATTTTATAAGGTGACCAAAAACTTTCTGATCGTTCTCACGGAACCGGGAAGGTACAGGCAGCTTGCGTTCCTTCTGGATCAGGATCTTGAGCATGAATGGCCGGAGGATCTGTGCAAGGATCTGAAGTCGGCATTCTTTCGGTTTAGTAAATGTATGAAGAACCAGTTAAAGATCACGGATGAGAATGCGATCAGCAACGGATTCGTCATGTATCTTGCCATCTTTCCTATGAAGACTATTCTGGATTCCTCCGATGAACTGATCACAGCGAATATCCGGAAGACGGAAAAGGATCTGCTGGTCAGCGGTGCGCTGGATCAGGTGGACTTTATGGATAACACCTCCGCGGAAAATAAGGCGGAAAGCGGATTCTGGGGTATATTTTCTCCGAAAGCAAGGAAATATACGGAGTCTACGCCTCTCCGCGTCGGCTTTGTCTATGATGCGGATATTGAATCCTCCCGCTGGAGTGACAGCCACGAAGCGGGCAGGTTGTACGTAGAGTCTCTCAACGGGAAGAATGTGGTCACGGAGGCATATGTTGCTTCCGCACATTCGGGAACACAGGAAGCCATCCACCATGCAATCCATGACAACTGTGAACTGGTCTTTACCACGGCACCTTCCATGCTTCAGGAAACCCTGAAGGCGGCGGTTCAGTTTCCGAAGACAAAGCTTATGAACTGCACGATCGGGAAGAGTGTTTCCTCGCTTCAATGCTATCAGGGAAGACTGTATGAAGCTTCCTTCCTTATGGGTATTTATGCAGCGGACCGGCTGCTTCGGGACGGTTCGACCGGAAAACGAAGGATCGGTTATCTCTCCAGATACCGTGACAGCCGGCGCTCGATCAACCTGAATGCGTTCGCCATCGGTGTCTCCATGATTGATCCGGAATGCAGGATCTCTTTGATCAGCATTCATCCGGGAGAGGTTTTGGACTTCCGGGCAAAGTGGAAACAGGAAGGCGTATCGATCTACGCAGACTTTGAGTATGCAGTCGGAAAACAGGAGGAACGCCCCGGGCTATATCGTATGGGGGATCCGACGGATGAACACCTGGGAACTCCCTTCTATAATTGGGGAAAGTTCTATGCGACCATCGTTCATTCCGTTCTGGTAGGCTCCTGGAATCTTCAGGAAACGACAAATAAAAGAAGAGCCATGAACTACTGGTTCGGATTATCCACCGGAGTTGTAGATATCCGTCTGAAGGATATACCGTATCAGACGAAGAAGCTCCTGGATTTCATGAGAAAAGGGATCATTAGCGGAGAATTCTCTCCATTCTCCGGAGAGATACGTGCAAGAGACGGGCGGCTGATCCAGGGAGAGAGCCTGCCGGGAGTCAACCCGAATGATTCACTGGAAAAAATGACACCGGTCAAGATCATTACCATGGATTGGCTCTATGAGAATATCGAGGGCGAACTGAAATAGCCCGTAAATGTCCTTTAAAAAGGCCCCGAAGAATCGGGGCCTTTTATCCGTCTTGACAGATTTTTGGACTCTGACTATAATCTTCTATGTTGTTTAATTCTATAAAAAAAGTAAAGGAGAGTAAGTTATAAAATGAAGAACGCAAAGAAGCTTGTACTTGTGGCTCTCATGGCAGCTGTAATGGCATTTGCACTCTGCGCCTGTGGTGCAAACGTTGATGGAACCTATGTTGTATCCGAATACAACGGACAGAACGTTGATGAAGCTCTTGCCCAGCTGAAGGAACAGGGTGTGGAGATGAAAGTTGAAGATCTCGGCACAATGACTCTTTCCGACGGGAAGAACGTTACCGTTTCTATGATGGGCGAAACCAAAAAAGGTACCTATGAGCTAAAGGGTGACACTCTTACGATCACTTCCGAAGATGGGCAAACCGGTTCAGCTACCATCAAGGATGGCGTGATCACCTATTCCGGTGATGGTACTACCATGAAATTGAAGAAGAAATAGGATGCCGCTGACTATGTTTAATACCTCTTCCCTCACTGGAAATGTAGGCAAAATGTAGGCATAAAAAACGAGAGCCCTCAATTTACAAGGGCTCTCGAACTTTTTTTATTACTCATATTCTATTGTAATGAATAGTATATTTTTACTCTACAACAAAGATATAATCGTAGATCTCCTGACCTCCGTCGATCAGGTACACTTCCGTGCCGGAATGCTGCTTCCGGACAGCATTGGCAACCTCCTCAGCTTCCGCTCTATCCACACCCTTTCCGAAGATCAGAATGCAGATCTCATGATCAGTGAAATCCAGCCGGCTTGCCAGCATGAGTGCGGTATCTCTGCGGTCATTATCCGCGGAGACAATGGTCTTGCCGATAAAGCCGATATACTGGCCTTCCCGAAGGACCAGACCGTCGCTTTCCGTGTTGCGGGAGCATCTGGCCACACAGCCGGTAACGACGCCCTCCATGGAGAACTTCATATCCTCCTCCACCAGATCCACATCCTTTGCATCGGTATCCAGCATGGACAGGACGGCGAGACCATCGCCGATGGTATGGCTTTCGATGACGCGAACATCTGCCTTGTCGTACATGGATGCTGCCTGTTTTGCGGACAGGATCACATTTCCGTTGTTGGGAAGTACGAAGATGGTATCCGCATTTACGCGGCGGAAGGCCTCGATAAAATCCTCCGTGGAGGGATTCATGCTCTGACCGCCCTCTACGATAACATCTGCACCATTCTCCCGGAAGGCTTCCTTGATGCCTTCTCCGGAAGCAACCGCCACTACGCCGAAGAGCTTCTTCTCTTCCGGCTCGTCATGCCGCTTCTCCGGTGTGATATTGTTATGCTGTAGCGTCATGTTCTCGATCTTTACCGTCAGATACTCCCCATATCTCTGACAGAATTCCAGAACCTGATACGGCGTCTTCGTATGTACATGGATCTTCACGATACTTCCGGTCTGGAAGCATACGATGGAATCACCGATGGAAGACAGATAATCACGGATAACCTTAACGTTAAATGTACTGAGATCCGTCTTTGCCCTCTGCAGACGGAGAAGGAGCTCCGTGCAATACCCGAATTCCAGCACACTGTCCTCCGTGAACAGATCCAGATTCAGCTGCTTCATTCCACTGTTCAGGCCTGTGGAGACTTCCGTTTCATGCTCCGTGGATACCGGTGCCTCTCCCGTAAGCACGGCCTCTGCACCTTCCATGATACGGATCAGTCCTGCTCCGCCGGAATCCACAACGCCGGCCTTCTTCAGTACTTCCAGCTGTTCCGGGGTATTCGCCAGAGCCTGCCTTGCGGAGAGGAGGTAGTTCTCAAGATATTCCTCAAGATTATCATGCGGCTGTCCTGCCGCGTATTCTGCCGCTTCACGCATGACTGTAAGGATGGTTCCTTCAACAGGCTCCACAACAGCCGCATAGGCGTGTTCCACACCGCACTGAAATGCTCTTGCCGCTGCTTCCACATCTACGGTATGTACGCCCTCCAGTCCTGCCGCGATACCATCCGCAAACTGGGACAGGATCACGCCGGAATTCCCGCGGGCGGCCAGAAGGATGGAATCTGCCACGCGGCGTGCCCAGGTTCCTACATCCTCTCCCGGCTCGGGAGCCACGCCCTCTCCTCCCCGGAGCGTCATCAGCATGTTGCTTCCGGTATCCCCATCCGGGATCGGAAATACATTCAGATCATTGATCTCTTCCATATGCTCCGACAGGTTCTCCATACCTCCCCGAAGCATCTGCATCAGCAGCTCGCAGTCCAGCTCCGTGCT
>JAGBNH010000014.1 GCA_017634475.1 Eubacterium sp.
CAGGTTGCACAGGGCCTGAAGTTCTGCGGAGAGTGCGGTTCTCCCATGCAGAAGTCTTATAAATGTTCGGGCTGCGGCTTCGAGAATCCCCCGGGAACCAAGTTCTGCGGGCAGTGCGGGACCAAACTGTAAATATCCGAAGAATCCCTTCATTGACGGGAAAGGGGGGATACCATGAATTATAAAGCTACGATAGATATTCCGGCGGTGGGACTGCATAAGGAGGACACCAACATTTCCATTGGCAGGGAAGGGCTTGGCTATGGCAGCGGGAGCATTGATTTTGCCGATGTGGCGCTGCTCAGTCCCATCAATCACCGTATATACCTTACGCTGATGGACGGAAGCCGGGCAGAGATCTCCATGCTGGGCTTCTCCTTCGACGGTTTCTGGGAGGAGCTGGTGCAGTGCTTTGGAGTAAGGACTGCCGAGGCGCTCTTTATCGAGGAAGAGAAGCTGATGGACTGTGAGGGAGAATACAGTCTCCCCACCGACAGCCCCACGGAACGGGAAAACGGCCGCGGCCGGGTACAGCTTTTTACCGATGCGGTCTGTGTCCTGCCGGCCAGCAGTCATGCTGTGCGGATCCCGCTGGTCTTTACGGAGGACATTTCCCTGGATGGGTATCTGCTGACGATCCGAATGCGGACCAAAGAGGTGTATAAGGTGGGTAAAATGGGCTATGATACCCAGCCCTTTGCGGAGCGTTGCATGAAGCAGGCGAAGCTGATGAAGCAGAAGCGGATGGCCCAGCTACAGGCCATCGATCTGCAGGGGATATTCACAGAGAAGGGGTTGTTCCGCACCAGGCAGGAGGGCGAGTACTGGCTTTCCGCCTATGGACAGGACTGCTGTGCCGTAGAACTGTTCACCGGTGAAAATACAGCCACCTATCTGTACCGTTTCCCCGACCGGAAGCTGTTTACCTTCCGTCTGGAGGAGGCTATGGAGGCTGTGGGAAGCTATCGGGAGATCATCTTCCTGCCGGAGGAAAAGCTGCAGGAGAACCCGCTGTATCGAATGGCGGTCCATCGTTCCGCCGCAGTGCGGTTCCTGAGAAGCTGCTCCGCCGGGCGGATCATCCATACGGCTTCCCATGAAGAGAAGCTGAAGGAATTTCTGGGATGATGTTTTTCTTTCAATTCCTGCACATCATTCCTGTAAATGATTCCTGTAAATAATTCCCGAACCTTATGGAGTTGGGATCAAAAAAGGTCACATGCGATCGCATAAGCGCGTCACATGTGACCTTTTGTTTCTGTCAGTACATTTCTATTGTTAAATTAATGTGGATCCCCGTGGTCTGTGCCGCCGGGATCCGTTCTTTCTCGTTCCGGTTTCTGACAGGACCCGGAATAAGCGCAGCCCGAGCAGCCGCAGGAACAGGACTTCCCCTGCTTCTTATCCCGGAGCATCTTCCTTGCAGCAAGGAGGACGATGACCAGGAGCACGATGAGGATGAGGATGCTGGGCAAATTCATTCGGAAAGCCTTTCAAATGAAGTACAGTCTGAAACAGTTGCTCCGGAAACCGTTCAAACACAAATTACAGATGGAACAGATTTGCTATGCCTGCGGTAAGCAGGGCGGCCAGCCAGGCGATGAGGCATTGCCAGAGTACCACGGCCACGGCCCATTTCCGGCCGAGCTCACGCCGCACGGAGGCTACGGCAGCTACACAGGGGGTGTAGAGCAGGGAGAAGACCAGCATGGTGGCAGCGGTTATGGGTGCCATGACCGCGGTGATCCCGTCCACATAGAGGATCTCCATGGTGGATACCACACTTTCCTTTGCCAGAAAGCCGCTGATCAGGGATACGGAGATCCTCCAGTCTCCCAGGCCTACAGGCTTCATAATGGGCGTCAGCAGATCCGCGATGTGAGCCAGGATGCTGTCCTGGGGATCGGTCACCATATCGAAACGGAAATCGAAGCTCTTCAGGAGCCAGATCACGATGGTGGCAATAAGGATCACGGTAAATGCACGCTGGATAAAATCCCTGGCCTTGTCCCAGAGGAGGTGCCCCACATTTTTGGCACCGGGCATCCGGTAATTGGGCAGCTCCATAACGAAGGGAACGGCCTCGCCCTTAAACAGCGTATGGCGGAAGAGAAATGCCACGAATATGGCCGTGAGCATTCCGAGAACATACAGTCCCACCAGGATCAGTGCCTTATGCTCCGGGAAGAAGGAATCCACGAAGAAGGCGTAGATCGGCAGCTTGGCGCTGCAGCTCATAAAGGGCGTCAGCAGGATGGTCATCCGACGGTCCCGTTCGCTGGGGAGGGTACGGGTGGACATGACTGCAGGTACGCTGCAGCCGAAGCCGATGAGCAGGGGCACGATGCTTCTTCCGGACAGGCCGATCTTCCGGAGCAGCTTATCCATCACGAAGGCCACTCTGGCGATATAACCGCTGTCCTCCAGGATGGACAGGAAGAAGAACATGGTGACGATGATGGGCAGGAAGCTCAGGACGCTTCCCACGCCGGCGAAGATGCCGTTCACGATGAGAGCATGCAGCACCGGGTTGATATTTGCTTCGGTGAACCGGGTGTCGATGAGCTGGGTCAGGGCGTCGATGCCGTTCTCCAGCCAGCCCTGCAGGGTTCCTCCGATGAGCCCGAAGGTGAGCCAGAATACCACACCCATGATCAGGATGAAAATGGGGATCGCTGTCCATTTGCCTGTGAGGATCCGGTCGATCTTCTCACTGCGGATCCGTTCCAGGCTTTTTTCCGGCTTATGTACGGTTTTTGCGGTGATCCGGTCGATAAAGGAGAAGCGCATCTCGGCGATGGCTGCGCTTCGGTCCAGCTTGCGCTCATTCTCCATCTGGAGCACGATATGCTCCATGGTCTCGGTCTCATTGGTATCCAGCTTCAGGCGCCGGATCACCTGGGGGTCGCCTTCGATGACCTTGCCGGCGGCAAACCGGAGAGGGATATCCGCTTCCTTTGCGTGATCCTGGATCAGGTGCATGGCCGCATGGATGCAGCGGTGAACTGCGCCGCCATGGTCATTCTCATCGCAGAAATCCTGACGGAGGGGTTTCTCCTGATAGTAGGCGATATGCACCGCATGCTCGATCAGTTCCTGAATGCCCCGGTTTTTCGCGGCGGAAATGGGGATGACCGGCACGCCCAGCTGTGCTTCAAGCTCGTTGATATCGATGGTCCCGCCGTTCGCGGCGACCTCATCCATCATGTTCAGAGCGACCACCATGGGGATGTTCATTTCCAGAAGCTGCATGGTAAGATACAGATTCCGCTCGATGTTCATGGCGTCTACGATATTGATGATGGCTTTGGGCTTCTCCCGGAGAACGAAGTCCCGGGAAACCAGCTCCTCCTTGCTGTAGGGGGACATGGAATAGATGCCGGGAAGATCCGTTACCAGGGTGTCCGGATGGCCCTTGATCACGCCGTCCTTCCGGTCCACCGTAACGCCGGGGAAGTTGCCTACCCGCTGGTTGGAACCGGTGAGCTGGTTAAAAAGGGTGGTCTTGCCGCTGTTCTGGTTTCCTACCAGGGCAAAGGTGAGGGTGGTTCCCTCCGGCAGAGGATCGCCGCTTCCTTTGGGATGGTGCTTGCCGCCCTCGCCGAAGCCGGGGTGGACGGACTGATTGGGATGCTTTCCGGACCTGGTCTTATCCTCTTTTTTATCTGCGTCGGCTGCCGGCCGCTTCCTGGGCTGGGGAGGCTCGGCCGCGGGCTTTTTCTCCGTGGCTTTATCCACCTCGATCTCCGCCGCTTCTGCCAGACGAAGGGTCAGTTGGTAGCTCCGGACCTTCAGCTCCATGGGATCCCCCATGGGAGCAAACTTGATCAGGGTAACCTCCGTTCCGGGGATCACGCCCATGTCAAGGAAATGCTGCCGCAGGGCGCCGTCTCCTCCCACATTTCGGATCATGGCGGACATACCGGGTTGTAATTCGTTCAGTTTCATTTTTTTTACTCCAGTAGTTTTCGATTGAGGATGATTATAGCATAGTAACTGCTATTAGACATAACTAATCATTTCTGACGAACATACGTGCGAATCACCCTTGACTTTCAGGGGAAGATAAAATATAATAAAGCGGATTCCGGCGGGGGATGGTCCTCCGCTGTTTGTATGTGCGCGATCAGCGATATCCTATTTGTTTGAAAAGGGAGCAGTTATGGCGAAGAACGACGACATGAATTATGACGCCCAAAAGATCGAGGTCCTGAAAGGCCTTGAACCGGTCCGGCTGAGACCCGGTATGTATATCGGTAATACCGGCCGCAGCGGTCTGAACCATCTGGTGCAGGAGATCATCGATAATGCGGTGGATGAGCATCTGGCCGGATTCTGCACGGAGATCAACGTGGTGATCAATGAGGATGGATCCGCCACCATTTCCGATAACGGACGAGGTGTGCCGGTGGATATGCATCCCACGGAGAAGCTGCCGGCGGAGCGGGTGGTCTACACGGTGCTCCATGCGGGAGGTAAATTCAATTCCTCCACCTATAAGATCAGCGGCGGTCTTCACGGCGTGGGATCTGCGGTGGTAAATGCGCTTTCTAAGGAGCTTCTTGTGGATGTGTTCCGGGACGGCTTCGTGTATCACGATTCCTATTCCTTCGGCCGGCCCACCACGGAGCTGGTGAACGGAGAGCTGCCGAAGGAGAGCATTGCGGAGTATAACGCCAGAAAGAGTCAGGATAATCATTATATCGGCAGAGTTCCCGCGAAGCACACGGGAACCACGGTGACCATCTATCCGGATGCATCCATATTTGAGACCATCAAGTTCAAATGTTCAGCCATTAAGCAGAGGATCAAGGAAACCGCCTATCTGAACCCGGAGCTTACCATAACCTTCTGGAATAAGCGGGACGGGGAAGAAAAGGAAGTATTTCACCAGCCGGGCGGACTGTCGGCCTTTGTGGAGGATATTGCCACAGGCCTTACCCATACCTCGCCGGTGGTGGAGATCCGGGGAGAGAAGGACGGTATAGCAGCCGAGATCGTCTTTGTCATGACTGAGGACGGGGACGAGAATATCATCGGCTTTACCAATAATATCACCAACCCGGAGGGCGGAACCCATGTGACCGCCTGGAAATCCGCATTTGCCAAGGTGGTGAACCAGTATGCAAGAAATGACCTCGGTCTGCTGAAGGAGAAGGACAGTAATCTCTCCGGCGCGGATATCCGGAACGGAATGATCTCTGTCATTTCCGTGCGGCATCCCGATCCCCAGTTTGAGGGACAGACGAAGACCAAGCTGTCCAACACCGATGTGCTGAAGGCGGTGGACGATATCGTCCGGGAGCAGCTGACCATTTATTTTGACCGGAACTATGAGGTCCTGAAGGACATCGCCGACCGGGCGGTGGTGCTGTCCAGGAAGCGGGCGAATGAGAAGAACAAGATCAATCTCAGCAAGTTCTCTTTTGAAGGAAATGGTAAGCTGGTGCGTCAGGAGAGCAACGAGGCCGAGAAGTGTGAGATCTTCATCGTGGAGGGTGACTCCGCAGGCGGTTCGGCCAAGTCTGCCCGGAACCGGAAATACCAGGCAGTGCTTCCCCTTCGCGGAAAGATCCTGAATGTGGAGAAGGTGCCGGTGGCCAAGGTTCTGGAGAACGCGGAGATCAAGGCCATGATCAATGCCTTTGGCTGCGGCTTCCTCACGGGCTACGGAAATGATTTCGATATCACGAAGCTGAATTACGGGAAGATCATCATCATGACGGATGCGGATGTGGACGGCGCACACATTGCCACGCTGCTCCTCACCTTCTTCCATCGTTTCTATCCGGAGCTCATCAACGAAGGACACATTTATATTGCCATTCCCCCGCTCTACCGGGTGGGAGAGGGTAAGTCCATCAAGTATCTCTACTCCGACGCGGAGCTGGAGAAGTACCGCAGGGCGCACGCGAAGAAGTTTACGATCCAGCGTTACAAGGGACTCGGCGAGATGGATGCGGATCAGCTCTTTGAGACCACCATGGATCCGGAAAACCGGCTCCTGAAGCAGGTGTCCATCGACAGTATGGCAGAGGCGGCATCCATCACCCACACCCTGATGGGCAACGAGGTTGGCCCCCGCCGGGAGTATATCGAGAAGCACAGCCGGGAAGCAAATGTGGATCTGTAACGATAGCCTGAGCAGAGTGAGGAAGACCAGGGGATTCTTCGTGCTGCGCACTCAGAATGACAGAAGTCTGTCATCCTGAGCGAGCGAAGCGATGCGAAGGATCCTGATAGAGCATAATTAGGAGCATACTATGCCAGAGAAGATAAGTACTGTAGATTATGAGTCGGAAATGGGACAGGCGTATGTGGATTACGCCATGTCCGTCATCACGGAGCGGGCCCTGCCGGATGTGCGGGACGGATTGAAGCCGGTACAGCGGAGGATCCTCTTCTCCCTGTCGGAGCTCACCTCATCGGATGCTCCCCACCGGAAATGCGCCCGTATCGTGGGCGATACCATGGGTAAATATCATCCCCACGGAGATAGCTCCATCTATGAAGGTCTGGTGAATCTGGCCCAGAGCTGGAAGCTGCCCATACCGCTGGTGGATCCTCACGGAAACTTCGGGGATGTGTCCGGCTCCGGCGCGGCGGCAATGCGTTATACGGAGGCAAGGATATCCAAATATACGGAAGAAGCCTGCATGAAGGATCTTCGGTTCTGCAAGGATGACTTTGTTCCCAACTTCGACGGCGAGGAGATGGAACCTACCTATCTTCCCTTCATGGTGCCCAACCTTCTGGTCAGCGGCTCCATGGGGATCGCGGTTGGTATGGCCACCAATATCCCCACCCACAACCTGAATGAGGTGATCGATGCAACGGTGGCTTACCTGAGGAACCCCGAGATCACCACAGAGGAGCTTATGGAGCATATCCAGGGGCCGGATTTTGCCACCGGCGGGATCATCAATGCCTCCAGGGAATCTCTCCTTTCTATCTACGAAACCGGCCAGGGCAGGATACGGATCCGGGGCAAGGTGGAGATCCGGGATGCCGGCTACGGACGGAGATCCATCTGCGTCACCGAGCTTCCGGTGACCATGATCGGCGGAACGGAGAAATTCCTGACCACGGTGGGAGAGCTGGTGCGTAACCGGGAGCTGCCCCAGGTGGTGGACATCGCCGACCGCGGAGACAAGAATGGGGAATGTCTGGCCATTGACGTGAAAAAGGGAACCACCGACGAGGAGATCCAGAAGATCATCAACGTTCTCTATAAGAAGGCGGGTCTCGAGGATACCTACGGCGTGAACATCAACTGCATCAACCGGGGGAAGCCGGAGGTCATGGGGCTTCGCCGGATACTTGAGCTGTATACCCGGTTCAAAAATGATGTTTATACGAAGAAATATACCCGGCTCCTGGCGGAGCAGGAGGATGTCCGGGAGGTAAAGGAGGGGCTTCTTCAGGCCATCGACGTGATCGACCTGATCATCGAGATCCTCCGTGGCTCCAAGACCCTTCAAATGGCAAAGAAATGCCTGATGACCGGTGAGACCGAGGGCATCAGGTTCCGTTACAAGGGTTCGGAAATGGACGCCCGCGAGCTGCATTTCACAGAGAAGCAGGCAGACGCCATTCTGGCCATGCGTCTCTCCCGTCTGATCGGACTGGAAGTGGATGTGCTGAAGAAGGAGCTGGCGGATGCGGAGAAGAAGATCGCGAAGTATAAGAAGCTGCTTTCCTCTCCGGCGGCCATGCGGGATCAGATGATCGGCGACATGGAGGAGCTGAAGAGCTTCGGCAAGCCCAGAATGACGGTGATCAGTGACCTGGGCGAGGTGAAGGTGGAGAAGGCGGAGGAGAAGCCCGTGGAGGTGACCGTGCTCCTGGACCGCTTCTACTACCTGAAATGTGTGGATCGTTCCACCTATGAGAAGAATGCCGAACAGATCGAGAGGGAGTACCGGGCGTCGGTAAATGTCATGACCAATGAACGGGTGCTTCTCTTTACGGATGCCGGCTGGGTCTACACCATTAAGGTCAGCGACCTGGTGAAGAAGCAGGGCAAGAAGCTGTCAGGAAAGAGCATTTTCGCCAAGCTTTCCGATAAGGGTATCCAGGTCTTCGAATTCTGTGAGATGGATAAGTCGGAGAATATAGTCTACATAACTCTGGCGGAAAAGATCATGGATAAGCAGCTGCTCTTCGTGACGAAAGAAGGTCATGCAAAGCGGGTAGAGGGAGCGGCATTTGACACCTCCAGAAAGAAGGCTGCGGCAGGTAAACAGGATGAGACGGCCATCTGGATCGGGCCGGTCACTGAAGAGGATCAGGTCATGGCAAGAAGCAATAAGGGCTTCTTTGTCCGGGTGAAGGTGAGCGACATCTCCTTTAAGGGTAAGGGTGCAACGGGCATCATGCTGATCAAGCTTACCGACGGAGATTTCATCGAGGCCGCCACTGCCGGAAAACCGGATTCTATGCTGGAGGATGTTGCCTTCAGCAGGGTTAAGGTGACCTGTACAGGAAACAAGGGAACCAAGCTCAGAAAATGATGGCATAAGGCAGGCTTAAGCAGAAAGATCGAATTCGGAAGATCCGGTATGCGGATCTTGAAACCGCCATGTATTTTGCGGGAATAATTCTTGCGAACGGCAGGCAAATCAAGTATAATATTCGTATGTTTGCGGTTTCCGATTGGAGGGTTGTCCGCGCACAGAATAAATCTAAAACTATTTAGAAGAAGGGCAGGGTACCGTATGAAATTTGGCTATTTCGACGACGCAGCAAAAGAGTATGTCATTACATCACCGAAGACACCGTATCCGTGGATCAATTATCTTGGAACAGAGAGCTTTTTCTCTCTCATTTCCAACACCGCGGGCGGATACCATTTCTACAAGGACGCCAGAATGCGTCGTATCACACGTTATCGTTACAACAATGTACCGGTAGATGTGGGAGGACGTTACTTCTACATCAACGACGAGGGGCTGATCTGGAATCCGGGCTGGTCACCGGTGAAGACAGAGCTGGACTTCTATCAGTGCCGCCACGGTATGGGATATACCGTGATCACCGGTAAGAAGCGTGAGCTGAAGGCAGAGGTTACCTTCTTCGTACCCCAGGGCTATAACGGAGAGATCCAGAAGGTAGTTCTGAAGAACGAAGGAACACAGCCGAAGTCATTTACCCTGTTCTCTTTCCTGGAGTGGTGCCTCTGGAATGCAGAGGATGATTCCACCAACTTCCAGCGTAACTTCAGTACCGGTGAGATGGAGGTTGAGGGTTCCACCCTGTTCCACAAGACCGAGTACAAGGAGCGCCGTGATCACTTCGCATTCTATACCGTAAATGCACCGATTGACGGCTATGACTGTGACCGTGAGTCCTTCCTGGGACTGTACAACGGCTTCGACCGTCCGGACGTAGTCATCAATGATCAGTCTTCCAATTCCAAGGCTGACGGCTGGTCACCCATCGCTTCTCACAGCCTGAAGATCAAGCTCGCACCGGGCGAGGAGAAGGCGTTCGTCTTCATCCTGGGCTATGTGGAGAACGGCAAGGACAACAAGTGGAACGCTGACGGCTCCATGAATAAGTCCAAGGCGTATGAGATGATCGCCAAGTTCGATACCGTTGAGAAGGTTGACGCCGCATTTGCCGAGAACAAGGCTATGTGGGATGCTCTTCTTTCCAAGTACAATGTAGATACTCCGGATGACAAGGTCAATCGTATGGTCAACATCTGGAATCAGTATCAGTGTATGGTTACCTTCAATATGTCCCGTTCCGCTTCTTACTTCGAGTCCGGTATCGGCCGTGGTATGGGCTTCCGGGATTCCAACCAGGATCTTCTTGGATTCGTTCATCAGATCCCGGATCGCGCAAGAGAGCGTATCCTGGATCTGGCAGCTACCCAGTTCGAGGACGGCGGCTGCTTCCATCAGTATCAGCCCCTTACCAAGAAGGGAAATGATACCCTGGGCGGTAACTTCTCCGATGACCCGCTGTGGATGATCCTTTCCACTGCAGCATATATCAAGGAAACCGGCGATTATTCTATCCTGGATGAGCAGGTTCCCTATCGCAATGACGCATCTCTGGCACAGTCCATGATGCATCATCTGCATCAGTCCTTCTACAAGGTAGCAGGAAGCACAGGTCCTCACGGACTTCCGCTTTCCATGCGTGCCGACTGGAATGACTGCCTGAACCTCTCCTGTTGGTCCGATACTCCGGGTGAGAGCTTCCAGACCTATACCTCTCCCAAGTATGGCGACAAGGGCTTCTCGGATGTGGCTGAGTCCATCTTCGTAGCTACCCTGTTCACCTATGCAGGACCGGAGTATGTGGCACTCTGCAAGTATAAGGGCGATACAGCCGAGGCTGAGAAGGCGCAGGCTGAGATCGACAAGATGAAAGAGAAGATCAAGGAATTCGGCTGGGACGGCGACTGGTTCATCCGTGCATATGATGATCTGGGACGTAAGGTTGGTTCCAAGGAGAACGAGGAAGGCAAGATCTTCATCGAGCCCCAGGGCTTCGGTATCATGTCCGATATCGGCAAGGAAGAAGGCTGGGCAGATAAGGTGATTGCTGCTGTTGAAGAGAGGCTTGGCTGCAAGTACGGTCTGGTCCTGAACAACCCGGCATTTACCAAGTATTTCATCGAATATGGTGAGATCTCCACCTATCCGGCAGGTTATAAGGAGAACGCAGGTGTGTTCTGCCACAACAATGCATGGATGATCGCTGCTGCAGCATATGCAGGCAAGGGTGATGTGGCATACGACTGGTACAGCCGTATTGCTCCCGCATTCCTGGAGGATATCTCCGATCTGCACAGAACCGAGCCGTATGTATATGCGCAGATGATCGCAGGTAAGGATGCAGGAAGAAGCGGTGAGGCTAAGAACTCCTGGCTCACAGGTACCGCAGCATGGAACTTCGTAGCAATCTCCCAGTATATCCTGGGTATCACTCCTGACTGGAACGGTCTCAAGGTTGATCCTTCCATTCCGTCGGCTTGGGATGGCTTCAAGGCTTCCCGTCAGTTCCGTGGCGATACCTACGAGATCGAGGTTCAGAATCCGGATCATGTATGCAAGGGCGTTAAATCCATGACCGTTGACGGCGCGGCTGTAGACGGATGTGTGATCCCGGTTAAGGGCGACGGCGC
>JAGBNH010000015.1 GCA_017634475.1 Eubacterium sp.
GTACTTCTTTGCCATCTGCATGGCCGTCCAGACATTTGCCCCTGCGCTGGTGCCCACCAGCAGGCCCTGGATCCGGGCCAGATTCCGCGCGGTCTGGATGGCATCATCATCCGTCACCTCCTGGATATCCGTAATGATGGAGGTGTCCAGAATGTCAGGGATAAATCCGTCACCGATGCCCTGAATCTGGTGAAGACCCGGCTCGTCTCCCAGGAGCGCGGATACATTCTTCGGCTCCACTGCCACGATGCGGGTATCCGGATTCTTCTCCAGCAGGTACTTAGCCACTCCCTGCAGCGTTCCGCCCGAGCCGATGCCGGACACGTAAATGTCGATCTTCTCGCCCAATTGTTCCGTGAGTTCCACTGCCGTCGTCCTGTAGTGGATCTCCGGATTTGCCGGGTTCTGAAACTGCTGGGGGACGAAATATTCATCCGACTGGGATGCAATCCTGAGTGCTTCCTGCACTGCGCCGTCCACACTGAGCTCCTGGGGCGTGAGTACCAGCTCCGCGCCCAATGCCTTGATGATCTTCTTCCGTTCTTCGGACATGTTCTCCGGCATAACAATGATCACGCGGTAACCCTTCCGCACGCCGCACAGTGCCAGCCCGATGCCGGTATTGCCGCTGGTAGGTTCAATGATGGTCATGCCGGGTTTCAGCTTCCCGTCCCGCTCCGCCACTTCGATCATGTTCTTGGCGATCCGGTCCTTGATGCTTCCGCCGGGATTCAGAAACTCTGCCTTGGCAAAGATCCTGTAACCGGTACTTTCCTCCAAAGAAATAAGCGGCGTATTGCCGATCATGTCGATCACACTTTTATAGTACATAACTGATTCCTTCCGTTGTCTGTTTTGTGAACTACCCCACATACACTTCGTTAGCGGTCGGGGCTTCCTGCTTTATCGATCCCGTTCAGGCATTTTGTCTGTGCCACGTTCAACACGTGACATATACTATATCAATTCCGCGCAAAATGCAAATCCTTGCGTTTAGCATTTCTCCAACAGTTTTTGGATCCGGTTCCACACGTGCTTCTTATCCCCGCTCCACAGCGGCGCCACCAGGAGCCGCTTATCTCCGTCTCCGGTAAGGCGGTGGATCACCACATTCTCCGGGATCACCCGGAGACACTGCTCCAGGATATCCAGGTATTCGTCTTCCGACAGGACCCGCACCCGTCCTTCCAGGTACTCCTTCTCCAGATCTGTTCCCGAGAGGACATGAAGCAGCTGCAGCTTGATCCCCGTGGCACCGCTGTCGCAAATGTATTGCACGGTCTCAAGCATTTCGGAAACCGATTCTCCCGGAAGCCCCAGGATCACATGGGTGATCACTTCGATGCCTCTGCTGCGCAGCTCCCGCACGGCCCGATCATATACCGGAAGGTCATAGCCCCGTCGGATGTAAGCCGCAGTCCTCGGATGAATGGTCTGAAGCCCCAGCTCTACCCAAACGGGTTTGATCCGGTTGATCTCTGCCAGAAGCTCCAGAACCTCCTGCGACAGACAGTCCGGCCGGGTTGCGATGGAGATCACCGCGATGTCCGGGTGTTGAACCGCTTCCATGTATAGCTTACGCAAATGTTCAACGGGAGCATAGGTATTGGTATAGGCCTGAAAATAGGCGATATACTTTCCATCCCTGATCTTCCGTGCGACCCTTGCCTTTCCGGCCTCGATCCGCTCCGTGATGCTCTGCCCTGCATTTTCCGCGAATTCTCCGCTTCCGCCGGCAGAACAGAAGATGCATCCGCCCGTTCCCAGAGTCCCGTCCCGATTCGGACAGGTAAATCCGGCATCCAGCGCGATCTTATATACCTTACACCCGAAGGTTTCTCTCAGATAGTCGTTCAGCAGCCTCAAATCCATCCCACCTCTGCAAGCCTTTGATCACTTCCTGTGTGCGTCTTATTCCGCCATTCTCTGAGGAAGCACAGGCTGTTTTTTCTGCATTTCAAGGATCTGCTCTCTTTTCTCAAAGAGAACACAGCCTCCCTTATGATCATCCGTCAGCAGACCGCCGTCGATCATGGACCGGAACAGATCGGATCTCATCGCCTCACGAAGAGACGTATCTCTTACATTTGTATCCGAGAACGGTGAGAAGGGACAGGGTTCCGCTCCTCCATGGGAGTTGATATGAAAGAACCCTCTGCCGGCTGCTATACAGCCGCCGGAGCTCTTCTCATCACCCGGGAAGGAAACGAAAACCATTTCCGGATGTTCCCGACGAAGACGGTCCGTCTCCGCGCTGAGATACTCCCTCTCTTCATCCCCGGGGGCCAGCCCTGCGCTGTCCTCGTTCACGGGAACGAACTCTACGAAAATCACCGCCTTGCAGCCCTTTTCCGAAAGCTTGCGAATAAAGCTCTCCGAGGATACTTCCTGATAATTCTCCGTAGTGACCGTCACCGAAGCCCCGAAGATCAGACCCCGCTTCATCAGCTCATCCATATTTGCCATGAGCTTATCGTAGACACCCGCTCCACGTCTGGTATCCGTGATCTCTTTTTCACCCTCGATGCTCATGATGGGAATGATATTCCGGCACCGGTCAAAAAGATCGTAGTATCTCTTATTCATAAATGTTCCGTTGGTAAATACAGGGAAAAGGATGTTCTTCTTCTCCCCTGCCGCTTCGATCACCTTGTGGCGAAGCAGCGGCTCACCGCCCGCCAGAAGGATGAAGCTGACTCCCAGATCATCCGCTTCTTCGAACACCTTCTGCCACTCCTGGTCGGTAAGCTGACTGACCGGCGCATCATCCGTGGTCGCGTGGTTATGCCTGGAGTAGCATCCCTCGCAGTGCAGATTACAGCTGCTGGTAATGCTGGCAATGAGAAATGGAGGGATATGCTCTCCCTTCTTCTCCATGGCGGCCCGCTTGCCGGAAGCCTTTTTGCTGGCAGCAGCAAACCTTGCCATGTATGCGCTCTCCCGGGGATTACGAAGGGTTGCCCGCAAAGCATCCTTCACGATCCGTTCCACTCCCCTGGTCATATATTCCTGAATATCAAATGCAGCTTCCATATCATATTCCTCGTTTCCTACTTCCGGATTTGCACTGTGGCAGTTTCCCTGTGTAGCCGGCACGGCATGTTCCGTAAGACGTTACCTGTACTGTCTTGCAGATCCTCCCCGGCACGCGGTCTCTGGACGAGTTACCTGTACTGTCCCGTAGATCCTCCCCGGCGTGCGGTTCTCAGGCGGGTTACCTGTACTGTCTTGCAAATTCCGCAGCAGCCCTCAGATCCTCTTCATTCGGTCTTCCCTTATGGAACGCCTTGAATTCGCCCTTACAATGGAATTCCTTTTCATCCATGGGGATCCCCACCTTATCGGCTACCGCCTTAACCTTCTTATAGGTAGAGTTCAGCATTGCCGCAGAACCGAAATTCACGATCTTCCCGACCTTGCTCTTATCCAGCGAAGATACGAAGGCCTTCACCTCCGGATCAATGGTAAATGCATAATAAGAGTTGCCGAGGAACAGCCAATCCACATGTTCCGTGATCGGCTCACTGATCGGCAGTGCCTGTACGCCCAGTTCCTTCGCTATAGCCTCAGCCAGCCGCTTCGTATTTCCCGTCTTCGTATAATACCTTACCGCAAATGTCATGATCGTTCCTCCTTGTCCATAAACTTATATAACAGTCTGTACAGTTCCTGTAATTCCTGCTCTGTCAGCGGTGACCCGCCTTCCGCCAGCTTCACGGGAATATCCTTACATTTCTCCTTCAGTTCATTTCCCTTTGAAGTGATGCTTACGATCGTGACCCGTTCATCCTCCTCTGACCGTTTGCGTGTCACATACCCTTCCTTCTCCAATCGCTTGAGAAGCGGAGTCAGGGTACCTGCGTCAAGATCCAGGATTTCACCCAGCTGACCCACATTTACACTCTCCAGCTCCCAAAGGACCATAAACACGATATACTGCGTGTAAGTCAGGCCCAACGGTTTCAGGTACGGCGTATAGCTGCTCACGATCTTTCTTGAGCAGGCATACAACGGAAAGCAGATCTGATTCTTCAGTTTTAGTTGTTCATATTCCTGCGCCATAATGACACCTTTCCTTTTATATTTTGCTATATTATATTGCATCAAATATAATATGTCAAGATGATTCTTTCGCCGGACCGAAAAGGTAGGAAACGTAAGAACGCAAGGGGAAAGGGAACGATAGAGGGCATGAAAAAAGGCAGGAGAAGCTCTGTTCTCCTGCCGAAAATCTGCCGGATCATTCCAGTCCGAACTGCTTCATATATGCACAGTAATCATCACACCATGCTTTCCACCCCGTCGGGATCCACTCCCCGAAGTCTGTGAAGACATTCTCACCGAAGGCTTCTTTGATCACCCGGACGATGGTATCCACATCCTTCTCCTCAAAACTGTACTTCTTTGATACCTCTGTCACCTTCGCAACCGCATCCGGTCCGTAGGTCTGCATCAAAAATATCACGAAGCGGAATCCATAATGGTAAAACTCTTGCGCGGCGCTTCGCTCCATCAAGGTCACTCTTCGGAACTCCCCTTCCGGATCCGCAATGATCTTCGATGCGTCATACTGCGACTGATACCCATTGGAATCACAGTACTGGATCATGCTCCAGGTCGGGAAATTCTCAAGCCGAGAGATCCGGTCCTGGGCGTAAAGCCCGATTCCTTCCTCCATAGCCTGCCCCAGATTCGGGCCCTGGCGGAGCCGCAGTACGTGAGCCAGTTCATGATAGGTTGTATCAAAGGGCTGGTCCGGGAACAGCTCTTCCGAAAAGAGCATAATACTTCCGCTATCCGACCATGCCACTTCTCCCGTGCCCGGATCGGGAACGATCAGAATATTTACTTTTTTATTCTCCGGATTCAGTCCGGTGTAACCACCGCTATAATACTGATTGATCCATACCCGCGGTTCACTGCAATCGGTTCCCTTCTCATAGGCAAGTCCAAACAGTTCCTCTTCTTCCTTCATGACTCCTTCGATCACCTGCGGCAGATTCCCCGGGACCTTTGCGCCCTGCTTCAGGTAGAGTACGTAGTTGGAACCCTCGTAATAGGAATTCTCGGTTGCCTCGACATTATCTTCTGCATTTCCGCTGAAGGTAAGACACGGCTCCTTTCCGGAATACGAAAATCCGGCTGATGCTTCTGTTTCGGAGTTTTCCGCTTCTTTCGGATCCTCCTCTATCGTCTGTCCGTCTGTCCTTTCATCTTGATCTTGTGAACTGTCTGAGGAATTTACAGCCTTCTCACTGGCGGTAACAAACTCAACCCCATTGAAAAGTTTTCGCATATCCTCCGCCGCCCTGCTGTCATTCTCGGGGAAGCAGATCTGTACATAGTAGTTCACTCCACCGACTTCCAGAAAGAAATGCTCAAAAATAAACTGATTCTTCGCCGAAGATACACACCAGACAAAGGCTCCCGCCATAGTTGTATCAGCATCCGGCCAGATATCCCGTACTTTCTTCTCTTCCGGCTTTGCTGCCTTTGCATTCTCGCTCAGTTTAGACGCCGCCTCCTCCGCTTTCTGCTGCAACGTCTGTTCTCCCGCATCCAGTTTTTTCACCTGAAAAAACGAGTCTCCGGCCTCATAGGAATGAGCATTTGTATAACGGATTACCAAAAGCTCCTCATCCGTATGGAATGTCGCTTTGTCATTGCTTTCTTCTGCATCTGACTTACCGCTCACTGCCGTCGTTTCATCTCCGGTATCTGCACCAACACCCGGCAATTGCATGCATTCATAACCTTCCGGTACCGTAACGGCAACATATCCATTTTCCACCCGGTAAGGATACGCCTCTTTCTTTGTTATCTGATAGGTTCCGGTATAACTTACGGTCTTTGCGATCTCAAGGATCTCTTCCTTCAAAGAATCCGGATCACCCCTGTCAGAGGTCTCAATGATATACAGCATGCTGTCCTCATCCTTGATGGCGATTCCACAGGCCGCAGCATCCACGTCCCTAACGGAATAATTCCAGCTGAGAAGAACACTTTCCTCATGTCCCTCCAGCTTAGTCGGTTCAGTTTCCATTTTCTGCCTGGATATCCCACATTCCTCAGCCAGCATCGGCAACATATGATCCAGATTTGCATCCAAGGCTGCATGATTTGCCTCAGCTGCATATACCACGATTGCCTGTCCTTTTCCGTCTCCATACGTTTTGTTATAATCGCTTCCGGTCTGCTGCTCGGAGAAGGTATTCCGGATGCGGAAAGTATGTTCAAACACGGATACTTCCGCACTGTTATCAGTGGAAAGCGCCTTTCTTCCGCAGGCTGTGATCGTAATGATCAGCAAGCAGAGCAAAACTGCCGCTGCATATATTTTCCTATTCATCTCAAACCCCTTGCTTTATTCAATCACGTTATTCAATCACAACCGTATCCAGCACTTCGTGGATCTGCTCCTCGGACAATCCGTGGAAGCTGATAAAGCCTTCATAAGAGTCCGTCGTGATCATCACATACGTGTTTACATCGTTTCCTTCCTCACCTGATATAGTTTCGTCAACCAGATGGAAGGTTACGCCGTCCTTCGTGCTGTAGTCCCGTTCGTTGGATGTGTTCTGCAGTTTGATACTGTAAGCATGATCCTCTGCAAAACCTTCTTCACTTCTGCTCTGAAGCACCGTGAAGCTGCCCTCCTGATACTTTAAGTTTGCAGATAACTCCGATTCCCGGAAGCCCTCATTCTCTGTCACACTGTAATGGATTCCGTCTTCCGATTCCGGTTCATATTCCTGTGTGAATTTCGTACCGATCCCGGCCTCCTGCTGCGCCTTTGTGTAGGAATCAAAGGCATACGTCGTGGTCACATATCCGTTCACTTCCGTAACCGTTTTGGAGGTCCAGAGTGTATCAGCGGTTCCTTCTTCATGAGAGATCTGATTTGTCGTCACAGGCTCTTCTGTCTTTGCGATTGCCCCATCATCGATATATTCCGTATTCCCCACGGAAATGCCATGTTCCGTTACCGTCGGCTTCTTCAGAAGCTGTGTGGCCGCATACACGCCTGCCCCTCCCACGCAGAGGACCGCAAGCACCACAGCCGCAACCTTCGGCAGCACATACAGTCTCTTCGCCGCAGCCTTCTGACGGCTTGCATCGATCTTCACCTCTCCCGAAAGGAGCTGACGGTTCAGCTCCGGGGAGGGTGAAAATGCAGGGCGCAGCGCTTCATTCAGGACGCTGTCCAGCTCGGGTGACTTTGCCGTAATCGGTGCTGTTTTTTCCTTGTGATCATTTATATTTTGAATATTACTCATCTTGAACCTTCCTTTCTGCCCCAAAGATTCTTCGCGCTTCGCGCTCAGAATGACACGGGGTATTTCCCAGGATTCTTCGCTTCGCTCAGAATGACACCGGCTTTCACCTCCGCCTGTCATCCTGAGCGGGCGCACGCGTGCCGGTGGCACGCATGCTTGTGCGCCGAGTATCGACCAAGCGGCAGCGCGAAGCGAAGGATCTTTTCGGCCAGGATTCTTCGCGCTTCACGCTCAGAATGACATGGAGTATTTCCCAGGATTCTTCGCGCTTCGCGCTCAGAATGACACGGAGTATTTCCCAGGATTCTTCACGCTTCGCGCTCAGAATGACACACATGATTTACTGCAGATCCTTCAGTTTGTTCTGCAATAAGCTCTTCGCTTTATGGAGGCGGCTCTTTACCGTTCCCGTGGGAAGTCCCAGGGCATTTGCGATATTCTCCAAAGATTGCTCCTCCATATAGAACATCAGGATGACAACCCGGTACTTGTCCGGAAGGCTTTGTACCGCGAGACGGACTTCATGCAGCTCCTCATTTTTCAAGGCCGCGTCCTCTACGGAGAGTCCCTCTTCGGGAATCTCCAATTCGGAGACGTCCCGGAATGTGTCCACATCCACCTTCTTGCGCCGCCACAGGTATTTCCGCCGCTGATTGTTCCACAGATTGGTGGCAACTGTCAGCAGGTAACTCTTGGGATTCCTGCCCGCATCGATTCCCTGTCCGGCCTTCTCCTTCTCAACTGCTGTGAGGAAGGTCTGCTGATACAGATCATCCGCTGCGTCCCGATCCCCCGTGAGATACACGCAGTAGGAGTAGACAGCTTTTCCGTATTCCGTTATGTATTGTTCAAGTTCTTCCATGTCCCTTCTCCGGCCGAAGCCGTTATCCTCCTGATGTCCGATCTGTAGCGGAGATAACTCCGTCCGATCACAAACCTGCTGCGCAACGTTGGTTTCACTTATATGTTGTCATATCTGACTGAAAGGTTCACAATTCATTCGCGACAGTCGATCAAATGTGGAATCCTTCTCCTCCTGCTCAATTATCGCGATGGGGTATAAATCAACCAGAGGGCGAAGGAAAAACCTCCACCCTCTGGTTGACAGTTATCTTCACTTTATCCCGCAAGCCCCGATTCTCACGAAGAGCACCATCGTTGCCCTCGGAATGTTACATACAACCGGCACACGAAAGACTTCATCTTCATCCTCCTCTGAATGATACATACTGCCGGCATGCAAAAATCTTCATTCTTACCGTGCTCCGATGGGAAGCCCCGGCACTGCATTCAGTGTTAAATCATCCCGGATCCCCCGCATATAATCAATGTATCCCGCGGCACCGATCATGGCGCCGTTGTCCGTACAGAAGATAAATGACGGACACAGGAATTCGATTCCTTCTGCCGCTGCCCGCTCCTTCATGGCGGTCCGAAGACCCGTATTTGCGGCAACGCCGCCGGCCAGTGCCAGGGTCTTTACACCATAGTCCTTCGCCGCCAAAACGGACCGATCCGCCAGCACGTCGATCACCGCCTGCTGAAAGGAAGCCGCCACATCCGCCTTGTTGTACGGGATATGCTTCATTTCACAACCGTTCAGATAATTTAAAACCGCGGATTTCAGTCCGCTGAATGAGAAATCATAGGGGGCGCCCTCGATCACTGCCCGGGGGAATTCAATGGCATGGGGGTCACCCTCCCGTGCCAGCTTATCCACCTTCGGTCCGCCGGGATAGCCCAGCCCGATGGCCCGGGCCACCTTGTCAAATGCCTCTCCCGCCGCGTCATCATGGGTCTGTCCGACGATCTCATACACGCCGTAATCCTTCACCAGCACGATGTGGGAATGTCCGCCAGACGCCACCAAGCACATAAAGGGCGGTTCCAGATCCGGATGCTCGATGAAGTTGGCGGAGATATGTCCCTCGATATGATGCACGCCCACCAGCGGGATATTCTTTGCATAGGCAATGGCCTTGGCTGCTCCGACGCCCACCAGAAGAGGTCCCACCAGCCCCGGGCCGTAGGTCACCGCGATGGCATCCAGATCTTCCCATTTGCAGTCCGCATCGGACATTGCCTTACGGATCACCTGGTTCACCTTCTCGATATGTTTCCGGGACGCGATCTCCGGCACCACGCCGCCGTACAGGGTGTGAAGCGGAACCTGTGAGAAGATCACATTTGACCTGACCTCCCGTCCGTTTACCACCACCGCTGCCGCCGTCTCGTCGCAGGAGGACTCGATACCCAGGATGGTGATGGGTTTCTTGTTTTCTGTTTTATTCTCTGTTACCGTCATGCTGTTTATTTCACAATCTCCATTAAAATTCTTCGGGGCGGATCCTACCACTTATCATTATCGCCCTTGAGCTTCTCCAGGGTCAGATCACCGGCCTCTGTTGCCTTTGCCTTCACAAACTGTATCAGCGCCGTTACATCGATATCGTGCAGCCCTCTGACCACCTGCTCCACCGACGCTTCACCATTGTTGATCTGAAACTGTTTCATCAGCTCATAGCGGAGCTGCCATTCGGTCAGCTTTTCGTAATTCAGCATGATCTCTGCAGGCGTGTTCTCATCCGCATAATAGATCACCAGCGACGCCAGATCCTTCATGATAAATGTCCGGTCCAGCCCGAAATCATTAAAGAAAATATGCCGCAATGCGCAGCTCAGCGCAAACCTTGTTCTTGCCATGGTCTCCTCCTCATCGATCGAATCATGTATTTCCTGTTCATACGGAATCATCATATCTTTATTCCACACGCGGTGTTTCTTCATCGCGATAGTTCCTCGATGACAACAAAACCCGCGTTCCTCTGCTCAATCCTTAATCTTTACTCCGGTGGGCTTCACTTCATCCGGTCTGCTTCCGTGATCTTTCGGATCACCCGGCAGGGATTTCCGGCAGCCAGGGAATTGGCCGGGATATCCCGGGTCACCACACTGCCTGCACCGATCACACAGCCCTCTCCGATGGTCACTCCACCGCAGACCGTTACATTTCCGCCGAACCAGCAGTTATCTCCGATGGTGATAGGCTTGCCGTATTCCCGGTCCGTCCAGGAGCCGTCTTCCCTCTGATACAGATTCCGTTCCTGCCAGCGAAGCGAGTGCAGGGGCGTGAGCAGGGAAACATTCGGCCCCATGAACACATTTGCTCCGATCCGTACAGGACAGGTATCCAACACCGTCAGATTGAAATTCGCATAAGAGTTCTTACCGATGGTGGTATTGCAGCCGTAGTCAAACTGCACCGGGCCCTGCAGATATACTCCCTCTTCGGAATCGGGGATAAGCTCCTTCAGCAATTCCTTCCGCTTATCTTCGTCAGTCTCCATGGTATTGTTATATTCCCAGGAAAGCCTGTGAGCCTTCGCCCTCTGGTCCAAAAGCTCCTTATCATTCGGATCATAAAGCTGTCCGGCCAGCATCTTCTCTCGTTCCGTCATCCTATTCTCCTCTGTTCTCCTTATTCGTTTGATATTATAAATTTGATATTATCAATTTCTTATCAATCCGGTCTTATAAATCCGGTCTGATCAACTCGATCTTATTTACATCTGCGGAAGTCCGTAATACGGCCAGCCCTTTTCCCCTCTTCGATAAGGATCCATGGTCTGATACAGACCATTCTCCTTCAGATAATCGTTCAGCATAAGGATATAGTTCATCAGCCGGTTCATCTTGGTCTCGTTGTACCCGCCAAAGCCGATGAACTGTATACCCAGATCGCGGTAAGTATTCACCAGAAAGCGGGACATGGAAAGGGCTGATCCCGGGATACGGGCAGCGCCGGATTTATCGTCCTTCACATAACTGACCAGGGACTGCGGGATCTTCTTTCCCACCTCAGGATCCATACTGTGTTCATTTCGGAACTTGAAGAAATCCTGGGTGGTCATATTCGTTCCCATCTGTATGTTGGTATAATTCACCTGCGTTACCGCATCCGAATTCGCCGGATCATACAGATACCCCAGGAAGGTGAGCAGATCCTCCTTCAGCTGGATCGAAAGCTTCACCCGATCCTCCGATTTATCCCCGCTCCGGCTGTCGATCTCATCCGCATAGTTCTTTGCTTCCTTTATGGCCATCGCCGGCGTATATTCATTTGGATCGTATTCCATCCCGGGAAGCTGACCGGGATAGCCCATCTGACCCTGAGGCGGGCACCCCATCTGACCCTGAGGCGGATATCCCATCTGACCCTGGGGCGGATAGCCCATCTGACCCTGAGGCGGGTATCCCATCTGACCCTGAGGCGGGTATCCCATCTGGCCCGGATACTGACCCTGCTGTACGTTCGGATTCTCATACCCATTCGCCCGGTACATGGTGGCCTCAAACATGGCTTCCCGCTGCTTTGCTTCTCTGGACGCCTGATCATTTCCCATCAGGATGTCTGCAATATTTCCCCAAACATGTCTTCTCCACGACATAGAACAGCCCCCTCCTTATGTCGGAATTTATTCCTCGTCTTCGAAATTCAAAACCTTCGTCATCCGGTCCTTCCCCATTTCCGTCCGGGGGAAGATCTTCTGCACTTCATCGATGTACTGCTTCGGCTTGATCAGCGATGGGGAATAGTGGGTGAGCCACAGCTCGCTCACATCCGCCTGCTTCGCCAGCTCCGCCGCTTCGTACATGGTCATATGCTTCTTTTCTTTCGCCTTCTGGATCTCCTCCGGCTCTCCGTACATGCCCTCGCAGATAAAGAGATCCGATCCCACTGCGTGCTCCGCGATGACCGGCATCGGCCGGGAATCGGTACAGTAGGTCACCTTAAGGCCCTTGCGATCCTGTCCCATCACCATGTCGCTGGTATATTCTTTCCCCTCATAGGTAACCGTCTGTCCCTTCTGCAGCGGATTCCAGAGGGTCACCGGAAGTCCCAGCGCCTTCGCAGCTTCTACATTAAACTTCCCGCTGCGGGCAAGCTCGATGCTGTAGCCATAGCAGGTGATGTTATGATTCACGCGGAAGGCCGTGATGGTAAGCCCGCATAACTGAAGAACCTCTTCCTTCTCCTTCAGTTCCACGAATTTGATGGTGAAGGGCAGCTCCGGCGCGATCACCCGGAGAGAATTCACCACGCGCTCCACCCCTGCCGGACCCACGATGGTCAGAGGCTCCGTCCGTTCGGCATTTCCCATGGTAAGAAGAAGTCCGGGGAGACCACTGATATGGTCCGCATGAAAATGTGTGACCAGCAGTACATCGATGGGCTTAAAGCTCCACCCCTGCCGGCGCACCGACAGCTGCGTAGCTTCACCGCAATCGATCATCACCGTACTTCCATTGTATCTTACCATAAGGGAGGTAAGCGCCCTGTTGGGCAGCGGCATCATCCCGCCGCAGCCGAGCAGACATATATCCAGCATGTTCGTCATCCTTTTCTAAAAAACTATGGACAGTATAGCACATAGTTTTTTTCATGTCACTTTTAACCTGATTTAATGAATGCTTAATATTCTGGTTCTATACTGAGCACAAAAAACGAGGATGGTGAAGACATGAATAATTATAAACGTTTTTTACTCCTGTGGGCCGGGGAGCTGGTTTCTTCCATCGGCGGCGGCCTCACCAGCTTCGGGCTGGGGATCTATATCTTCCAGAAGACGGGACGAGCGTCCGATATGGCGCTGATGACACTGCTGGCATTTCTGCCGGGACTGCTGCTGAAGGTGCCGGCGGGCGTGCTGGCAGACCGCTATGACCGCCGGCTTCTCATGATGATCGGAGACGGCCTGTCCGGTCTGGGCGTGCTGTATATCCTGATCTGTATGCTGCAGGGAGAAGCAGACATCTGGCAGATCTATCTGGGCGTGATCATCAGCTCCGTGTTCTCGGCACTGCTGGAACCGGCATTTACCGCCACCATCACGGATCTGCTGACAAAGGAACAGTTCTCCCGGGCCAACGGACTGGTCTCCATGGCGGGTAGTGCAAGATACCTGTTCTCCCCCATCATCGCCGGTTTCCTGCTGGCGGTGAGCGACATCAAGCTGATCCTGATCATTGATATCTGCACCTTCTTCCTTACCATCATTTCTGCTGCAGTCGTACGGAAAGGCATTGCCACCAAACCGATGCAGGAGAAGAAATCCTTCTTCCAAAGCATAAAGGAAGGCTGGGATGCGGTCCGGGCACGAAAAGGGCTCCTTCTGCTCATTCTGCTTTCCGCATTGATCACCCTGTTCATGGGGGTATTCCAGGTACTGGGCGAGCCCTTCGTGCTCTCCTTTGCCGATTCGAAGACACTGGGCATCGTGGAGACCGTGGCAGCCTCCGGCATGCTGTTCACCGGCGTGATCCTGGGGATCCGCGGGATCAAACGAAATTTCGTAAAAATGATGTGCATCGGCCTTATGATCTCCGGTCTGGGAATGGCGCTGTTCGGAGCATTTCCGAAGGCGGCCACGACCTGTATCTTCGGGTTCATCTTCTTCGGCGCATTACCTCTGGCCAACAACTGTCTGGATTATCTGGCGCGGACCAACATTCCGGAGGAACTGCAGGGCAGAGTCTGGGGCTTCATCGGCTTCATCTCCCAGTCCGGTTATGTGGCAGCCTACGCCCTCTCCGGCGTCATTGCTGACGGCGTCGGCTCCGTTACCGGCAAGGGTGTGGGAACGGGTGCAGCCATAACCATCGCATGTTCAGGCATTTCCCTGATGGCCATCGCACTGGGAATGCTGCGGGTACGGCGGCTCCGTGAACTGGAGGAGCCTGCCGACGATTTACCGGAGATGCCGGGTGAGATCGCAAGCTAATACAGAGACATAAAGAGCAGGCCGCGGTTACTGTCTGTATGACAGCAGCCTGAGCCTGCTCTTAATCTATCCTTATTATCCTTTTGTATGATCCGGATTTCAGTTTGACAACACCATGAGCCTCTCCCGGAACATATTCCAGACAGCCTCATCCTCAAACCATTCTCTCTTTACCTCAGCGATCCGGTTCAGTCCTATATGTCTTACGGCGTCCAGTGCTGCAGTCTTCTGCGACATGGCCCCCGGCACCGTCTGACACTGTGCACCATCCAGATGGTCATACGCCTGAAATGCCTTGTTGAAATCCATCAGCGGGTGCAGCCGGATCAGCCGGTTCGTTGCATGGTCAACAAGGAATCCCCAGTTTCCCCAGTGTCGGTCGGTATTTCCCACCAGATAGTCGATGACATTCATCATATAGTAGGAATATGCATCTTTCTTCTTCACAAATGCATCCTTGTCCAGATCATGGTTCATGCAGTATATTTCCACAAACTCCATGGATACGATTCCCACATCCTCACCGGTAATGAGCTCACTTCTGGAAACCGTCTGCTCATCAAAATGATCTTCGATGTATTCCACATGCTCCACCCGAAAACAGTCCATGATCTTTGATGCAAGCAGCTCCGCCTTTACATCTCTGAGATCTCCATCCTTCAGGAGATAAAATGTACCATTACGTTTCACCCACGCCTTCGGCGCAGCCCCCGGCGTAGCCGCATCTCCCGCAACCTCTGCTTCCGTGAGAAGCTCCGAATTCTCCACAGTCAGCGAACGCCCTTTAAGACTCACATCCACAAATGCTCCCGAAAGCGAATTCCGATACAGACTGACATCCTCAAACCGAAGTTTTTCCCGTGCCGACCGTACCCAATATACATCCGTCAGGCAGAGGCAGTGATACGAAAGTGCAATTTCTGCCCGTTCCCGGTCTGTTGCAGACTGTGTAGCACCGATGCTGTTCAGGATCTCCTTTGCGTATTTCCGATCCAGTGTCAGCACCCGCGAAGCACACCAATAGTAAAAATTATTCAGATTATTCAGGCGAGTATCCAGATCATCCGCGCATTCCAAATAAAGGCTGTATGGCAGAAAACTTGGAAAATAAACCGTGCACGAACCATCCTCCCGGATAGTTGCCACATGGCGGTTCTTGTGCATGATCAGATATTTCCCCCAGCCCCGCACGGTAACGGATCTGCTGACACGAAAACCCATAGCGGTTCCTCCTGCAGAAATGCATTTATCAAAGCATTCTGATTATAACATGATAACAAGGATTATCCTACACCTTTTCTCAATCGATGTAAATCGATGTAAATCAAATGTTACTGTTCACGGGTCAATGTCAGTAAGTTAAGCTCAAAGGGTTAGAGTCCATAAGGGGTCTAACCCAATTTTTTTAAAAAATTTGGGCCAATCATTTTTTCTGTGTGGTAGCACACGCTCCCATCCCGTCAAGGCAACCTCTAACGAGGCGCCTGCGGCGGCCTTGACCGGCTGTCCGCTTAGTGCTGTATTACAGCCAGGAGATGCAAGCATCTCCATGCAATA
>JAGBNH010000016.1 GCA_017634475.1 Eubacterium sp.
GAACCAAAACTCTTCAGGAAGATGACCACTTCGGAATGTGCGTCCGGGTAGATCTTATCCGAGAGGATAACTCCCAGAATGATTCCGCCCACAAGTGCTGCGATCCAGATAAAGAGCTGCAGCAGCCCGGCCGCCAGCACACCCGTAAGCTTACCGAAGATCAGCGCCTTGGGTTTTACGGAGATCAGCAATGTATCCATCAGCTTGGAGGATTTCTCCATAACGATGTTCTTGGTGATGCTTGCGCCATAGGCCAGTACCACGAAATACATCAGGAAGCATACCAGCATGGTAATGATCATACTGAAGGTCTGCCGCATTTTCTCGTTCGCCTGTTCATTTGCTGCCTTGTCATCCTTGAGAAGACTCTCGCCGGTTGCCCAGCCCGATGCCTTAAAAAGATCCGTATCCACAGTCATGGATAATTCCTGCATATCCGCCAGGTTGATCCCGCGGGCCAGGATCACGAACATGGTATCCATTTTCTTGATGGCATCATAGAAATGTCCCGCCTGGTCAGCCGTAATGGAGGATCCATCCGGCAGGATGATATCCGCTTTCAACTGTTCCTGATCATCCTTGGTGATCTCAAGAACAAAAGACTTCTTCTCTCCTGCTGACCGGATCTGAGACAGCGCCTCCTCCTTTTCCTTAACGGTAACATAGGTAATGGATGCGTAGCCTTCCCCCGGGATGGTCTTCATCAGATCAAAATTCACACCCTCGGCAACCATATCCGCCACATAGATCTTCTCCGCGCCGCAGGACTCCAGCTTCTCTTCCTCCTTCGATGAAGCAGAGGTCAGAAGCAGGATCACCACCGGAAGCGCCAGAAGTACCAACGCAAGTATGACTGTCAGCAGCTTATATCCCTTAGGTTCTGTCTGATTGTGGAAGGTGAATTTAAAAACCTTACTGAAATTCTTAAACACGTCTCTTCACCCCCTTACATTTTTGCAGCTTTAAAGATCGCTGCAAGCTTCGGCTTACTGGAATCGCTGAGCAAGAGATTCCGATAGGTTTTTGCCGACAGCATGACAAGTCCCACCAGAAGCACTGCCTGGATCGCAAAGGAAGCCAGTAACATACCGATATTGATCCGTCCGCCGATGTAGGAAACCGGAGCCATAAAATAGGAAACCGGAGGAACGAGTGAAAGGATCTCCACATGCTTATCCTGCATTCCCATCACGATGCACAGCATATATCCCACCACGGTAAGCATCATGACCACACTGGTGGCGTTCTGCTGATCCTCGGTTTTGCTGCAGGCTGCACCCATGATGCCGCTGAGAACGCCGAAGGAAGCAAGAGCAAAAAGTACTTCAACCAGAAGGACGATCAGGCCGTCCACCCCGTAGCTGGTGAAGATGCCCAGATTAATGCCGGCGGTGGAATTCACGATGGACATATCCGCATGTACCACATTTTCCATTATATAGTCGGCAATCGTCGAGCCGATCACACCTAACAGGATCGTCCCGATAACAAAGGAAAGCATTCCGATGATCTTACCCATCAGAAGCGCCATGGGGCGAACGCTCACCAGAAGAGATTCCGCAAGCTTGGAGCTCTTCTCCTCGTTGACCGAGGAAATGATATAGCTGGAGGAAAGACTGGAAACCAGCATGATGATCAGGGCAAAGCCCATGATGATCGCACCGAATTCCCGTGTGGACATACTCTTTTCTTCCTCAGCATGCATCTCGGATTCCGTAAGAACAGAACCTGTAGAGATCCCGCTGTTCAGGGACTGCAGCGTTTCCGGATCCAGCTTCATCTGGTCCTTCCGCGCTCCCTCGAAGGCCTCCCTCGTATACTCCGCAGCACTGTCCATAGACTTCACGGCAACCTCAGAGGAATCGGAAACAATGGCATTTACCATGTATTTCCGGGCCTCTGCCCGGATCACCACCAGGATATCCTTCGCACCCAGTTCCTTGATCAGGTTCTCCTCGGAGCTTTCGCTCTTATTGTAGACCTTAACATTTTCGATCTTGAGCCCCTTCTCCTGCGGGTTGCCCGTATCCGGAGTAACATGGGACATATCCATGGAATAATCGGTCTCATTGTAAATGTACAGCTTCTCCGCTTCGATCTCGGAAAGACTGGTACTCAGAGCCTTCTTCGCCACATTTGAACCCGATTTGGAAAACCCGTACATCATGGGCTTCATAAATGCCATCATCAGGATCATCATGACGGCCGTAAGGATAAAGCCCTTATTCTTCAATGTCTGAATCAAGGTGAAGCGAAAAACCTTTCCGAAGCCCTTCAGACTGTAGATATTCTCTCTACTTTGATTCACTGACTTCGTCACCTACCTCTCTTACAAAGATCTCATGCAGCGACAGCTCGGACAGATCGAATTTCACAACTGTGATATTCTGCTCGATCAGCGCCTTCAGCAGCTGATTTGCCTGCGTGTCCCCGGTAACCCGGAGATGATATTCATGTTCCTTGTCGGAAATGATCTCCACGCCGTTCGCCCGGATGATCTCCGTAACGTCCACCTCCGTCTTCAGATGCAGGTTTACCCGTCCGAAGGATTTCTTGATATCATTCAGATTTCCGGAAAGCACCACCTTGGATCGATGCAGAATGGTGATATCGGTACAAAATTCCTCCACAACCTCCATCTGGTGGGAAGACATGATGATATATTTTCCCTTGGCGATCTGCTCACGGACCACCTCCTTCAGGATATCCGCATTTACGGGATCCAGACCGGAGAAGGGCTCGTCAAGCACAATAAGCTGCGGATCGGAAAGCAGCGCGATCAGGAACTGGATCTTCTGCTGATTCCCTTTGGAGAGCTGCTCCGCTGTCTTCGGCTTCGATTTTTTCTTTATTGCCAGCGCAGACTTCCTGCCACCGGACACACCCATGATCTTCTGCTCTTTTTCCTGCTCCTGCCGCTCCAGCTCTGCGGCCTTATCCGGATAGAGATATTCCTCCACCTTAAGACGTTCCGCCCAGTAAGCAATGCGGTCGGTCAAAGTCTTACCCGTTACACCCCGGAGTTCTCCGAAATAACGGATCTGATCCATAAGACTGTACTTCGGATACAGTCCACGTTCCTCGGCAAGATATCCGATATTGCAGGTGTCAAAGTTCAGCGGCCCGCCGTTCCATGTCACCTCTCCCCCATTCTTCTCCAGCATACCCAGGGTCATACGGATCGTGGTACTCTTGCCTGCACCATTGCTTCCCAGCAGGGCATACACCCCCGGTCCCGGCAGTTCGAAGGAAATGTGGTCTACAACCACCTTCTCTCCGTACTTCTTGAATAAATCCTTAACAATCAGTCCCATCCTTCACCTATTCCTCCTTATAGCAAGTTCATACCTGTTTAAATGTCATTCCTCATCCCAGATCCGTTCCTCTACCGGAACATAATCCTTATGCATACCCACATATTTGTATGCGGGACGAATGATCTTCCCATTGTTCACCAGCTCCTCGATCCGGTGGGCGCACCAGCCGGAGATCCGGGCGATGGCAAAAAGCGGAGTAAAGAACTCCATGGGAATACGCAGCATAGTATATACCAAACCGCTGTAAAAGTCCACATTCGCGCAAACCGGCTTCTTCATATCCAGGTTTTTCATGATCAGCTCCTTGCCGATCCGCTCCACCCGGTCATAAAGAGCAAACTCCTTTTCATACCCCTCCGCCTCAGAAAGCCGGCGGGCATATTCCTTCAGGATCACCGCCCGGGGATCCGAAAGGGTATATACGGCGTGACCGATGCCGTAGATCAGTCCGGAATGATCGAAGCCCTCCTTGCAGAGCAGGCTCTGCAGATATCCGCGAAGCTCCTTCTCATTCTCCCAGTCGGACACATGACTCTTCAGATCCGCGAACATCTGCTGCACCTTCAGGTTCGCACCGCCGTGACGGGGACCCTTCAGGGATCCAAGAGAGCCGGCCACCGTAGCGTAGGTGTCCGTATTTGTAGATGTGATCACATGGGTGGTAAATGTGGAGTTGTTACCTCCGCCATGCTCGGCATGCAGCACCAGACAGATATCCAGCACCTGGGCTTCCAGCTCCGTATATTTCGGATCC
>JAGBNH010000017.1 GCA_017634475.1 Eubacterium sp.
GAATCTCCCGGACGAGTCGACGGGATCCTTCGCCTGCAGCTCAGGATGACAGAAATATAGGTCTGTCATTCTGAACGAGCGACGAAGGAGCGAAGTGAAGAATCCCCCGGATGAGCCGACGGGATATTCAGGATGACAGACAGAAATGGAGGAAAACCCGTATGATCGTCACGATAACGTTCAACCCATCCCTTGATTATTTCGTTACTGTGGACAATTTCCAAATCGGGGTGACCAACCGTACCACGAGTGAACTCCTGCTGCCGGGAGGGAAGGGCATCAATGTATCTACGGTGCTGTCCCATCTGGGTATCGCAAGCCGGGCCATCTGCTTTACCGCAGGCTTTGTGGGTGACGAGATCATTCGTCTGGTACGGCAGGAGGGCATCGAGGTGGACGCCATCCCAGTGGAGAAGGGCTGCTCCAGACTGAACCTGAAGCTTCGTTCCGCAGACGGCACGGAGATCAACGGCATGGGACCGGAGATCTCAGCGGAGAAGGTGGAGCAGATGATGCGGAAGCTGGAGTCTCTTTCCGACGGTGATACGCTGATCCTGGCGGGAACGGTTCCCGGCTCCATGTCCCAGACCATTTACCGGGACATCCTGGAGCGGGTGAAGGAGAAGAAGCTGCAGATTGTAGTGGATGCCACGAAGGAACTGCTGCTGGATACCCTGCCCTATCATCCCTGGCTGATCAAGCCGAACCATCATGAGCTGAGCGAGCTCTTCGCAGATGAGCTGAAGGGAAGGACTCTCAGCGGTTCCACGGAAGAAGGGCTGGAGGAGATCCGCGGATATATGCAGCGGTTGCAGGAGAAGGGTGCACGGAATATCCTCTGTTCTCTGGGGAAGGACGGCGCATCGCTGCTTTCCGAGAACGGTGAGTATTTCCACGCTGCCGCACCGGAGATCCCCGGGAAACCGGTGATCAGTACGGTGGGCTGCGGCGATTCCATGGTGGCAGGGTTCCTGGCGGGGATCCTGGAGAAGAATGACCGGGAATATGCTTTCCGGCTGGGCCTCGCGGCAGGCAGTGCCGGAGCCTATTCCGACCGACTGGCAACCGGTGACGAGGTACGGGGGATGATGGACAGCATGTCATTCTGAACGAGCGACGAATACCCTGACTGAGTGATGGGATCCTTCGCCTGCGGCTCAGGATGACAGAGGTCTGTCATTCTGAACGAGCGACGAATCCCCCGACTGAGTGATGGGATCCTTCGCCTGCGGCTCAGGATGACAGATGAGTGATGGGATCCTTCGCCTGCGGCTCAGGATGACAGAGATCTGTCATTCTGAACGAGCGACGAAGGCGCGAAGTGAAGAATCCCCCGGTTGAGTCGAAGGGATCATAGAAAAAGCAGGTATAAATGAACACAGATCTATTAAACAATCTGAATGATGAACAGCTTGCGGCGGTGACGGCCACGGAGGGCTATGTCCGGGTGATCGCCGGTGCGGGCAGCGGCAAGACCCGGGCCCTTACCCATCGCTTCGCCTATCTGGTGAACGAGATCGGCATACCGCCCGGGAATATTTTGTGCGTGACCTTCACCAACAAGGCGGCCAACGAGATGCGGGCCAGGATCCATAACCTGACCGGCGACCGGGACACGGGATATATCAACACCTTTCATGGCTTCTGCGCAAATGTACTGCAGGAGGAAAGCCATGTCTTCCATTATCCCAAAAGCTTCCTGGTGCTGGATAACTCGGATGTGGACGCCATGCTGGGGATGATCTATGATGAACGGGGGCTTACCCTTCGGGATATGACCTTCAGTGCTGCCCGGGATATGATCGAGATCATCAAGCTGAAGGAACGCCCGGATTATTATCAGGACATGCTCCGTATGTCCCTTACGGAGCTGCAGGAGAAATATATGTCTGCGGAGTCTGCAAAGGACATCATTTTCTATGGCTATTTATATCAGGAGAAGAAATGCTTCGGCCTGGATTACAATGATCTGCTGATCCTTACCCTGTATGTATTCCGGGAGAGTGAGGAAAGCCGGCTCCGGTGGACACGAAGGCTCATGTATATTATGGTGGATGAGTTCCAGGATATCGATGCCCCGCAGTATAAGCTGATGGAGGTGCTTTCCGAATATCATAAGAACCTTTTCGTGGTGGGTGATCCGGATCAGACAATATACACCTGGCGCGGAGCGGATATCGAGTTTCTGCTGAACTTCCCCACAGCCTTTCCGGGAACGAAGACCGTTGAGATGAATCTCAATTACCGTTCCACCCCGGAGGTGCTGAACGTGGCAAATGATCTGATCGACAAGAATATACACCGGTTGAAGAAGGATCTTCTTCCCATGCGGGGACACGGAGATAAGACCCGTGTATATTTCGCAAAGAACACCGAGGATGAGGCGGCGTATATTGCGGCGAAGATGCAGGAAATGTCGGAGAAGGGAACGCCCTTCCGGGATATGACGGTACTGTACAGATCCCATTTTCTGACAAGGAGTCTGGAGCAGGCGCTTCTCAAAGCGAATATTCCCTATACCATATACAGTGGCGTACAGTTCTATGACCGGGTGGAGATAAAGACGGCCCTCAGTTATCTTCGTATGTTAACCTCAGGTGACGACCTGGCCTTCCGACGTGTGGTAAATGCACCGAAACGGAACATGGGTGAACGCAGGATGAAATTCCTGGAAGAGTATGTAAAATGTCATGAGGGGATGACGTTATACAGAGCCCTTCGGGAGACCCTGGATGATCCCGTCTTTAAGGGAACAAAGGCCAAAGACTTTGTGGAACTGATCGAAGAGCTTACAAACCTGGCGGAGAAGCTGAGCATTTCCGAGCTTCTGGCGGAGGTTCTGCATAAGAGCGGTTATGAGGAACGGCTCCGTACCGAGGGTAGTCAGGAGCGGTTGGATAATCTGGCAGAACTCAGGCAGTCCATTTATGATTATGAGACAAGCTGCGGAGAGGAAACATCTCTTGACAGTTACCTTAAGCATATTGCATTATATACCAATACGGATCTGGAGGATACCAGGGACCGGGTGAAGCTGATGACCGTACATGCGGCCAAAGGTCTTGAGTTTGAGCATGTATTCCTGATGGGGCTGAATGAAGGGGTATTTCCATCAAAGAAGACAAGGACGGAGCTTTCCATGGAGGAGGAGCGGCGGCTGGCTTTTGTGGCTGTGACCCGTGCCAGACAGAGCCTGTTTCTTACGGAGGCAGCAGGCCGGGATTTTGACGGGGCACCCAGATATCCGTCCCGGTTTATCCTGGATGTATCGGAGAAATATCTGGAATACGAGAAGGAACCGGATGAGGCGCTGATCGCGGAAACCCGGGCGTATATACAGATGACGGACCGGTCGTTTAAGGTCGGTGACGCAAATACATTATATCCAAAAGGAACAAAGGTAAAGCATTTGATCTTCGGCCCGGGAGAGATCCTGGCACAGGATATGGAGATGCAGTCCTACGTGATCCAGTTTGAGAATCAGGCCACGGAGCGGATGATCTCATTTAAGGTTAAACTGGAGAAATTATAGAAACCAACAGAGGGGAGGAAGTATATTGAAAAAGAAAAGAATACTGTACCTGCTCCCCTGTATATTGTTTATTCTGTTTGCCTTTATCGTGGTGGTGGTGGACTATAAGGACCTCACGAAAATGCTGGACATCTTTCATATGGAGATCGACGGGAAATCCATCTTCCGGCTGGATCATGTACTGAACGCCAGGCCGATCCTGGTGACCATCGCAGGCGTCCTCACACTGGCGCTCTGCTTCCTCAGCAAGGGGAAGATGATCTGGGTGCTGCTGGGACTGTATATGGGATTTATCATCCTGATGACGCTGCTGTACCGGGAAGAGGGAGGGCAGCTGCTGAATATGAATCCTTTCGCCGGCGTGCAGCGTTTTCGGCATTCTCCGGAGAAGCGTCAGGAGATCATCAACAATGTCTGGCTCTTTCTTCCCTTTGGAGTATTGCTGGGGAAATTGTATCGGAAGTGGTGGATCTTCCTGATCCCGTTATTTCTTTCCGGTGCCATCGAATTTACACAGTATGTTGCGAAGATCGGATTCTGCGATATGAGTGATGTGCTGCACAACACATTGGGTGGAACCATCGGGATAATTGCCGGATGGTCAGGTATCCGTAGGAACTCCTGATACGTTATAGAAAAAACTGAGCGTGAAACGATTGGGGACGGTTCTGGAATGCCCAGAACCGTCCCCAATCGTTTCACCGTCCCCAATCGTTTCACACCTTCCGTTTCTCCCTCCGTACGATCAGGAGATAGGCAATGATGAGGAAGATATCCGCAGCTACCCAGGCAGAGGGATTTGCCATGCAGGCCGCAGGATAACCGTACAGATCCACGAAGACAAAGCCTACCGTGGCGCGGGCCACCATTTCAAAGAAGCCGGCGGTGATGGCCAGAATGGAATAGCCCATGCCCTGGATCATGAAGCGGATGATGTTCACCAGAGCCAGAAGTGTATAGAAGGATACATTGATCTTCAGGAACAGGTGGGCGTTCTCCTCGATAAATGCATCCGGCTGGTCCATGAAGAGCCGGGACAGCATACCGCCGAAGGGGAAGAGGACGGCTGCGGCTATGGCGGCGTAGATGAAGCCATAGGCCACCAGCGCGAACATTCCCTTATGGATCCGGTCCGGGCGTCTGGCGCCGATGTTCTGTCCGCCGTAAGTGGCCGCGGTGTTGCCAAGTGCATCAAAGGGACAGCAGAAGAAGATGGAGATCTTCTGACCGGCGGTCATGGCAGCCACATAGGTGGAGCCCAGGCCGTTTACCGCAGTCTGCAGGATGATGCTGCCGATGGCGGTGATGGAATACTGCAGTCCCATGGGCAGACCCTGCATCAAGAGCTTACCCACATGGCGGAAGGACAGCCGTCCTTCTCCCGGCTGGATCCGCAGGATGGCGTATTTCTTTCGCATATAGAACAGACACAGGATCCCCGAGACACCCTGGGAGATCACGGTGGCCCAGGCCGGGCCGGCGATGCCGAAGGGATTGACCAGGATGAGATCCAGAGCGATGTTCAGGAGAGAGGAGATCACCAGGAAGTAGAGGGGCGTCTTGCTGTCTCCCATGGCGCGGACCACGCTGGAGCAGAGATTATACAGTAAGGTAAAGGGGATACCCATAAACAGGATGGACAGGTAAGTATATGCTCCGTCATAGATATCCTCCGGCGTATTCATGGCCTGCAGGATATTATCGCAGAGGATCAGCACGGTGGTGGTCACAATGACTGCCAGACCGATACAGGTCCAGACCGAGTTGACCACGAAGCGGCGCATTTCGCTGTAGTCCTTTGCCCCGAAGCGCTGGGAAATGGGGATACCGAAGCCGGCGCAGATCCCCAGGCACAGACCGATGATCATGAAAATGATGGAGCCGGTGGAACCAACGGAAGCAAGGGCAGTTTTCCCCAGATACTGCCCGATGATCACGGTGTCCACCATGTTATAAAATTGCTGGAACAGATTCCCCAGGAGGAGCGGTACCACAAAGCGCAGGATGTGCTTCGAAGGGGAACCGGTTGTCATATCGATCGTTCGTGCCATGATCTTGTACGGGATCCTTTCTGCTGTCCGGAATCAATGCTATCATTATAGCGCTTTTTTTTTCGATGAATATCAATTATAAGCGCTTTCTTTCAAAAATCAACAATTTTTTGTCATGGATCAGAAAGCCCCCGGCTGTATATAGGCAGCCGGGGGCTTGATCCATATGCGCGATACGGCCGGCATGCGGGCATGCTTGCATGCACATAGGCCAGCCAACGCGACATCGAGTAGGAGGAACCCCCCCTCCTACTCGATTAGGGGCGGTCACGGTTTCTTCCGGATGATCACCGCCTGTTTCATCAGTTGTGCGTAACGCGTCTCGAAGGTGGACATATTGTAGGTGACGTTGCCCCTCAGGGGATCTGCAACATACACCAGTTTTTTCTCCATGTCATAGCCGGTAAGGACCATACAGTGCAGGTTTTCATACTTCGTATAATGTACGCCGTTGATGTTCCAGTCAGGTGTATGGTATTTGGGGCTGCTCATGCTGAGGGTTGCCCAGAAGATCACCGGATGGCCGTTTGCCACCTGTGTATACAGTGCGGAAGGAGAGCTTCCGGTCAGGTCCATGGGTTCGTAGTCGGCGTTCTGCGCGGTAAGATAGTTCTTTGCACATTTCACAATGACCGGACTGTAGCAGTACCAGGAATTGTCATTCCTTGGATTACCGATGAATGCAACGTAGGGTGAGGTCTTCCCGATGGCTCCCTTCGGCAGATGATCATCGCTGAGGGTCTCCTTTGTCACATTGAATCCATGATAGTTCAGTGCGATGGCAAGGGAGGTCACCTCACAGCCGTTGGGCAGAGCGGGATTTTGCAGGATGTTTTTTACATTCAGCTTAGCGGCTTTTGGCAGGCTGTTCCATACGCCGTTTATATCCAGATAGTATTTTCCTACCCAGGTGTCGGCCAGCATCTCGCCCGATTCACTGAAATAGTACCATTTACCGGTGATCGCCCGCCAGCCCGTAACCATGGTGCCGTTGGCACCAAAGAAATACCATGCATTACCCACCCTTCGCCAGCCGGTCTGCATCTGGCCGCCGGGATTGAGAAAATACCATTTCCCCTGGTCGTTAAACCAGCCGGTCCTCATCGAACCATTGGCATTCAGGTAGTAAAGCTTACCGCCGGCAGCCTGCCAGCCGGTCTGCATGACCCCATTCCGAAAGAGATACCATTTGGAATCGATCAGCTGCCAGTCGTCCGCCATGATCCCCATTTCGTTCAGGTAGTACCATTTTCCGCTCAGCTTAAGCCAACCGGTCTGCATACATCCGTTTCGGAAGAAATACCATTTTTCGTTCAGCTTCTGCCAACCGGTCTGCATGATCCCATCGGTGCTGAAGTAGTAAAGCTCTCCCCGGATCAGCTGCCAACCGGTCTGCATGATCCCGCCGGTGTTGAAGTAATAACGTTTGCCATCTACGGTGAAGATGGTGTCGACGACCAGCGCTCCATCCTCTGCAAAATACATCCGTTCCCCGCTCAGATCGAGCCAGCCGGTGTACAGATGAGAGCTTTTCGGCTCTGTAGCATCGTCCACCACATAACGTACAGTCTTATCCCTGCAGGAAAACCAGCCAAGGTCGGAATCCGTAAAGACGAATACGGTATTTAAGTCCACGCCGGTATAGAAGTCCTCGGTGGGCTCCAGATCCTCGCAGTTACGAAGATCCACCAGACCAAGTGCATTCCCGGAGCAGGAGAGAGAGGAGAGTTCAGTGTTCCTTCCCAGATCCAACGCTGTCAGGTGATTATCGCTGCAGTCCAGGGAAAGAAGCTCCGTATTGCCGGAAAGGTCAAGCTCTGTCAGGGTGTTATCGCTGCAGTCCAGGGAAAGAAGCTCCGTATTGCCGGAGAGGTCAAGCTCAGTCAGGGTGTTATCGCTGCAGTCCAGGGAAAGAAGCTCCGTATTGCTGGAAAGGTCAAGCTCTGTCAGGTTATTATCACTGCAGTCAAGAGAGCTGAGATGGGGAAAATATGATATCCCGGACAGGCTCCGGATCTCCAGACCGGAGACGTTCATTTCCGTGACCTGTTCCAGTTCCTCCGGACTCAGGGTGCCGAGCTTATCCTGATCCACATTCTCGACAATGTATCCGCGAAAGGCCTCGTCCGGAAATGTTTCTTCGTTGATCGGAAGCTCTTCAGGTGTCTCGGTACCAGGTGCGGTCTGTATCTGGACGGAATCTGTGTTATTCTCCGCAGCATATACGGTGAGAGCCCCGGAATAGAACAGAGTTGCAGATAAAGATAAAAGTTTACCCAGCCTGATTATTTTTTTTATCTGCATCATGTACCTCCATGGTTATTATTGTCATATGATTCATCGAGCAGAGTTACCCACATTTTACAATTCGGGGATTCATCCGTCAATAATGACCGGATGCCTGTCAGCACCCGGTCTGCTTTCGGAGACGATACCCCATCCCCCATACGGTTTCGATATAATCGAAGTCATCCGCCTTCCGAAGCTTGCTGCGCAGGTTGGCGATGTGGACCTTCAGGGACTGATCCTCCGGGTAGTAATCCTCGCCCCAGATGCTTTCGAACAGATTGGCCTTGGAGAAGAGCTTGTTCGGATTCTCCAACAGGAGAAGCAGGATCTCGTACTCCTTTGTGGTAAGGGAGAGGGGAGCGCCGCATACGGTAACCCGGGATGCATTTCGATCAATGGAAATGTTCCGATAGGTAAGATCCTTCGACTGACCGTTTTGGGAATCTCCTGCTTTGGCATCTCCCGAGGGATCAGAGGCGTCCTCCGAACTTTTCAGCTGGATCTTATACCTTCGTGCTACGGCCTCGATCCGGACCAGTACATCCGGCAGTTCAAAGGGTTTGATGATATAATCATCTGCCCCGGAGCGCATCATATGGAGACGGGAATCCAACGCCGATACGGCGGAGATCACGATGACGGGAATATCCGTGACCGATCGGAACTTCGGCAGAAGCTCGTCCCCGGAGAATCCGGGCAGCATCATATCCAGCAGGATCATGCCGTAATCCGCGGTATGAGCCCGCAGCTCATTCAGCCCGCTTACGCCGTCAAAGCACCGGGTGGTTTCATATCCGTTCTTTGTGAGATAAACGGAGAGCAGGTTCGCTATTTCCTTGTCGTCTTCGATGATGAGTATTTTCATTTTTACTCCTGTGATTTCAGTGTCATTCTGAGGACAATGCATAGCCTTCCGGTGCCGTGCTCGCGGCAGCGAGTGCGGGCAGGGAAGGCGTTAGCACAATGCATAGCCTTCCGGTGCCGTGCTCGCGGCAGCGAGTGCGGGCAGGGAAGGCGTTAGCACAATGCATAGCCTTCCGGTGCCGTACTCGCGGCAGCGAGTGCGGGCAGGGAAGGCGTTAGCAGGGAA
>JAGBNH010000018.1 GCA_017634475.1 Eubacterium sp.
ATCTGAGCCAGGACAGCTCCCGGTTCTCGTAGATCGGCTGCAATGGTTCAATATGTTCGTTATTTTTCTTATTGCCCATAACCTTCTCCTCCTCGTCAGAGTACCTGTCTATCTAACTTTTAAATATAGCTGAAAATCTGCTATCTGTCAAAGAAAAAAGGGGCAGATCCCTGAAGATCTGCCCTGTCCCTCCCATACATTTTTTCGCTCTATTCCGCGTTGACACCTTCGGTCTTGATCACATACTTTACGTTGCTGGTCACGCCGTCAGCCACACCCGCATAGCTGGTATAGGCATTTCCTGCTTCACGTATCTTATTGAACTTCTCCATAAACTCATCCAGCTTAACCTCGCCCTTATCCAGTGCATTTAACAGAGTGTCCACACCCAGGGAAAGGGTATCCACGCCGGCTACCAGCTGTGTGCCGCCGTCCTTAAGCTTTCCGGCACCCTCATTCAGCTGGGATGTACCATCCTTCAGCTGATCAGCGCCCCGGGCAAGCGATCCTGTTCCGTCCGCGATCTGTGCAAGACCCTTGTTCAGGTCACTGTTCCCCAGAGCGATCTGTGCACATGCTTTCTTCAGCTCCTCGATCTTCGGTGCAAATCCGTTCAGCTCCTTGGTGATCACCTCCAGAGCCCGTGCTACACCGTAGTTTACTCCTGCCTCCGCATATGCGGTACACATATTGGTAAGGACGGAGAACAGATTCTGTGACAGATTATCGGACATTTTACCGGTAAATGCCTGGAATTCCTTCGCCAGATTACCATACTCCGTACCATAGCCCGTACCGTAGCCGGTTCCATAGCCCAATCCGTAGCCCTGTCCATAGCCTGTACCATAACCGGTTCCGTAACCCAGACCATAGCCATTGCCGTAGCCGGTTCCGAAGCCTGTGCCGTAGCCGGTTCCGTAACCCAGACCATAGCCATTGCCGTAGCCGGTTCCGAAGCCTGTACCATAACCCAGTCCGTATCCGTTTCCATAGCCGGAACCATAACCTGCGGTAAATGCACCCACCAGTGCCGGAGCAATGGACTGCATCTGCTGGTTCACCGCCGCATTTACCTGATCAGCCAGGGCTGCCTTATACTGAGCGATCTGCTCGGCATTAAGGTCATCATAGGAGATCGGAAGTCCCTGTGCTGCCAGGGCCTGATTGATGGCGGTCACATAGGCTGCCGCTTCGATCTGCGCCTTTACCGTGGCATACGCCTGCTGATATGCAGGATCACCGGTTACCTTTGAAGGATCTGCCACCAGCTGGCCCGCTGCTGTCTGTGCCTTCTGTGCAGCGTCCTGAGCGATCTGACCTTTCAGCTCATCCGTAACCGAGGCTGCTCCCTTTGCTGCCGCATCCTGGGCGATCTTCGCCTTCAGGTCATCCGTAACCGAAGCCGCTCCTTTTGCTGCCGCATCCTGGGCGATCTTTGCCTTCAGTTCATCTGTAACGGAAGCTGCTCCCTTGGCTGCCGCATCCTGAGCGATCTTCGCCTTCAGGTCATCCGTAACGGAGGCTGCTCCCTTTGCTGCTGCCTCAGCCTTAATGGCTGCTTCCTTATCTGCATCGGTGAGTCCTTCCTGTGCCAGCTTTCCGAAGGAAGGAGCAGCGGAAAGTGCGTCAGTCACACCCTTGGTCATTGCGTTGCTTACCTTATCGGATGTGTAGCCCTTGGCCTCCACATTTTTCTTGATCTCTGCTGCAGCAGCTGCCTTCTGGGCATCTGTGGTCTGTGCGGAATAAGAAGAAACATCGGGAAGATTGATATCCTTCACTGCATTGTTCAGCTGTCCGGAACCATCTGCCAGCTTTGAGGCTCCTGCCTTCGCCTGCTGCATGGCGCTGTCCAGCTTTCCTGCGCCGTCTGCCAGCTGAACGGCGCCGTCATTTACCTGACCGATACCATCGGCTACCTGATTCACGCCATCCACATAGGTCTTCACACCGTCTGCAAGTTTGTCCACACCGTCAGCAAAGGCATCGGTCTTCTCGTGAAGCTTTGCCTTCAGCTCGTCCAGATCAATGTTCAGCGAATCCTCGGAGATCGCCAGCGGCATACCCAACGTAAGGGCCATATCCAGGTTGAAATTCGTGGTATCTGCAGTAACCTCAACGGAGGAAGGGAACTCCAGCCCCTCGATGTTCAGGTCCAGATTCTCCTGCATACCAGGTAGACCGATACCCACTACGATGAACCGGTTACCGTCTGCGATGACCTTACCATGGGATACCTGTACATTGCTGTAATTCTCCCCGTCCAGAAGAAGGCCGGTGCCCATGAGGAAGGGAGCATATACCTCTCCTACCCTGGCATTGTTGGTATACTCGAAGACCATCTTTACGGTACCGCTCTTTCCGGCGATCTCCTCCGGGGTCATCTCCTCATCATTGAGGAAATACCGGACTTTGACTCCTATGGGTATCTCCTTGTCGGATTTTCCCTGATAATATATGGGGTTTCCGTTTGCCTTCCAGGTGAGTTCCTCACCATCCTGGGTAAAGGTTTCTTCTCCCTTTACGTTTTCAATATCCGTAAGGGTGGATTTGTCCTTGATCTCATCCTCACCCTTTGAGTTCTTCAGCCACTCACTTACGATAACGGATTGCCTGTTTCCCGTTGAATCCGCTATGACGTAAACTGTCTCATCCTTCTCACCGTCCAGGACATTTTCCAGATTAATGGAGGTCTTGACCATATCTCCCAGTTCACCCAGCGTGTCCTGCTCTGCTGTGGTGAGAACCATCTCGGAGCTCTGTTCCTGTCCATCCAGCAATGCCGCATTGTCAGCCTTCTGTTCCGTTCCGCAGCCGGATACGCTGAGCATCATGGCTCCTACCAGGATCCCCGCAAGTACTCTTTTCTTCATATTCATCTTCATATGCGTTAACCATTCCTTTCGTCTCTGACTAAACTGTTTCCGCAGGCATTTCCTGTTTCTTTGTTCCCTTCGTCACACCCTTGAAGCCCATGGAGGTATGAAGGATGATGGGATCAAAGATCCGAAGCACTGCAGGAAGCAGAAGGATAACAACAAACATACTGATGATGGCGCCTCTGGCCATCAGCTTACAAAGCGCACTGATCATATCGATATTGGAATACACACCCACACCGATGGTGGCCGCAAAGAAGGAAAGGGCACTTACGATGATGGATGACATGGATTCCTTCAGGGCTGAGGTAACTGCCGGTACCTTCTCCAGGCCGCTGATCCGGAAGCCCTTGTATTTCGTGGTCATCAGGATGGCGTAATCCACAGTGGAACCCAGCTGTATGGTGCCGATAACGATGGAGGCCACAAAGGGAAGGGTGACTCCCTCATAGAACGGGATCGCCATGTTGATGAAGATGGCGAACTCGATCACTGCTACCAGCAGCACCGGAAGGGAGAAGGACCGGAACACCACCATGATGATCACCGCTACCAGCAGGATGGAAACCAGATTGACAACGGTGAAGTCATGATCGGTGATCTTGATCAGATCCTGGGTACAGGGCGCCTCGCCGATCAGCATACCCTTTTTGTCATATTTGTCCAGGATGGCATTGATCTCGTCGCACTGTGCATTTACCTCATCCGTTGCGGTCCTGTACTTGGACAGGATGAAGATCAGCTGATATTCTCCGTTATCCAGAACACTGGTGAGATTCTGGGGAATGAATTCCCTGGGGAACATGGGCCCCACCAGAGAAGAGAGACCGATGGAGGCTCTTACGCCATTCACCTTGTTCAGCTCCTCTGTGAGCGCTTTTACCTCCTTGGCCTTCAGCTTGCTGTCCAGAAGGATCATATGTGTGGAATTCATCTCAAAATTCTTCTCCAGCTCTTCCGCTGCCTGGATACAGGGCAGATCCTTGGGAAGGGAGCTGTCCAGATTGTAATAGACTTTATTGTTTGCCTGTCCGTAATACGCCGGGACGATCAATACAAGGAAAAGAAGGATGGGGATCCAGGAATGCTTTACGATCCACCGGCTGATCCCTTCGAAGTTGGGGAGCAGCGGTTTATGCCTGGTCTTCTCCAGCGCACCGTCGAAGATCAGGATCATGGCGGGAAGCACCGTTACACAGCAGATCACGCCGAGGACGACGCCCTTTGCCATGACGATACCCATATCCAGACCCATGGTAAAGCTCATGAACATCAGAGCCACGAAACCGGCCACTGTGGTAATAGAGCTGCCTATAACGGAGGTAAGAGTCTCATTGATGGCATTTCCCATAGCCTCCTTACGATCACCGTGGGTGTACTGCTTCTCAGCTTCGTAGCTGTGCCACAGGAAGATGGAATAGTCCATGGTGACCGCCAGCTGCAGCACCGCCGCCAGGGCCTTGGTCACATAAGATATCTCTCCCTGGATAAAATTCGATCCCAGATTGTAGATAACTGCCATACCGATGGACAGCAGGAAGAACAGGGGAACCAGGAAGGAATCCATGGTGATCATCAGCACCGCAAGACATAAAAGAACGGCCACCAGCACATACACCGGAACCTCCTTGTCGGACAGCTCCTTGGTATCCACAACGATGGCGGACATACCGCTGATATAGGTATGATCATCCGTTATCTTCCGGATATCATTGATGGCACCCATGGTGGCGTCCGAAGACATGGTGGAATCGAACATCACCAGCATCAGCGTGGCATCTCCGTTCTTCAGCGCTTTCTCATACTTGGTGGGAAGGATATCTGCAGGAATAGAGATATCGAAGAGGGATCCGTACCAGAGCACCTTCTTTACGTGCTCCACCTGCTCTATATCTCCGGCCATTTTCTTGATGTCCTTATCCTTCATCCCCTCGATCACCACCATGGAGAAGGCACCGGTACCGAAATCCTCGGTCAGGATATCCTGTCCCTTCATGGTTTCGATCTCCTTGGGAAGATAGGTCAGGATATCGTAGTTGGTACGGGTATTCAGATACCCGAACACGGACGGGATCAGCAGCAGTACCGCTACGATCAGGATAGGGATCCGCAGCTTTACCACTGCGTGTCCAAAACCTTTGTTCAAAAAAAACACCTCCAGTCAAGCTTCGTCACTTCTCCATGATCCATGGCTATGATCATAGAGTGAGTTTCTTTTTCCAAAGCCTACTATATGACTGTGAGGTGTCAATTACATTATACAAAATTCTAGTAATGTCAAAAAAAATGACATTTACTTATTTTTGTCCTGCGTATTCATTTATCGCCATTTTCCTTCATTTTACTTCATTTTCCTTCATTTTACTTCATTTTCCTTCTCATCCATCACCCGGTTAAAGGCGATCTGTTTGCAGGATTCCAGCAGCACCCGCATATTCCCGGCCAAGTCCCTGGGTTCTTCCTTCATGCCGTCGGTCACCCAGCTGGTGATGATCCCGCAGACGCCGTAGGCAAAGAACCGGGTGATGAAATTCTGTTCCTCCTTGCTTACCACACGGAGCAGCCGCTCTCCCCAGTCCGCCTGACTGCGGAAAAAATCCAGCAGATTCTGAAAGATCTTCTCCGTATCCCTGAGGAAGACATGGATCATCTCTTCTCCTGCATGCTTTATGGTATTTACGCTGAAGGCCTTGTCCTCCTTCACCAGAGTGAGCAGCTTCTCTGCGCATTTGTCCCAGTTGTCAAAGGTAAGATCCGAAAGACTGGGATAATAATAGTCCTCATAATAGATCCATTTCAGCAGATCGTATTTATCCTCGAAATGATAATAAAAGGTCTGCCGGTTCACGTTGCAGTTCTTCGCGATCTCTCCCACCGATATCTTATCAAAGGGTTTTGTTCTTGACAATTCCTTCAAACTGTCAGCGATCACTCGTTTTGTTAATGCTGATTCCGCCATGTCCGTCTCCCGCTCGTACTTTTTGCATAAATCACTTCCAATTTTATATGAAACTGTGATAAAATTCAAGCTGATGAGCTTCTTTCAGACTATTTTAAGCTTCATTCGTATATTTTTTCATTAAGGGGGAAACAACGTTGGCTGGAGTGATCGTGATCCTGCTGATCCTTCTGATCGGAGGGTTTTACATTTATACCGTGGGGAAGCTGGGAAAGCTTCATGATTCCGCACGAAACGCTGCAGGGGAGTTGGACACGCTGCTCTGGGACAGAAACCATGTCCTAAACCAGCTGATCGGCAAGATCGAAGAGAAAGGAATCCAGGTTCCCGAGGAGCATAAGGAGCCCATCGCCCTGGCCCTGGGAATGAATTCCACCATGCAGATGACCGTATTTACCCAGCTGATGCGCCGGGGAGAGGCCGTGCAGAGCATTATCGGTTCCGATGAAGGATTATCCGATGACGCCGAGATGAAGAAGCTCTCCGACCGGTATGTAAGGCTCCGGGACGATATCGCCGAAGCCGGATCCCGCTACAATCAACGTGCAAATGCATTTAATTCCTTTATCCGCATGCCCCTCGCCGGCTTTCTGGCCGCACGTAAGGGCATGGGAACAAGAGGATTCTTCAGTATTCAGATCGCGGAGGCAGCTAAATGAGGATTCTTGTTGTCGAGGATGAAAAACGACTGGCGGAGACCATCGCCGATATCATCGAGGAAGCCGGAGATACCGTGGATATTCAGAATGACGGTGAAGACGGCTACTATGACGCTGTATCGGGTATCTATGACGCCATCATCCTGGATGTCATGCTTCCGGGAATGAACGGCTTCGACATCCTTAAAAATCTTCGGAAGGAGAACATCTCCACTCCCGTCCTTATGCTCACCGCCCGTACCGAGCTTGGGGACCGGGTTCAGGGACTGAATCTCGGCGCAGACTACTATCTCACCAAGCCCTTTGAAAATGAGGAGCTGGTGGCCACCCTTCACGCCATCATGCGACGGAAGGCGGATTTTGTTCCCGATAATGTCACCTTCGGGGACCTCACTCTCACTCCCTCCTCCTGCGAACTGAGCTGCAGCAATGCTTCGGGGTCAAAGTCCATCAAGCTGAACGCCAAGGAATTCGAGCTGATGCGCTATCTTATGATCAACGGAAAGACCATCCTTTCCAAGGAGACCCTGATCAATAAGATCTGGGGCTATGATTCCGACGCCGGCGATAATAACGTGGAGGCCTATATCTCCTTCCTTCGCCGGAAGCTTACTGCCCTGAGATCCGGTGTCGCCATCGCCGTTGTCCGGAAGGTAGGGTACCATCTGGAGGACCAAAGCGCCAAATAACCGTAAAGTCTCCCCGGTTCCCGGAGTTTAAGATAAACGCATGAAGAAAGCGGACATGAAAAAAAAGGAAAAAAAGAAAAACGAAAAGAGGAATAAGAAGAAATATTCGCCGGTGATCCGGAAGCTTCGGATCGAGTTTATCACCGTTATGATGACCATTGTTCTGGTCTTCCTTGCGGTGATTTTTGGTGTGCAGTACTTTTCTTCCAAACGAAGCCTGGAGAATGAATCCAGAGATGCTCTGGAAATGTCCCTGGGCACCGTGGTCTTCTTCCAGAATGATGCATCACAGGAAAATACCCCCGGCGGGTTCCCCGGCGGAATGAAGCTTCCGGAGGATGTTGTGCTTCCCGAGGGAGATACTTTCCCCGGCCGGGGAGAACGCTCCACCGAAGACCGGTACGGGATCCGCAGAAAGGATAATGAACACGGTCTCTCCGATTTCCGGGACCGGAATTCCCGTACCCCCACACTGATCGCCATTATCAGCAAAGAGGACTCCGTTACCGTTCTGCAGAACAACATTTTCTTTATCGACGAGAGCTCTGCGGAGGAACTGATCCGGACTGCAGCCTCCGAGACAAAGGAGCTGGGAACCATCAGCGACCACGATCTTCGCTATATGAAACGAAGTCTCGATGACGGCGCTACGGCCGTAGCATTCGTGGACACCTCCGGTGAGACCACGCTCCTCCGTTCCGAACTGACCCGGTCCCTCTGGATCAGTCTTTCGGTCATCTCCGCCATGTTCCTGCTCAGCCTCTTCCTTTCCAAGCTGACCATCCGGCCGGTGGAACGGGCCTGGGAGGATCAGCGCCGCTTTGTTGCCGACGCATCCCATGAACTGAAAACGCCCCTGACGGTGATCATGTCCAACACGGATATGGTGCAGCGCTCTCTGCAGAATATCCGTGGAGAAGATACCGCCGAAGGGACGGAGAAAGACACATATGAAATATCCACCAGCAAGCTCTCCCGCAACCTTCGCCGTATGGAGAATGTCCATGAGGAAAGCCTTCGCATGAAGGAGCTGATCGGCGAGCTCCTGGAGATCGCAAGAGGGGATGTGGGACAGAATACCGCAGATTTTACGGATGTGTCCTTAAGTGAGATCGTGAACGACGCCCTTTTAAACTGGGAATCCGTCTATTTTGAGCAGGGCAAGCTCCTTACGGGAAATGTGGAGGATGGCCTTACCCTTCACGGGGATCACACCACTCTCCGGCGTCTCACGGAGATCCTGATCGATAACGCGCTGAAATACAGCAAGGAAAGCTCCGAGGTCATCGTCACCCTGAAAAAGGAAAAAAACGGAAGCCGGCGTCTGCTGCATCTGTCCGTTTCCAACGAGGGACAGCCTCTCACCGAAGAAGAGATCTCCCATCTCTTTGACCGGTTCTACCGGGCGGACAGTTCCAGGGAGAAGACCGCCGGTTATGGTCTGGGTCTCTCCATCGCTTCCTCCATCGTGGAAGCACATAAGGGAAGGCTCTGGGCCGAGGCCGACGGCACCCGGGGAAATATCTTCCATGTCACCTTCCCTGTGTAAATGTTTCAGTTATTCTTAATGATATTCTCTACCCCGCGTCTCATACATTTCTTATAGATCAGATAATCGAAGCACAGAGTGGCCAGGATAAAGATCAGTCCGATGAGCGCCACCGGCAGTGAAAGCAATGCATAAAGCAGGATACCGAGTCCGGCGATCACCGCTGCGATCCCCAGGGCTATGGCCATACAGAAGAAGGTATTGTAGTTCTCCCGCAGCGCCGTGAGGGCATCCTCCCAGACCAGCTTCGGATTCACACTGTCCAGGAGCATTCCCAGATAGGTCACGCCGAAGGATGCCGCTGCGGCAAACAGGATCATCAGAAGGATATGATGAACCGGTACCCCGGCGTAGATGCCAAAGAACAGAAGGAAGGGCGCGGTTCCCGCCGTTGTGACCAGCGTTCCCAGAAGCCCCTTGGCGTTCCAGTGGATCTTCGGATCGATGGGAAGGAACTGCAGCACCTCAAAGTGCTTTCCCTCCCGGGAAAATGCATTGGATCCCAGACTGTTCATGGAACCCATCACAAAGGCAATGGCTCCGGAAAACAGCATGACACCCAGAGCAAAGCCGGAATCTCCTCCCGCATACCGCTCATTTAACGCCGAAGGCGACATACCGAAGCCCGTCATGCTGCCGGCAATGACGACGAACACGGGCCAGATCAGGGTGATCAGGATACAGTTGGTGAAGAACACCGGCGTCCGGCTGAGCACCTTCCATTCCTTCACCATACAGGCCATAAGGGGCGACCGCTTCTTCATTGCCCGCTCCAGGTGGACCTTATGATTCTTCGCCCGGTGCTCTCCCTCGCCCAGACGGGACACGGAATTCAGATAGAACCGGTCCGCTACGAAGAGGAAGATCACGAAGGCTGCCACATGAAGCAGCACAAAGAACAGGATGGCCAGAACATTTCCGTCATTCAGTATTTCCAGAAGCAGATAGTTCTCTGCAAAGACCACATTCATGATCTTTAAGAACGGGATATCCTGTGCCGCTGCATTGACGATCCAGCTGTCCACATCGGTCTTCTTCAGCGTGGTCAGCGCCACTGCCGCCAGGGCGAAAACCACCAGCATGAACACCACGGATATCCTCCGGACCACATCCTTTGACTTCACCACCCGGGTAAAGGCCATGAGTATGATCCCCAGGATCCCGCAGTACAGCATGGGCACCAGGGATAACAGCAGACCGAAGAGAATGGCAATGGGCCAGCGCCACACCGGCATTTCCGTCCCCAGGCCGAAGCCGATGGTACAGGACAGGATCAGCAGGAACTGGATCACATTTTCATTCCGGTAGGCCGCAGTGAACTTGGCCGCCGCGATCTCCCGTCCCCGCAGGGGAAGGGGCAGCAGCCGGTCGATATCCGCGGAGAAGTACAGCTCGTTGAACACCACATTTATGCCGAAGACCATGGTGAAAACAGAGATCAGGTGGAACATCAGAAGAAGCCCGAAGGCACTGTGTCCCGCCCGTACCAGGGATTTCGTCATCAGATAGGTGAACAGGCCGCTTCCCACAGCCACGGGGATCATGATGAAGACCACCGCGAAGATGGAAAGGGCCCGGATCTGCGCCCGGCGGATCTTATCCTTCGGCGGCTCATAGGAGATATCCCGCATAAAAACCTTGATCAATCGTTTATAATTCTTCATTCCTCTTCTTCCTTCATCAGCTCCAGGAATACCCGCTCCAGATCCTCATCCTTATTTCCGGCCCGGAGCTCGTCCAACGTACCATAGAACCGTTTCTTCCCGTGGGAAATGATGATCACCTTGTCGCAGAGCTTCTCTGCCACCTCCAGGACATGGGTGGAAAACAGTACGCTGTTGCCCTTAGCCGCATGCTCCCGCATCATCTGTTTCAGATTGTACGCCGACTGCGGATCCAGACCGATCATGGGTTCATCCAGGATCCACACCGCCGGATCATGCACCAGCGCCGCGATCACCATGGCCTTCTGCCGCATACCGTGGGAGTAGCTCTGCATCCGGTCTCCCAGGACCTCGGTCATGCCGAACTGCTCCGCAAAATACGCCGTCCGGGTCTTCCTGTCCTCCTCGGCTACGCCGTAAATGTCCGACATGAACCCGATGAACTCATACCCCGTCAGCTTGATATACATATCCGGGTTATCCGAGATGTAACCGATGATCCGCTTGGCCTCGACAGCCTCCGGCGACATGGTGAGGTTATTGATCCTGATCTCTCCCGCATCCGCCCGAAGGATCCCCGTCAGCATCCGGATGGTGGTGGTCTTCCCGGCACCGTTCGGTCCGATGAAGCCCACAATCTCCCCGTCCGATACGGTAAAGGACAGATCATCCACCGCCGGCGCCTTCTTTCCATAGGTCTTCGATACATTTTTCACTTCGATCATACGTAGTTCCTCCGTATCCTTTTCACTTTCTCTATTTTAACAAAACACAGCAGGTTACGATAGTCAATTTTTCTTAATCCCGGCGGGAATGGTAACATGCGCCAAATTCCGATCTCATCTTTATTTAGAATACCAATTTACATAACACATTGATTGTGTTATCATTATTGCTGTTCGTGCAAACAAACCATTTTTCATGACACTTTTTCCATGTGAAAAGCAGATTCTAAAAGAGGTTTTCAAAATGTACAAAAACAAGAAAAAAACAATCAAGTCCCGTACTGTTCGGAGAGTCGGAACCATCCTTACCGCTGCGGTCCTTTCCTCAGCCTTTGTTCTTCCGGATGTGATCTCCTCCCCGGAAACGGATCAGCAGTATGTGGTATACGCCGACGAGAAGGATGACATCAAGGATATCCAGTACAAAAATGCACAGCGTGAGAAGCTGAAGCAGAAGGCCCAGGAGCAGCTGAGCTACCTGAACGTGAAGGCTACGGATATCCGGGACGTGATCGCCCAACTGGATCAGTCCATTGCCGAATACCAGGTGGAGATCATGGGGCTGGTGGATGACCGGAACGCCATCCAGGCCGAGATCGCCGTTACCGAGTCCAATCTCCAGCTCGCTTATATCGCAGAAGCCAATCAGTATGAACGCATGAAGGAACGTATCGCCTACGCCTACGAGAATGGTGATATCCAGTATATCGATGCTCTTGTGGCCCTGGATGATTTCTCCAATCTCATCAACCAGTCCGAGTATGTAGAGCAGGTTTCCGCGTACGACCAGAACCAGCTGAACGAGCTTCTTGCCATCAAGAAGAACATTCAGGAGCAGGAATCCCTGCTGCAGCAGAAGCTGGAAGAGGTGCGGGAGAAGAAAGCCGATACCGAAGCCCAGCAGGAAGCGCTAGTGATCACCCAGGATGGCAAGAAGGCCAAGCTGGAGGAATACAACGAGCTGATCTACTCCACCAATGGCGAGATCACCACCTACCAGCAGCTGATCGACGAGGGTAATTATCAGATCCAGCGTCTGGAAGCAGAATATCGTCGGAAGCAGGAAGAAGCCAAGCGGGAAGCCGCAAGAAAGAAAGCGGCGGAAGAAGCAGCCAAAAAGAAGGCTGCAGAAGAAGCAGAACGAAAGAAACGTGAGGCGGAGAATCAGAAGAACCAGTCTCAGGGCGGAAGCTCTTCCGGTTCCTCCAGCGGTTCCTCCGGAAGCTCTTCCGGTTCCTCCGGCAGTTCCTCCGGAAGCAGTTCTTCCGGTGGTTCCTCCAAGAGCTTTGACGAGGTGACACCCTCCGGCACCTGGGTATGGCCCTGTCCGGCCAGTCATCACATCACCTCCTACTTTGGTTATCGTACACCCCCTACCGCAGGAGCCACCTCCTACCATCAGGCCATCGACGTAGGCTGTTCCGTGGGAACCAAGGTCGTAGCCATGTCCTCCGGCCGTGTCATGTATACCGCCTACAGCGGTGCCCGGGGCAATTACATCCGGATCGACCACGGCGGCGGGATCACCTCCCTGTACCAGCATCTCTCCGGTTTCGCCGGATACAGTGCGGGAGATTACGTTGAAGCAGGAACCGTCATCGCCTACTCCGGAATGACCGGCATCTGCGCAGGTGCCCATCTCCACTTCGAGATCTGGAAGAATGGTTATCCGGTAAACCCGCTGAATTATGTAAACTAATTTACTGGCAGCTATCATGTCGGTTAATATATTTGTAATAAATCACATTATTTCGACACAAATGCTGCAGGCTAAAAACAAATAATGAAAAACCTTGATAAATCAATGCTTTGTTGACAGATATCCCGGTCCGTGATCTATGGACCGGGATATTTTTTTACCTGAATCCTGCAATTGACTCTTTACATACTCTGGGAGCTGTGTTATTATTTATTACAGAAATGTTACACGTAAGGAGACAGAAATGAAACACTTTAGGCAATTCCGTAAAATATTCTGTGCAACAGTACTCTCTGCTGCATTTATCATCCCTTCGGGGATCCTCACTGCTCCCAGTGATCATACCGTTTATGCAGATGAGAAGGATGAGATCAAAGAGATCCAATATAAGAACGAACAACGCAAGAAGCTGAAGGAAGAGGCTCAGGAGAAGCTAAACTACCTGAACGTGAAGGCTACGGACATCCGTGAGGTGATCTCGCAGCTGGACCAGGAGCTCGGCAAGTATCAGGCCGAGATCGCCCAGCTCACCGAGTCCAGGAATGCCATCCAGGCAGAGATCTCCGTAACGGAGTCGAATCTGCAGATCGCCTATATCGCAGAAGCCAATCAGTACGAACGTATGAAAGAGCGTATCGCCTACGCTTATGAGAACGGGGATGTGAGCTATATCGATGCTCTCGTCTCACTGGACGACTTCTCCAACATCATCAATCAGACCGAATATGTGGAACAGGTTTCTTCCTACGACCAGAAACAGCTGAACGATCTGATGGAGATCAAGCGGACCATTTACGATGCGGAGACACAGCTGAAGACCAAGCTGAATGAGGTTCTGGAGCTGAAGGCCGACACCGAGGCCCAGCAGGAAGCCATGGAGATCACCCAAGAAGGCAAGAAGGCCAAGCTGGAGGAATACAACGAAATGATCTACTCCACCAACGGGGAGATCACCTCCTACCAGCAGCTGATCGACGAGGGTGACTACGAGATCCAGCGGCTGGAGGCAGAGTATCGCCGGAAGCAGGAAGAGGCAAAGCGGGAGGCGGCAAGAAAGAAAGCCGCTGAGGAAGCAGCAAAGAAGAAGGCCGCCGAGGAAGCAGCAAGGAAGAAG
>JAGBNH010000019.1 GCA_017634475.1 Eubacterium sp.
AGGCGGATCAGCACGTGAAGGATCATTTCCATAACCTGGTGGAGAACAAGGAAGAGCATTTTGCAAATGCCCGGGAGGTCAGGAATTTCTTCGAACGCTGCATCGAGCGGCAGTCCAGCCGGCTGGTGGAAGAGCAATCCATGGATCTGAAGGATATTACTACATTTACCTTGCCCGATGTAACGGAATAAGGTATAATAAAGGTTGCAGTTTGTGCACAGATTTAAGAGAAGTGAAGGAGGATTATCATGGCACAGAATGAAGGCGTTTTAAGAACAACCCTTAAGAAGGTTCTGCTGATCGCAGCAGTGGGGATCGTTGTCGTGGGGATCGTAAACATGATCATTGTTGCATCCAACAGCCATGGGGCCGGCGTGGCATCGGCACTGTTTGGGGGACTGATGGAGACCTGCGCATATGCATGCATCCCGGGAGGCCTGTATGCGATCCTGATCGGACAGGATATGCTGATGCGTCATCAGGGTATCCAGATCCCGACAGCACCGCAGCGTCAGCCGCAGCAGCAGTACCAGAATCAGCAGTATCAGGCACAGCAGCCGCAGCAGCAGTATCAGAATCAGCAGTATCAGAATCAGCAGTACCAGAATCAGCAGTATAATCAGGGACAGAATCCCGGAAATTATCAGTAAGTTAGCAGAATCTGACTTGCATATCGTTCATGGAGAATTGAGCTTCGGCAGACATTTTGGGGAGAAGGGTGTGTGTGACGGGGCTTGATCCACCGGAGGGGAGGTACATATGGGTGTAGTAGAAGAAGCTAGAGAGGCGATGGAGAAGAGAGAATTCATTCCCTATTTCCAGCCGCAGTATGATGCACTGACCGGTAAGGTGTGGTCCGCCGAGATCCTTGCCCGCTGGCAGGATGAGGACGGAAAGATCATTCTTCCCGGATATTTCATCCCGGAGCTGGAGCTTACCGATGATATCATGGACCTGGACTGGTATATGGTACGGGAGGCCTGTGAATTCCTGAACCGTCTGGATGATCTGAATGTGCCGAAGCTTCCGATCTCCATCAATTTCTCCGGTAAGCATATCCATGAAGGAGATACGGTGAACCGGCTGAAGGAGATCGCGGATTCCTACAATATCCCGCACCGCCTGATCATCATCGAGATCTCTGAATCCTCCATGATGGAGAGTCCTGAGGAGATCCGCTATCTTCTGGAGGATATCCGTCGTGAGGATTTCCGTGTGGCGCTGGATGATGTAGGTCAGGGCTTTACCACACTGGGCTTCCTGTCGGATATTACCATCGACGTGATCAAGATCGACCGGTCCCTTTTCGATGCCGAGCATGACAACGAAGTGGATCGTATGGTGCTGGAAAGCATCTTCAATATCGCGAATAAGATGCACCTCAACACGGTTGCAGAGGGTATCGAGACGGAAGAGCAGCTGAGCTTCCTGCGTACCAGCGGCTGTAAGGTGGTTCAGGGTTATCTCTATGATAAGCCCATGCCGGAGGATGAGTTTGTTGCCCGGTATAAAGAGATCCAGACAGAGGTTGAGCCGGAGGATATCCTGGTGACCCAGGCCCCCACCGCTGCCGCAGCGCTGCTGGTGGATGCATTCTTTATCAAGTACCCCACGGTAACCTACATGAATCTGAGCCGGAACAGTTACTATGTCACCAGACATGATGATCTGGAATCCAATTCTTTCCCGGTGACCAGTTCTCTGGAGGAGCGTCTCGTTAACAGTCTTCCTGCCATCCATCCGGATGATCGGGAGCTCTATAAGGAGACCTTCAGCGTGAAGAAGCAGATCGAAGCTTACCAGCGCGGGGAAAAGACGGTAGAGCTGATGGTTCGTCAGATCGGTGAAGATGGTCTGTACCGCAGGATCGGTATAACCAATATCTTTGTGAAGAGTCCCTTCGTTGACGATATCCTTGCCGTAAGCCTCTGTGATGTGATCGAGGTAGTTAAGGATGAGGCCTGAGGATCAGACGGAATAAGCACATAAAAACAGCCGCCCATTGGACGGCTGTTTTTATGTGCTTATTGTCGATGAGCGGGATTATTCTACCAGGCTCCGGACCAGCTCGTCCAGCCATTTCACCTCTTGCTCCAGTTCCGGTATATGGGGGAATAATTCTTTTCTGGCATAATCCGTAAACCGCGTGAGCCGGCCGGATTGTTCGATCCGCCGGAAGAGAACCGGAAGGATGGCTACACGGAAGGCGGCCAGCTTCTTCAGGATGGATTCGATCCGCTTCATATCCTTGCTCTCTTTAAAGTAGATCCCTGCTGCGGCGTCCCAGAGCTTCCGGGACAGTTCTTCGGAAAGCTTCAGAAAATGCTCCACTGCGCCGGGTTCGAAGCTGATGTTCAGGACATGGACAAAATAGACGGAAAACAGGTCGTAAATGGGATTTCCCCTGCTCACCTCGGCCATATCGATAAGGAGCAGCTCGGAGCCCTGCTGCATGACGTTATTGGAGTTCAGATCTCCGTGGACCATGGTATCCCGTTCCGGGATGGCACGGATCAACCGGTGAAACAGCTCCACCTCCTCCGGGGTATAGTATTCTGCAGCTCTGTCCGCGATGGAATGATAGAGTTCGGAGATCCGTGGAATCTGAGGATCCGTAATGTGTGTACGGTGCAGCGTCAGCATCAGCTGGGCGTATTCCGCAGCAAGCTGAGGAAGGGAAGAGGGATCGGTCATCAGAAGCCTGGACAGGGTATCGGCATTTACACACTCGAAAACGATACCGTAATACTCTCCGCATTTTACCACGTCATAGGAGATGGCGGTGGGTACCCCGGACAGAAATGCCCGGCGGGCGTATTCCCGTTCCCGCTGAATGTCTTCCATATCGGTCCCGTTTACGTAAACCTTAACGATCTCGTCGCCGGGAAGGTGATAGATCACGCCGTTCCCGCCCTGGGCAATGATGCTGCAGCCGGTGATGTCCACCGACCGGAGCGCTCTCTCCGTGGGGATCAGTTGCTGAAACCCGGTGGCCTCCAGGATCTCATAGACTTCGGTTGAAACCTCCGTAAGCTTGCTGAGCAGCTTCTTTTTCCGGTAATTCAGGAGGATCCGGAGTCCCGCACTGGATATGTAGGATAGCTCCTTCAGGTTGAAGATCACTTCCGGCGGATGGGAAAGATCGGGGATGTTCTCGGTAATAATGTTTTTGATCTCATTATCCACCCCATTGGCATTGGCCGAATCAATGCGGCCTGTGAAATAAAGGATAAGCTGATTTTCGGATTTGCTGAAGATCATATGCCCTCTCCTTCCATTTGCTGTATCTGTGAATAAAAGAGACATGCGCTCTTTCGCCCTTTTCTTCACTTCATATGCCTTATGAGATCCGATCCATTACTTTGGATCCTGGATCGGGCGTAAGCCGTTTAGCTTGTCGATGATGATGGGCAGTTCGGTGTCGATCTGGTCATTCTCCAGCTGGCAGGTCCCTGCATTTGCATGACCGCCGCCGCCGTAGTACAGGCAGAGCTCGCCGATGTTGAATTTCGATGACCGGTTAACGATGGACTTGCCGATCATGACCGCAGTGTTCTGCTTACGGAAGCCCCAGGCCACATGTACGGAAAGCTCGGTCTCCGGCCACATGGCGTAAACCATGAAGCGGTTGCCGGTATAGATGGTCTCTTCGTTTCGAAGATCGATCACGGCTACCTTGTCATGGATCTTTGTGATCCGTTTCAGCTGCTCCTTGAACAGCTCCTGCTGTGCAAAATACATATCCACACGTTCCTTCACGTCCGGAAGCTTAAGAACATCCTGGATGCCGTGATCCACACAGTAATCAATGAGCTCCATCATCAGCTGGTAATTGGAGATGCGGAAATCATGGAAGCGCCCAAGTCCGGTACGGGCATCCATCAGGAAATTCATCAGCACCCAGTCCGTGGGATTCAGGATCTCATCCACAGTGAAGTCGGCGCTGTCCCCCTTGTCTACCGCCCACATGATCTCGTCGGATACGCGGGTAAAGGTGTCCTTGCCGCCGTAATAATCATAAACTACTCTTGCCGCGGATTTTGCGTCCCCGTCAATGATATATCTTCCCCGATAATCCTCTTCCTTGTTTCGGAGAAGTTCACTTTCGTGGTGGTCAAATGCCAGACCTACCCGCGGATCAAAGGGAAGGTTGGTGGTGATATCATTTTCCGATATATCCACCTTTCCGTCCTGTACATCCTTGGGATGAACGAATTTTATCTCGTCGATCAGATCGATCTCCTTCAGAAGCATGGCGCAGACCAGACCGTCAAAATCACTTCTTGTAACCAATCGTTTTTTCATTATCTTTTACCTCCCCGCAGGTGTCTCTTTATAAGAGAAGAACCACTTCAATTATACTGATTTTCCGGAATGAATACAATTACAAGTTTCGATTTTTCTTGTCCTTCTTTTGTCCAAATTCACTTGTTATACTGATGCCGTAAATTCATTATACCGAATATGAATTTAGAAACAGGCGGATTACTTCCTTATGGTGGGCAGCATGTGTTACTTGCGGGAGGTTTGAAGCCTGTTTCCTTTTTTAAAAGATTTTTTTTTATTTCAGAATGATTTAAGGTTGACTCTCTATAGTGCAGACATACACCGAAGAAATACGGTACGAAGGGAGGAATGAAATATGAGAAAGAAAGCACTTGTCATCGTTGCAGCCATGATGCTTGCAGGTTCGTTTGCAGCCTGCGGAACATCTGCAGAAGGAACGGGAAATACCATAACAGCAGTAAAGGAAAGCGCCACATCAAATGCGGGAACAACTTCCAAAAGCTCCGGAGACACGGAGGTGGAGCTGGGAGAGGGAATGACAGAGAAGGTGTCCGCCACCTCCGGCAGCTGGATCGACGGAGCAAATGAATTCTCCGAACGGGATATGACGCAGACGGCGGATACATCGTCTGCAAAGGCCATCACCCTGAGCGATGGACAGAACGTATCCATCACGGAAGAGGGCGTATATCTGATCAGCGGATCCGCATCGGAGGCCACGATCCTGGTGGAAGCCGAGGATTCCGCTAAGGTGCAGCTCGTTCTTGACGGCGTTACCATCACCAACAGCAGCGCGCCCTGCATCTATGTGAAGAGTGCGGATAAGGTGTTCATCACCACCACCGAGGGCAGCACAAACGCACTGTCCGTAACGGGAGCCTTTACGGCAGACGGTGATACCAACACGGATGGCGTGATCTTCTCCAAGGATGACCTTACCCTGAACGGTCTGGGAACCCTGGAGATCGCTTCGTCGGATAACGGCGTAGTATCCAAGGATGACCTGAAGATCGCCGGCGGTTCCTATGTGGTGAACTGCTCCGGTACAGCCTTCGAAGCCCATGATTCTGTTGTGGTTGCAGACGGGAGCATTGACATTCAGTCCTGCAATGACGGGCTTCACGCAGAGGATGATGAGGACGATACCACGGGATATGTCTATATCGGCGGAGGAACCCTGTCCATCAAGGCTGCGGATGACGGAATCCATGCAACGACCTATGCCCAGATAGATGACGGAACCCTGAATATCACTGCAGCTGAGGGCATCGAGGCTACACAGATCCAGATCAACGGCGGGACCATCAACATTTCCGCCAGCGATGACGGCATCAACGCCGCCAAGAAGTCCAACTCCATCGGAACGCCCTATGTGGAATTCAATGGCGGAGAGACCACCATCGTTATGGGGCAGGGAGATACGGACGGCGTGGATGTCAACGGAAATATCACCGTAAACGGCGGAACCATCAGCATATCCGGACAGTCTACATTCGATTATGACGGAACGGCCACGGTAAACGGCGGAACCATCATCGAGAACGGGAAGGAGACCAACACCATGACCAACCAGATGATGGGCGGCCGTGGGGGCTTCGGGGGCATGATGCCCCGGAACGGATCGGGAAATGAAGGCGAGATGACACCGCCGGAGGGATTCGACAAGGGACAGATGCCCGAGGGTTTTGATCCGGAGAATCTGCCGGAGGGATTCGACAAGGGACAGATGCCCGAGG
>JAGBNH010000020.1 GCA_017634475.1 Eubacterium sp.
CTTCGGAAGACCTACTGCACTCTTGGTCTCGCCGCCCTTAAATGTGAAGGTTTCTACGCCGTTAGTGAAAGTCATGTCACCATAAGTTCCGCTCAGCGTTAAATCACCCAGCGTTACGGTAAAACTGAAGTCCTTATCTGCATCTGCCGCAAGATTGGAAACCAGGGTCTTCTTTACGATCAGGCTTCCTTCTTCCTTCGTATTGGTGAAGGTTGCTGTCGATGCCGTCGTGCTAATGCTTCCTGTATCTCCGGTCTTCGTGGTGGTAAATCCATCTGCTGCAGTCTCAGCTACGGTATAGCCCACGCTTGTCGGAAGACCGGTTGCGGTCTTCGACTGGCTATCCTTCAATGTGAAGGTTGCAACACCGTCGGTAAAGGTCATTCCACCATAGGTTCCACTGATGGTCGTATCATCCAGCGTTACGGTGAATGTGAAGTCCTTCGTCTTATCCGCTGCCGTTGAACTTACTACCGTCTTGGTAACTGTAAGGTCTCCGGTCTTTCTTGTGTTGGTAAACTCTGCGGTTACTGCCGCATCACTTATGGAACCGGTGTCTCCGGTCTTCGTGGTGGTGAAGCTTGCATCTGCTGTCTCTGTAACGGTATAGGTTGTTCCCTTCGGAAGGCCGACTGCGCTCTTGGTCTCGCCGCCCTTCAATGTGAAGGTTGCCACACCATTCGTAAAAGTCATATCTCCATAGGTACCGTTCACTGCAGTGTTGCTCAGCGTCACGGTAAAGGCAAAGCTCTGATCCGCATCTGCCGCCAGATCGGAAACCAGCGTCTTCTTTACAACCAGGCTTCCCTCTTCCTTTGTATTGGTGAAGGCTGCCGTGGATGCCGTCGTGCTGATGCTTCCGGTATCTCCGGTCTTCGTGGTGGTAAAGCCATCTGTTGAGGCCTCAGTTACGGTATAGCCAACGCTTACCGGAAGGCCTGTAGCCGTCTTCGATTCACCATCCTTCAGGGTGAAGGTTGCAACGCCATCGGTAAAGGTCATGTCCCCGAAAGTGCCGTTTACGGATGTATTATTCAATGTTACGGTAAATGTAAATGACTTCTGCTTATCAGCAGGAGTAGAGCTTACCACACTCTTTGTAACCGTAAGATCCCCGGTCTTCAGCGTATTTGTAATTGTGTATGCCGCTGCAGCAAAAGGATCTACGACCTTCACCGGATTTCCGGCGTCATAGCAAACCGAAAGTGCCCGTACGGTCGCATCCGTTTCTGCCACGCTGTAGTTAATCTCATTCAGATCTGCGTCAAACTTATCCAGGCTGTTCCAAGTGTACGACCAATTGTTCGCTGCATTCAGTGTTACTGCTGCTCCCACAGGAGTTGCTGCCGTTGCGGCAGTCACAGCGCTCTTCAGCTGAACAGAAATGTCATTCGGACGAACCGCGCCTTTATTGTTCTCATCATCCCAGATCTTCGACACCTTAAGGCTGGTCTTCGGCATACCATAACCATTGGTTACCGTCACCTTCGTTGTGCCGTCATTCGCCAGAGTTCCTGTATAACCGTTGGACGTCGCTGTATTATCATAGACGAAGCCCTTTGTCTCCAGATCCCGGTCTGCGGTCTCCTTCACCACATACTCGGTTCCTCTGGGAAGCCCGCTGATCTTCGCGGATTCACCGCCGGCCAGGGATACGGTTCCTGCACCATTGGTCAGGGGGATCTCACGATTCTCCTTCGTGCTGTCTACCTTGGTAACCACTGCGGTAACCGAAGCCGGAATGGCCTTTCCAGCAGGTGCTGTCAGTGTAAATTCAATGGGGAAGCTCTGTGCCTTCACGGTAGCCTCTACAGCCGTACCTGCAACCGATGTGGTATCCAGGATCTTCTCCAGTGTTACAGAGGTCTTCGGTTCTTCTTTGGTATTCGGGAACCGGGCCGGAATATCTCTTTCCTTCTCTTTCAGATTACCGTCTGCATCATGGGTGAAAACGATCTTATAGTAGTTCTCATCCAGCGCATACTGAGGATCAGGCACTGCTGTCTCCTTGATATACAGTGTAGTGTCTCCTGTTGCCGCAACCGGAAGGTCCTTAAAGGATACGATACCCTCTGCATCGGAAACTGCCGTAATGCCAAGCGATGTTTTGCCTTCGTCATAAAGCGTGAATTCTGCACCGGCCAGCGGCTCATCCTTCTCATTTACCTTGGTGAAATAGAAGTTCGGTTTATTGTTCCGGATCTTCATGATATCGCCGTCTACATACTCAAACTTCGTATAGTCCGGATCTGTTCCTTCGATCACCATGAACTGATACCATGTATCTCTGACCAAATATCCATCCGGAGCCTTGATCTCCTTCAGATAGTATACGTTCTTGTAGGTATCATCAGAGGACTTAAAGTCCACATCATACTGACTGAGAACAGCAATACCGTTCTCGTTCGTCGTGATCACAACATCCTCTGTAGGAGCACCCATCGCCGAGCCGGCCTTCCACTTCATCGGCACCTTGTTGGCATCATACATCTTGAAGGAGGCGCCCTTCAGACCCTTCAGAAGATCATCGTCATCATGCTTGAAGATCTTAATATGGCGAATGGAACCGGTTCCGCCGGCGTCCGCTTTCACCTTAAAGGATTTTCTGGAAACTGCCAGGTGGCCGGAGGTCTCAAATTCATTACTGATCGTAAGCTTGCCATCAGCACCCGGAGTACCGGAAGGACGGGAGCTGTAAGTCATAGTGACCTGTGTCGCATCCGGGATATTACGGATCGTCAGAATATTACCGCTGGCACTGCAGGTGATCCCGGCATCACTCGGAACAAACTTGATGGATGTATAGTCGATGGCCAGATTCGTAAATGTATCCGTAGCCGTCATGGGCTCACCGTTGTTCAGTGTAAGCGCCAGGGGATTGATCACCACCTGATACTGTGCGACTGCCGAGTAGAGGCTTACTCCCTCGCCTGTCTCAGGGAACTGGTTCTCATTTGTCAGGCTCTTTGTGACCGGTGAATACTCAAAGTCAAAGGTCAGATCGTCCTTGATCTCCCCCACCTTAGCGGTGTTCGTAAGTACGAGCTTATCTTTCCCTGTATCCGCAACACGCTGAGCGAGACGTCGGTATGCACCTGTACTCTTCACCCTCAGCGCATAGCTGATCTTGTAGTGCGAGTCTGAACCGTAGATATAGCTTTCATCCAGAGACATACGGAAGGAACCCGCTCCGGTGGAAATATTACCGGGAAGGATAGCTGTTTCATTCGTTCCCTGATAATACTGGTTACCGCTGCAGATACGCGGCGCATTTGCATAGGCTGTGTCCTGTGTCACCAGTTCCAGCTCCGGATCAAAGGTATCCTCCAGAACCAGCGGAATCGTGGGATTCGCCACTACGATCTCGAACTTATAAACCGGATATCCCGAACCGTCCGTAGCCTTGCCCGAAGAACTCTTTTTGATGGTCGGCGGAACGACCTTAGCCGTTGCCGAAGTCCGACCGGTCTGAGTTCCGGATTTGATCTCTGCATTATTGGTGTGATCCTGCATCCAGGTCTCAGTTGCGGATTTTGCCACCCACGCATCACTGATCGCCGTCTTATAGGAAAACTCCACCTCCTGGTCCTGACCTGTGCCATTTGTGATCCCATTTGGAAATGTGATAACAAATTTCTTATGATCTGTATCCTCGGTCACCGAATAATCAATGGTCGCACCTGTATTATTGGAAAGCAGGGTGAAGCTTCCCTGGATCAGGTTTTCAACTGCCTCAGTTCCGTCCACCCAGGTTGCGGGAACCGAATCCGTGACCGTAGTATTGACACCCAGGCCTCCCTTCGGAACACTGATGATCAAATTCCATGTGACCTCTTTATTTACCGCATCCACGTCAATCACGGATTTCGCTATACCAAGGGCATCAGGCCCCACATCGATCCCCGCAGTGCCTTTGTGTCCTCTGTCATCCGTGATGGTATTACTGATGTTCGTGTTTGAGGTCATCGCGTCAGCGGGAACCTTTACCTCGTATTTGATCTCATACCTGTAGGGAGTTGTATCCGTCAGCTTGTAGGTCCACTTCGTATCATTAAGAGTTGCCGGAGACACTTCACTCTCAGCTACCAGTGTTCCGGACTTGTCATACTTTGAAATGTTCAGCTTGAGATCTGCGGGATAAGTAACCCCAGCACCGCTGATGACATCCGTCAGCGTCACTCCATTCATGGGAACTATACAAGCATCATTGTAGTTTGCCGTATAAGTGATGGTCTTGCTGTTATCTGCATTCAGACCGGAGATTGACGCACCCTTTCTAAGGTTTGTATAGGTGATCTTATTCTGCAGATTATAGGGAACCGGATCCGGAGTCGGATCCTCATCACTTGTTACATCCACGGTATTGCCTGTCTCCGTGCCTGTTCCGTTCTCTGAAATCTTTGAATAATCGATATCCACGGAGTAATCAATGACCACACTCTGACCGTCTGTCATCGTGGGGATGACCAGATCAAACCCGTTTGCACTCGTGTTCGTCGTAACCGAACCGGAAATGTCTGTACGGCCGGAGGTAATGGAATCGATGGTAAGACCGGTAAAAGCCGTTCCTGTCAGTGTATCCACTACTCTGACATTGTGGTTGGTACGTTTGGAATGAACGGTAACCGTGAAATGTGCCTTGCCATCATTCGTGGAATAGAAGCCGGTCTTTTCAACCGTCACCTTGGACTCGGAATCATACTGCACCGGGATCTTTACATTGTTCCCGAAGTCAAGCTCGTCCAGTCCTTCTTCAAACTGCACGTCAAAATCCAGATAAAACTTCACATTTCGGGAATCCCGAAGAGAAGCATCATCTGCAAATGTACCGGTGATCACATAATGATCCCCCACCAGCGTCGGTGCATAGGTTGTTCCCTCGATACTCTGACTGTCATTGATCAGGATCGTAAGGGGAGAATGCACCTGGGTAACCTTCACACCCGCCGGAAAAGCATAGGTGAATGTACGGTTATCCGGATCCATATGGAACTGCTTGTCCCCTGCATCGCTTTCCGCAAAATTCACGTGCATCCCATAGGTCTTCTCCGAATCGATCAACCATGCGATATCCTTCGGCGTACTGCTTCCTGCCTCGTATAAATCGACATTCTTCAGGAAGGAGGTTATATCATCCTCACCTGCTGCATAAGCCCTCTCCCGGGAGGACAGTTTTCCCGGAAGCACCAGAGATACCACCATCAGTACAGCAAGTACCAGGGCAAGTATCCGTCGCCATTTCCTTTTTTCCATGCCTTCGCTCCTTTTTGATTTTTTGAACCGCAAACATCAACCGGAAACCCGGTTCAGCGGCTCTGTGTACAGTGTCACTTTACATGCGCATACTTATTCATATTTTACCATTTTTGCTATTGTCAGACAATGTCATTTTCCACAAAATTTATTTACATTATCAAAAAGAGCGGAGGGGATACCCCTCCACTCATTTTCTTTTACTGTATCAGATACCCCCGCCAGTTGAAGGTATATTCCACTCCGTCGATCCGCATTGTTTTACCCTTTGCGATCTTAAATACCTCAAAACCGGTATAGTGGTTCTACGCATTAAGGATCCCCGTCTTCTCCAGCACATCCTTAATCTTTTCCACCGGCGTTATGGTCAGTTCCTTCTTTACTTCTTCGGGAATGTCCTCCAGATCCTCCACATTTTCCTTGGGAATGAACACAAGCTTCACTCCGGCCCGTACTGCAGCCATAAGCTTCTCCGGCAGACCGCCGATGGGCATTACATTTCCGCGAAGGGATACCTCTCCGGTCATGGCCAGGGTGGGATCCACCTTCCTTCCGGTAAAGAGGGAGGCCAGTGCCGTGGTGATGGTGATCCCGGCGGAAGGTCCGTCCTTGGGTACTGCGCCTTCGGGCACATGGATGTGCAGATCGTATTTCTGCAGGTCCTTTGTCTCCTTCGGGAACATTTCCTTCACCAGGGAAATGGCGATGGAGAAGGACTCCTTCATCACGTCTCCCAGCTGGCCGGTGATGATCACCTGGCCCGTACCGCTGACCTTCTTGGTCTCAATGTAAAGGATCTCGCCGCCGGCTGCCGTCCAGGCAAGTCCGGTAACGATCCCCGGTACCACCTTCTTCTCCACCTTATCCCGATGGATGCCGTGGCCGTCCACATATTCCTTCAGATTTCCGGGGATCACGGAAAGCTTCTTCTCTCCTTTAACGAGGCGCACCGCGGCGTGACGACAGATGCCTTCGATCCTCTTCTTCAGCCCCCGGACGCCGGATTCCATGGTATACTCCTGGATCACCTTCCGGATGGCGGTATCAGAGATCTTCAGCTGACTCTTCTTGATGCCCATGGCTTCATAGGCCTTGGGGATCAGGTGCTTCTTCGCGATGCTCTCCTTCTCCAGCTCCGAATAACCGGGGAATTCAATGACCTCCATCCGGTTGAGCAGCGGCTCGGGGATGGTGTCCAGCTGGTTTGCCGTGCAGACAAAGAACACATTGGAGAGGTCATAGGGTACATTCATATAATGATCCGTAAAGCTGAAATTCTGCTCCGGATCCAGCACCTCCAGAAGGGCACTGGCGGGATCTCCGCCATATTCCTTCGCCAGCTTGTCCACCTCATCCAGCACCACCACCGGATTGGATACGCCGGAGCGCTTTACACCCTCCATGATCCGGCCGGGCATAGCGCCGATATAGGTCCTGCGGTGTCCGCGGATCTCGGCTTCATCCCGGATACCCCCCAGACTGATCCGGACGTACTCCCGTCCAAGCGCCTTTGCGATACTCTGTCCGATAGAGGTTTTACCGGTTCCCGGCGCACCCACGAACAGCAGGATCGAACCTGACTGCTGCTTCTTCAGGGCCATGACCGCCAGCTGCTGCAGGATACGGTCCTTCACCTTCTTCATGCCGTAATGATCCGCGTCCAGCACCTCGCCTGCGTGGATCAGATCGATCTCCGCAGGCTCCGGTTTCTTCCAGGAGAGCGAGGTCACAAAGTCCAGATAATCATAAAGCATGCCGTACTCATGGCCGTTCTGCCCCTCCTGCTTCATCCGGTTCAGTACCTTGTCCGCTTCCTTCCGGGCCGTCTCATTCATACCGGACTCTTCGATCTTCTTCTGAAACTGTCTGACATCCGAGATATTCTCCGGATGCATATCATCCAGCTCATTCTGCAGGATCTCGATCTGCTTCTTCAGCGCATTTTCACGATAAATACTTTCGTTCTCCTGCTGCTGCTGATTTGCGGCCTCATTGTTCACCTTGGCCATCTCGATAAATTCATACGCTGCCTGCTCGATGAGACGATAGCGTTCGGACAGCTTATCTGTCAGTACGATGGCCATCTTCTCATCCCAGGTCATACTGAAATAAGGATTCATGGTGCAGATCAGTTCGTTCAGATTTTTCCACTGCAGGATCAGCCCACGGGCCCAAAGTCCCCATTGGAACATTTTCACAAACTCCAGATAATCATCTCTTATCCGGGCAAATTTCCGGGCCTGTTCCTCCGGCGTCAGATCCTCCAGATCCGGGCGGTCAGTGAAATTCACCTCCACATTTCCATCCTCCTCCTCGGTGACGGAAGTAATGTTCACCCGGTTTTTCGTGCGGATCTTATAGGTGCCTTCATTATCCACGGATTCCAGTCTTGCCCGGATCCCCACCGGATAGATCAGGTCCTTCAGCTCCTTCGTGGGATGGTTCTCCGAATCCGGCAGATCCTCGGCCTCATCCGTAAGGAAAGCGAAAATCATCTCTTCTCCCGGTGCAAGCCGTTCAACTTCCCAGTCCGTAAAGCTGTCCTTCTTAAAGTAGAAGGTGATGTCCGGCAACAATATAGTGTCATGAATCGGTATAGCGATCATATGGATGATTCCTTTCAAATATCTGATATATGGAAAATGTATGAAATGCCCCTCATGGCTTATTTCATTTCCGTCTATGTTTTAGCACTCATTAAACGCGAGTGCTAATAGCACAATTCTACATGGTTCTCTTCGGAAATGCAAGTAGTTTCATAGTGTAAAATACAAACCCTTTGTTTTTTATCTTTTGCTGTAATCCTCCCGCACCGTTTCCACCGCGTCCTCGATAACGTTTTCGTATCCGGTGAGGGCCGCAAATGGGGCGAACTGCGCCGCGCGGGCCTCAATGGACATCCGCGGATGATTCTTCGGTTCCGGGTGACTGAGCTGCAGGATATCTCCGTAGCGTTCCTCCGCATCCTTTGCGGCCTGTGGCATCTCCTCGATGTTCATTCCCACAACGGTATGCCAGCCGGTTATCTTTTTATCCGTCATTTCTATGCCTTGTGACCTCCGATCTGCCGGTTGCGGTCCCGGGAGGTTGCGCCCTCCTCCAGGTTCATGCCCTTAAGAAGGGCATTTTTACCGTATTTTTTCTGAATATCCAGAACAGCCTTCTGGATGTTCCGTTCCTTCCGGCGGTTTTCTTCTTCCTTTTCCTTCTCCCGCTTTGCCCGAAGGCCTTCCTCCGTAAAATCCGAGAATAGGTCCATCTGCCTGCCTTTGGTCTCGTCCGGCTTCGGGGCGTCCTTTTCCGGATACACCCTGCCGGCCACCACATATATCCGCCGCACCGTAAGAGTCGGATCAACAATCCGGTCAAACAGAGCCAGCGTCTCACTGATGATCTCTCTTCCCGAAGAGGTGAAGCCGGAAAGATTCGCGGTCCCGTGGGCGTTCTTCGGTGCCATCCGCCCATAGTAATCCGCCTTTACCTCTCCCTGATAGGCCTCTTTCTTCTTCTCATCCGCGAGATTCTCCACATCATAGCAGATGGTCAGCACCATCTGATCCGTAACCAGCCCCTTCTCCACCAGATCCAACACCAGAAGGTCCGTCATCTCATGCACCACCAGCCTTGCCTTATCCGCCGGATAGGGTTCCGACAGCACCTGGCCGGAGGAGAGAGAGTTCATTTTCGGCTTGTAATTCTTGATGTCCGACATTTCCACAGGCTCATAGCCCCAGGCATGATCGATCAGAAGCTCCGCATTTACGCCGAACATATGATAGAGCATATCTTCGTTGGTCAGGGAGCATCTCGCCACATCCCCCATGGTAAACAGCCCCCTGCTTCTCAGCTTTCTTGCCGTAGCGCTGCCGATCCGCCAGAAATCCGTAAGAGGCTCATGGGTCCAGAGGAGCCTTCGATAGGACATTTCATCCAGCTCCGCGATGCGTACCCCATCCTTGTCGGCCTGCTGATGCTTGGCCACGATGTCCATGGCCACCTTGGCCAGATAGGGATTCGACCCGATCCCCGCCGTTGCCGTGATCCCGGTCTGGGAAAGCACATCCCGGATCATCCGGATGGTCAGCTCATGGGCCGATGTTTTATAGGTGGACAGATAGGCCGTCACATCAATGAATACCTCATCCACCGAGTAAGGGAAAATGTCCTCCGGAGCCACATATTTCAGATAGATACTGTAGATCTTCGCACTGTATTCCATGTAATGGGCCATTCTCGGGGGTGCCACGATATAGGCAAGGGCCAGATTCGGATCCCGGTCCAGTTCCCCTGCATCCACCGATTCTCCGGTAAAGGGCCGGTTCTCATTGCGGCGCTGCCGCAGGGCATTTACCTCCCGGACCCGCTGTACCACCTCAAAAAGTCTGGGCCGTCCGGGGATCCCATAGGCCTTCAGCGAAGGCGTGACTGCCAGAACGATGGTCTTCTCCGTCCTTGACGCATCCGCCACCACAAGGTTCGTTCGAAGGGGATCCTGTCCTCGTTCCACGCATTCCACGGACGCATAAAAAGACTTCAGATCGATGCAGACATATGTGTTAAATTTCGAAGAATTTTCACGTTTCATTCCAAACTCTCTCTTTACAGTTTTCCGTTTCTGCGTTATCATTAAATGTGAATGATTTTTTACAATTCACAGAATCTGTGAATGAATTTGAGTCATCATCATTTTAAAACGAAGCTGTCAAATAAAGGATTTTGCGATGAAGATCAATCTTAACGATGTTTTATACGCCGTTTCTCTGGGGCTGGATGCTGCAGAAGCGGAATACCTGGGTGTCACTCCCGGTCATTCCAAACGTATTGCAGCCATTTCCATCCTCACAGGTAAGGCCATCGGCCTTTCCGATAACGAGCTGATCGACATCGCAGCCTATTCTATCCTTCATGACAATGCACTGACGGAGTTCAACCAGGAAGAGATCGAGTACATGAAGTACAACGGCGGCCGCAGATACAGCCCCATGGATTTCCTGATCCGTCACTGCACCATCGGTGAGATCAATACCAAGCTGCTTCCCTTCCGTACAAACAACCGGGATGTGATCCTGCTCCATCATGAAAATGCCGACGGTTCCGGCCCGTTCCACCGGGTCAGCGGACGCACGCCCATCAAGGCGCAGATCATTCATCTCGGAGATATCATCGACACGAATTTCAATCTGATGGATCCCAGTGAGACAAACTATCAGAACATCGTGAATTTCGTGCGCATGAACACCGGTACGCTGTTCTCACAGGAGGTATCCGATGCTTTCTGCGGTTCCTTCAAGAAGAAGCAGATGAAGGTCTTCCAGTTTGATAACATCGATTCCTTCCTTCGTTCTTCCATCAAGCATCATTCCGATGAATACACGCCCCAGGAGGTTCATAATCTGGCCACCCTGATCGCGCGGATCATCGATTTCAAGTCGCATTATACCTGCAAGCACTCCCTGGGCGTTGCCAAGAAAGCCGAGTATATGGCGATCCATTACAACTACAGCCAGGAGAAGACGATCCGCTACTACCTTGCCGGTGCGCTTCATGATGTAGGAAAGCTCATGATCCACAACTCGATCCTGAAGAAGCCCGGAAGGCTTACCGATGAGGAATACCTGGTCATGAAGAATCATGCGCATTATACCTACGAGATCCTTCGAAACCTCAAGGGTATGCAGGATATCACCACCTGGGCATCCCACCACCATGAGAAGCTGGACGGAACCGGTTATCCCATGGGCCTTACCGCAAAGGATCTGTCTCAGGAAGAACGGCTCATGACCTGTGTGGACATCTATCAGGCTCTGACCGAGGAACGTCCCTACAAGGAAGGCTTTCCGCATAATCAGACCATGCAGATCATGTATGATATGGCCCGTAAGGGCGAGATCGACGGAGATATCGTCGAAGAGGTAAATGCCGTATTCCGCTTCTACCATCTGGAGGATCAGGTATCCGTTACCGAGATCCTGACGGCAGACTAAACGCAGGGACACTCCCGCTGCACATTTTCATAGGTCAATGAAGGTCTCAGGCCACCGCACAGACGCGTTGCCTGAGACCTTTTTTACCCCGTTTATTTAGTAACTGATGATCTCATTTCCATCCTCGGTCACCAGCACCTGGATCTCCCACTGGGCCGACATGGATCCGTCATCGGTGTATACGGTCCAGTCATTCTCTTCATCCACAAAGATATCCGGCTTGCCCATATTTACCATCGGTTCGATGGTAAACATCATTCCGGGTACCAGCAGCATATCCGTTCCGCGTTTGGTGGTATATCCAACCCACGGGTCCTCATGGAACTCCAGGCCTACGCCATGTCCGCCGATCTCCCGTACCACGGAATATCCATGCGCCTTGATATGATCGTTTACAGCCTGTCCCATATCCCCCAGGAATCCCCAGGGCTTCACCTGTTCCAGTCCCTTATAAACACTTTCACGAACCACCTCTACCAGCTTGCGGTTTTCCTCTGAAACATTTCCCAGCAGGAACATCCGGGATGAGTCGGAGAAATATCCGTTCAGGATGGTGGAGCAGTCCACATTGATGATATCCCCGTCCTGCAGGATCTCATCCGGCGAAGGGATGCCGTGGCATACCGCATCATTGATGGAGGTACATACACTCTTGGGGAATCCCTCATAATTCAGGGGCGCGGGGATCGCACCATGCCTGGTGGTCACCTCATACACGATGCGGTCGATATCCTCCGTGCTCATGCCGATGCAGATCTTCTCTGCCACCGTATCCAGCACTTCGATATTCACCTTCGCACTTTCCTTGATCTTCAGGATCTGCTCCGGCGTTTTGATCATCTTGTGTTCCGGTACCGTATGTCCCTGCTTGCGGATCATTTCGATCCGGTGGTCAAACTCTTCATGACACTGCTTATACTTCTTTCCACTCCCGCACCAGCAGGCGTCATTTCTGCCAATCTTGATCATTTTTTGCTCCTTACTATATGCTTATTATTTTTGCCTGTCATATCGAGGATGTTATGATGCCGGGGTCAAAAGGTATTTTGCCCCCCAGCTGATGATTCGCAGCACGCACACTACGTGTGCGATGTGCTGCGAGAACACTCACAGCTCCCGTCATTTTCCCTTGTCATCCTGAGGGCGTCATTTTCCCTTGTCATCCCCGGGCGTTATTTTCCCTTGTCATCCCCGGGCGTAGTTTTCCCTTGTCATCCTGAGGGCGCCAGCCCGAAGGATCTTTATCCGCTCACGGCTTCGGTACCGGCACAAATTCATGCCTGTGACTCAGATACCCTGCACGTCCTGCTGCAATGGCCAGCCGGAAGGCTTCCGCCATAAGTCCCAGATCATCCGCAGTGGCAAGAGCCGTATTCGCCATGATCCCTGCGCAGCCAAGCTCCATGGCTTCGCAGGCCTGCGACGGCCGGCCGATCCCCGCATCCACGATAATGGGCAGAGGGATCTCCCGGATCAGATCCTCGATAAAATCCCGGGTCTGCAGGCCCTTACTGGAACCACTGGGAGACGCTAACGGCATCAGCGCCGCTGCGCCTGCCTCAAACAACTGCCTTCCCGTCCGGAGCTCCGGATAAAAATACGGCAGCACCGTAAACCCTTCCCGTACCAGAACCTTCGTAGCCTCCACCGTAGCCGGTGCATCCGGCAACAGATACGGTCCCTCATTCATGATCTCGACCTTCACTCGATTGCCCAGCCCCTTCTCCCTTGCGGTAAAGGCCATGGCGATTGCTTCCTCCGCCGTATGTGCTCCCAGCGTATTGGAAAGGATCTTCACGCCTTTCGGGATCATTTCCAACGGATTTGCGGGCGTATCAAGCATCCGGACCGCCACGGAGATCATTTCCACGCCGGCATATTCAATGGCGGAATTGATCAGTTCCCTGGTATATCGTGAAGTCTTCCCGGACCCCAGAAAAAAACGGGAGGAGAAAGACTCTGTTCCGATAATCAACTCATCTTTGTTCGTCTCGTCCATAATCCATCCTTTGTTACGATCAGTAAAAATGGCACTACACTTCATTTTACAACGAAACAAGATGTAGTGCCACAGTTTTTTACTTCGGAGGCAAAATCCAACTTCTTTAGTAAAGATATTTACTCATATCTGCATTTCAGTGATAATATCCGTATACTTATCTTGACTTAGTTATTTTTTTACTAATCTTACGCGCAGAACAAAGGACATCAGGTTATGGATTTCATCGTCAAGATAAAAAATCTACGAGTAGATTCTGACTATTCTCAGGATTACCTGGCACATTGCCTGGGCACATCCCAGACCATGTACTCTCGCTATGAGCTGGGAAAAAGCGAGCTTCCTGTCCGTCATCTGATCACCCTTTGCAAGCTGTATCATGTATCTGCTGACTATCTGCTCGGCCTGTCTGATTCGCCCGATAAGACCTACGAGAATAAAGATCAGCGGAAGCCGGAGAAATAAAACAGGTCTTTCATGAAACATATCCTCATCGCCAAAAGATTATCGGAGATCATGCGCTTACGTGGACTGAATGCCACGAAGCTTTCTCTTTCTGCCCACGTCAGCAGAGCCTCCATCAGCCAGTATATCAACGGCAGTCATAAACCCTCCCCGGAAAGCAGCCAACGTCTGGGGGCGGTCCTCAGGGTTGATCCGCTATGGCTTATGGGGTTTAATGTTCCCATGAATCCCGATGAGGATATTCTGTATATTCCCGTATATTCCACCTTTCCGACGGAAGGCGCATTCCCCATAGATTATCTTCTGTCCAGCGTTTCCGCCGGTCATGCTCCCTCCTGTTTCGGCATAACCGCTCCCGATGACGCCATGTGTCCGGACATCCGGGCCGGTGATCTGCTCATCATTCAGCCAAACATTTCCCTTGCCAACGGCGATCTGGCCGCGATCCGCATCAATCATTCCGAAGAACTGATCCGTATATGGCGAAAAGGAAAATGTACAACCTTTCTATCCGCCGCCCAGCCATCCATTCCCGATCTGGATCTCAGTGATGTGGAATCCGTCGAGATCATCGGCAAGGTTGTGGAAATACGCAGAAGACTGTGATATGCTCCCCGCCTGAGAGGTTTGCGCCCACATTTATGGGCCTCACATCAAAATGTGAGACACTCGCACTCGCCTATGTGAACAGTGTTTCCTGCAGCGCCCAGAAAGAAAGCCCCGCTCCGGTTCATTCATGCTCGAACCTGAGCGGGGCTTCTTCCTACATCTGATGCCTTACCACCTTGTAATCATCGCCATCCCGATAAAACGGACATTCTTTGTAATTACTCTCCACCAATCTGCGGTAATCATCCTCGTCCATATTGATATCGCAGACATAGTCTTCAAAATCATCATCGTACGCAAAATACGCACAGGTATCACAGCTTGCCATTTTCTTCTCCCCCTCCTTTATTGGATCTCCCGCATATCCTCCAACCGGTTATGCAGCCTTCGGAAATGCTCCAGCATTCCCGGATCCTCCACTTTTCTACCCGAGGCAAAATACACCGTATTACGGAGCATTTCCGACCTTGTTGTGAAAATGATCCGCTCTGAATCCTTCCGCCGTTCGATCCCCAGCCGATGGGCCAGATGCCGGACAGTCCCATAGTTGCCGTCCATAAGCTGTATATTTCCGGGGAAAAACTGCCGGTACAGATCTTTAAAATAGTTGAAATGCGTGCACCCCAGGACCAGGGTACTGTATTTCGATGTATCCACCTGTTTGAAGCGATCCTCCAGGTAGTGCAGCACTTCATCGCCGGAGAACTTCTCCGTCTCCGCGAACCGGACCAGCTCCGGCATGGGCAGAAGGTCCACCTGGTGCCGTTCATCCACTCTGTCGATCAGATTCTTCAGTTTTGCCTCCCGGAGGGTAACCGGCGTAGCGATCACCAGTATCCGCCCGTGATCCGCATGCTCCACTGCCGGCTTCACTGCCGGCTCCATGCTGACGATGGGAAGGCTGTATTCCTGCCGGAGGATCTCCACTGCCACACTGGTGGCCGTATTGCATGCGATCACCACCGCGTCAACGCCCTGCTCCACAAGGAAATTCACGCTCTCCCGGGCGAAGCCCAGGATCTCTTCCTTCTCCTTCGTCCCGTAGGGCACATGATCCGTATCCGCATAAAAAAGATATTCTTCCTCCGGGAGCTGGTGGTATGCTTCATGCAGCACAGACAGCCCGCCGATCCCGGAATCATAAAATCCGATCTTCATGTCGCACCTCATTGTCGATAATCAGTCTCATTATACGTTTCCGCGGCGGATAAATCAAGAAGCGACACAGCAGCTTTTAAGAATATCCGACATCGTCCGTCCATCAACAGACACAACATACATTTGCGTAAAAGCGGCATTTTCGCTATAATGAAGACAGCACTTTGCCTTGCCATTTGGATATGCCTGTCATATCCGCTGCCGCGGAAAACAACATAAGGAGGAACACACCATGGGCTCTGTATCCAAGGTTTATTTCACAAAAGAGATCACTCCCGGATCTATCGTAAAAATGTACAACGCATTGGGAAAGAAGCTTACAGGGAACATCGCCGTAAAGGTACACTCCGGCGAAGCCGGCAATCAGAATTTCCTTCATCCCGAATTCTGGAAACCGGTGATCGAATATGTGGGAGGAACGGTTGTAGAATGTAATACCGCCTATTCAGGAGAACGCAACACCTCCGAAAAGCACCTGAAGCTGATCGAAGCCCACGGATGGAACCGGTATTTTCATGTGGATCTGATGGACCGGGAAGGTCCGGATGTGGAGATCCCCATCTCCCGCTTCCCTGGTTCCAGAGATCATCGCCATCTGGACACAGATATTATCGGAAAGAATATGTTGAACTATGATTCCATGCTGGTACTGTCCCATTTCAAAGGACACCCCATGGGCGGATTCGGTGGAGCGCTGAAACAGCTGTCCATCGGCTGCGCATCCGCTGCCGGCAAAGTGAAGATCCATTCTGCAGGCAAATACCACACTGCTGAGGATCAGGCCGTGGTCTGGGATGATCTTCCTCCTCAGGATGCCTTCCTGGAATCCATGGCCGAGGCCGCATCTGCTGTAGTTGATCATTTCCATGACGAGATCGTCTACATCAATGTAATGGCCAATATGTCCGTAGACTGTGACTGCTGCGCCATTGCCGAGGATCCATGCTTAAAGGACATCGGAGTCCTCTGCTCCACTGACCCCGTAGCCATTGACCGGGCCTGCATAGATCTGGTAAAGAAATCCGGGGACATCGGCCGTGACCACTTCATGGAGCGGGTAACCACACGGAACGGTGAGCACACCATCGACGCCGCAGAGGAGCTGGGGATCGGCGTGCAGGAATATGAGCTTATCACAGTTCAGTAAATCCTTGCCGCCGCTTAACAGGAAATCCAAAAACTCGGCAAACTTTTTAAAAAAACACTTGACGAATGCCGCAAAAATCAGTATGATATCATTTGTGTCTGATGAAGGCACAGGTGATATCATATATTGATCTCGCACATAACCAAATCGGCGCGTGGCTCAGTTTGGTAGAGCGCTGCGTTCGGGACGCAGAGGTCGCAGGTTCAAATCCTGTCGCGCCGACTTACCGGGAACCCTTGTGTATCAAGGGTTCCTTTCTTGTTTGTCTCAATTTTTCCACCCTGAAATTTGCCAGGTGTCAAGATTATGTCAAGATTTTTGGTGGAATTCTGTGAAAAACGCATCTCTCACTCCTCCTTTCTTTCATTTTCGTCTTTGTTTTCGTCTTCGTTTTTGCCTTTATTTTCGTTCTCGTTTACGATCTTTTCGATACCAGCGGAGATCTCGCTGATCTCTTTATCTTCCTTAACATATACATAGTATTTCGTGGTCGTCTCCGGATCTTCGTGTCCCACAAAGGTCTGAACCGCTTTCACATCGTATCCGGCCTTTGCAAGGATGGAGATACAAGACCTCCGCAGGCAGTGAAATGTAACCTTCTGCGGAAGATCCGGATTCTTTTTGATAATCTTCTGGAATGCCTGGGAGGGATAATCCGGATAGTAAAAGGAACCATCCTCATGATGGAACACATAATCACTCTCCGGATGAACATATCCATTTCCCAGAAGCTTCCGGTACTTCTGCTCCTGCTCATATCTTCTCTTGAAGATTGAAAGCACATTATCCTGCATTTTCAGTCTGCGGTTGCTGGCTTTCGTCTTCGGGAGATCCAGATAGAGCGGACCATTCTCACCTTTGGTTACCGTATGGTAGATATGAACGATTCCCTTCTGGAGATCCACATCACGCCACCGGATTCCCAGAACCTCTTCTCTCCGAAGCGCCAGATAGAATGCTACCTGGAACAGATCGGAAAGAGGATGATCCTCTGTTACTTTGAAAAACTTCTGGATCTCATTTACATCGAAGAATCCCTCGGACTTATCCTTGTATCTGGCGTGTGCTGCTTCGATCCGCTTGTCCGGTCTTGCACCGATAACCGGGTTGTCAGCTACAAGCCCATACCTGACAGCCTCATCCATTACTGCTTTGAAGAGTGCCCGGATGTCCTTGATGTACTTCTTACTGTAATTGTTCTCTGTGTAGAGACTGTCCAGAAACCGTTCCACGAGATTCGTGTCGATCTCTTTCACTTTTACTTTTGCAAAGAAATCGCTGATCCTCTGACATTTGTGCTTGTACGGGCCCATAGTCGATTCACGCACTTCTCTTTTTTTCTTTTCAAGGAAGCTGTCAATAAATGTCGGCATAAGACTTTCCGGATCCAGAATCGTCCGGATTCCTGCCTGCCGTTTGTAGGCATCACGGATCCGGATTGCTTCCGGTAGATTCTCCGGTGTATCCGGCAGTTTAGTTGACCGCCACCTTGTTTTACATACTGTTTTTCCATCTACGATGGTTCTTTCTGTAAAGGTGACCTGGAGCCAGCCACGCTGTGATCTGACTCCAGGCGCTCTCGAACCATCCTTTCTCTTTCTTGCCATGTCCCTATGCTCCCTTCTTCTGATCGGAATCGTCCGAGTGATCCGAATCCTTCTTCTGATCCGGATAAAGATAGTCGATCAGGTACTGCTTGGGGATCCGATACTTACCGGCAACCTTCAGCGAACGGATTTCTCCGGTGTTCAGTTTCTTATAAACTTCATTCCGACCGATCTTCACGATGCACATGATGTCTTCCGGTTTAAGTACATCCCCGTAATCCTCAAGTCTGTCTGATTTAATCCTGATATCCTTCATGGCTCTCACCTCCTTTGTTTCAAATTACCAAACCTTTTTGGTTGTGTCTATACGATAACATATACTATAAAGGTATGTCAAGCCACTTTGCACAACTTTTTTGGTTAGTTTCGTATTTTTTTGTTTTATTCTTCTCTTAATATGTTATAATTGGGTTTGGAACGACCAGAAGGGAGGTTATCATGCCACACAAAAAGGAAGAATCCGAAAGAATCTTTGTGTCCTGGGGATCCCTGGGCGCAAAAATAAAAAAATATCGCGAACTCCGTGGACTAACACAAAAGCAGCTGGGAATGTTATGCGGTTTTTCTGCGACTACAGCGGATGTCCGGATCGGGCAATATGAGAATAACAAGAAGGTTCCCCGGGATAAGGCTCTGAAAGACCTTGCAAGGGCCCTGGAAATAGATGAAAGCGCATTGTTGGATGGCGATATGCTGTTTCTCAACAACATTTATCATGCTTTATTTGATATTGAAGACTTCCATGGGCTTCACCCCGTCAAAAAGGGTGATACCTATTATCTGGAATTCAGCGGAGAGACCGTATTGAACCGTATCGTCACAAGGAAAGATTATTCCCAGTTCCTTGAGGATTGGTATGAAATGCGCGAGAAATGTGAGCCGGAGCCTTCCGACACAAAAGAACAGATTGAACAGAAACGAAAAGAATACGCTCTATGGCGTGGTGAATACCCGAATAATGTGCTTCAGGAGGCTGCAGAGCGAAGGGATGCCTTGCGCCGGATGAATCATTTGCAGGCTGAAATGGATATACTGAATGCCCAAGTGAAATCAGAAGAAGAACTATCCAGAATTGATGCTGCATTGGAACCGGTCATGCCGTCGGTGAAGGAGAACTATACTCCGATCACACTGGAATCCGAGTTCATTTACATTGTAAAAGAGATGATCACGGGGCATATCGGTATCGAACGGACCGCTCCGGATGAAGAATTCAGTTCTGGATCTCAATTCTGGCATGTACTTTCCATCAGAACCGAGGAACTACTGAATGACGAGAATAAGCTTGCTCTCTTTGCCAAACTGGTATGTGCCGTGGAAACCATGCAGTCTTTGGGAGTGCAAATTGAGCGGAGCGTTACCTCCCGTAAGAGTGAACTCTTCATCACCTACAAATGCCCGAATTCCCAGTATCTCAACTTCAATAATCTCTCGAAGCACTGGGATGATATGATGGATGTGATTACCGGAAAAGGCGTGTTCAACGATACCGGACGCCAGTACATGGAGAACAAGTTCCGGGAAATGATCACCGGGGATAATGATGTGCGTTTTCCTGCAAAAGAAGTACAATAATTCACACATTAAGGAGTATCTGTTTTGAGTGAAAAACTGATTAAAATAGCCGCCTTCAATACAGATTTGAATGCTTTATTAGGAACCAATTTTCAGGCATTTAGCATCTACCGATCAAAAGGACTTTTGGCACACTTGCTCAATCGAAAGCATTTTGTTGCCGCAAAATATATCGACTATCTCCCTGAGATAATCACATCCCCTGATTATGCGGGTTACACCAACGGAAATATTGAACTGGTGAAAAAATATAGAGATAATATCTTCATTAGCATCAAACTCGACACTAAAAGAAATCAGCATTATGTCGCTACCGTGTTTGATGTGAAAACGGGTAAAATTGAATCGTACATCAGATCCGGACGATTGAAAAAGGTTTGTAATTTCTAAGTTTAGTACTTGACGATATTTCAAATAAATGGTAGTTTAAGTATGTAAGAAGATCGACGAGCAGGAAAGGCACCCTGCGCTCCCATTTGGGAACCTGATATGATGGATACGCCGCCCATCCGATTCTTTTTACATAAAACATGGCCGAAGATTGGATCATTCCAGTCATCGGCCATGTTTTTTTCTTGAACTTAGTGCGTTCTATTATTGAGTATATAGGTATTATAGATGTTTCAAATATTTATAAACGGAGGAGATGCTTTATGTTTAGAAAAAAAGCTACAACAAAGGGCTCTACAATATATTTCATTCCGGCTTATTACAGCTTACGAGACTTCCATCAATTGCGTTTATAATCAGCGTACCCGCTTTATCATGTGTATTGCTTCGAATTCTGGCGGTCCAGACAGGGATTAAAGTGTATGCTCCAATATTTGTCGGAGAGGAAATGGGATAATAATAGAACCTCAGGTCTTTAAGAGTAACCTCCTTATAATCATTGCCTTTTAATTCTTCAGTTGCTGCACCTTCGAGCATCTGCATAGCACTATCAAAGGC
>JAGBNH010000021.1 GCA_017634475.1 Eubacterium sp.
CATTTCCGCCTGATCGTTGATCCCTGCTTCCACGTTCCGGGTATTGACCGGTTCCACGGAATTCACAGTACGGATATTTACCTGGTTCACCGGATTCACGGTGATCTTCTCGCTGACTACCTGGAGGGAGCTGATCTCCTTCTCTTCTGCCGGTTCAGCTTCTGAACCAAAGGCACTGTCCGCGAAAGCGCTGTCCTCAGCTATCGGGATCTCCGGTGTCGTCCCGGTATTCTCATCCGCCACGGTTTTATTTTCCGTCTCGGTCTTTTCTTCCGCCTCAGCGGCCTGAAGCTCTTCGTTGATCTTCTGCTGCAGCTCCTCTGCTGTTTCCGTAGCGGTACTGCCCGCTGCTGCCTGCAGGATATCCTGATTCAGCCTGGGATCGGTAAATGCACTGTCAAACGCGGTGTCAAACTGCTTCTTCTGTTCCTTCTCCAACGGATCATCCACCAGGGCCGAATCCTCAAAGGCACTGTCCGTCTCCGCCTTCTTTCCTTCCCGTCTTGCACGCTTAACTGCACTGATGATCTCCGGTGCATCTGCTACCCGGGTATTCGCCTTCATCACTTCCGGATCCGCCGGTTTCTTCTCTTCAGAAACTACGGCATCTACCCGGTCAATCCGAACATCCTCTTCTTTGGTCAGCTCGTCGGTATGACCGTATTCTTCTTCCTTATCTTCTTCTCCGATCAGTTCATCGGTATGGCCGTATTCTTCCTCGGCTTCTTCCTCTTCCCCGATCAGCTCATCGGTATGGCCGTACTCCTCCTCTTCCTCAACCGGTGCATCCGTCTGTCCATAGTCTTCTTCAGCTTCTTCCACAGCTAAAGGTTCTTCCGTCTTCTTCCCTGCTGCCCTGGCTTCTGCTTCCGCTTCGCTGGCTTTACGCTCCAGGAGCTCAGCCTCTTCCAATGCCTGCTGTGCCTTCTCTCTGGCGATCCTTGCTTCCAGCTCCGCAGCCTTTGCCTTCGCCTGAAGAGCAGCCTCAACTACCGCTGCAACCTCATCCTTCATTTCGGTTTCGGTCCTGGCCTCAGTCCTTGCAGTTCTTACCGGTTCGGAAGTATCCTCAGCCTCATCCTCCACAGCTTCCTCAGGAACCTCATCCTCCTCCGGAGCATCATAAGCATCCTCGTAGGGTTCTTCCTCCTCCGGAGCATCTTCATAAACCTGTTCGTCCTCGGAAGCTTCATCGTAGTCTTCCTGCTCCTCATCCTCATCCGAAGGAGCATATCTACCGGAATCCCCGATCTCATCTTCAAAATCCGAATCTCCGGTTTCCGATTCCTCGGCCTCATCGGACTCATCGTCCTCACTCTCCCCTTTCTTCCGGGAGGTATATTTCTTCTCTACATACTCATCGTCCTCTTTGCTCCCCTTCCGAAGGACCTTGATGGTAACGATCACAAGTATGATAAGCAATATGGCAAGTACCGCAAGAAGCACGATACTGAATATCGTAGTTGAACTCATTTCGCTGAAATCGATCTTCTTTACCGCATCGGATACCAGCGAGACGCCTGAATTGGCGGATCTTAAATCCATAAGTCTGACCTTCCCTTTCCGTATTTCTCCTGTCGCTGCCGGGAGAATCGCACACTGAAAAATTATACTACACCATGTCCTCTTTTTCAATCACCACAAAAAACATCTTTTCACATTTTTCTTTCCCTGCACCGTAAAATGGTGTATGATATGGCATAGCGAAAATACAATATCGGAAAGAGGAACAGCACATGAATAAGATTCGTACCCGTTTTGCTCCCAGTCCCACAGGAAGAATGCATGTGGGCAACCTGAGGACCGCACTTTATGCCTATCTCATCGCCAAGCACGAGGGCGGCGATTTCATTCTCCGGATCGAGGATACCGATCAGGAGCGCGAGGTGGAAGGCGCCGTGGATATCATCAACCGGACTCTGGTAAAGACCGGTCTCCTCTGGGATGAAGGCCCGGACAAGGACGGAGGCGTTGGTCCCTATGTTCAGTCCGAGCGGATGAAGGCGGGGATCTATATGGAATATGCAAAGAAGCTCATCGACCGCGGCGAAGCCTACTACTGCTTCTGCGATGAGTGCAGGCTGAAGACCCTGAAGACCGAGATCGACGGCAAAGAGGTCTTCCACTATGACAAGCACTGTCTCGGTCTCTCCAGGGAAGAGGTTCAGGCGAAGCTTGACGCGGGAGTTCCCTTCGTGATCCGGCAGAACAACCCCACGGAAGGGACCACCACCTTCGATGACGAGCTTTACGGCGCCATCACGGTTCCCAACGCCGAGCTGGATGACATGATCCTGATCAAGTCCGACGGCTATCCTACCTATAACTTTGCAAATGTGGTAGATGATCATCTCATGGGGATCACCCATGTTGTCCGGGGAAATGAGTATCTCTCCAGCGCACCGAAGTATAACCGACTTTATGAAGCCTTCGGCTGGGAGGTTCCGGTATATATCCACTGTCCCCTGATCACCGACGAGACCCACGCCAAGCTGTCCAAGCGAAGCGGACATTCCTCCTTTGAGGATCTGCTGGAACAGGGTTTCCTTACCGAAGCCATCGTGAATTTTGTAGCCCTTCTGGGCTGGTGCCCCGAAGACAATCAGGAGATTTTCTCCCTGGAGGAGCTGACTAAGGCATTTAACTATCATAATATGTCCAAATCCCCTGCGGTTCTGGACATGACCAAGCTCCGCTGGATGAACGGCGAATATATGAAGGCCATGGATCCCGGGAAATTCTACGAAGCTGCCCTTCCCTATCTGCAGGATGCCATCAAGCGCCCGGTGGATCTGAAGAAGGTTGCTTCCATGATCCAGACCCGGATCGAGGTCTTCCCCGACATCCGGGAGCAGGTGGACTTTATCGACGCCGTACCGGAATACGACAACGAGCTTTACACCCATAAGAAAATGAAGACCAATCCGGAAAACTCCCTGAAGCTCCTCACCGAGGTCCTTCCCCTTCTGGAGGAAGCCGGAGACTTCTCCAACGACGCGCTTTTTGCTGCCCTGCAGGCCTTTGCCGCAGAGCATGAATACAAGACCGGTTTTGTTATGTGGCCCATCCGTACCGCACTTTCCGGCAAGGCCGCTACCCCCGGCGGAGCAACCGAACTGCTCTCCCTGCTGGGGAAGGAGGAATCCATTGCCCGGATCAAAGCTGCCATTGAGAAGCTGAAATAGCCGAGCAGATCAGAATAGAAAGAGAAAGCCGCAGGATGAAATGCACATCCTGCGGCTTTCTCTTTAGGAATTCTTTATCGACTTTCCTGTTTCTCTGGCCTTTTCTATCTTTTCTATCTTTTCTATCTTTTCTCCCTCTTCTGCCTGTTCTTATTTTTCTTCTTCCTTCTATTCTTCTTTCTCTTCTTCCTTCTCCCCGGCCTCATCCGGCTTGCCCTTCACAAAGCTCCGAAAACAGTTTTTCCATCTGGCCTTCCGCTGTTCTTTCCGATCCGCTTTCTTCTTCAGTCTCGCCTCGACCTTCTCCGGCCAGATATACTTTTCGAAGAATATGTTGATCTGTCCGCCCACAAATATTATGTTAACCATTAGATAGACCCAGAAAAGCAGCATGATGATGGTGGTCAGGGACCCGTACATATAGGACTGCTTCATGGTATAGCTGATATAGTAGGAGAATCCCCAGGCGATAAGCACCCATGCTCCCGCGGAGAAAATCGCTCCGGGGATCTGGTACACAACGATCTGTTTCCTGCTGGGCAGCACTGCATACAGGAACAGCATCATACCCATGGCAAGGACAAAGGTCACCACCCAGCTGATGGACAGGAGGAAATCCGCGATGGATCTCAGGTCCTCCCACCGCTCCACCAGAGTTTCCAGTACCTGCCGTCCGAAGAGGTTCACCGTCACCAGGGCCAGCAAAAGGATCACGAAGATTGCCGTATAGAAAACACTGATCAACCGGTCGATCAGGGCATTCTGCTTCTCCCGGGAACGATATACCTCATTCAGTCCGCCCCGGATATGCATGATCCCCTTGGCCGCCGACCAAAGACCGGCAACGATGGAAACGATGGTGATCCCCGGTGAACCATGGGAGAAAACGTCACTGATCAGTCCTCGTACAAAGCTGGAGAAATCCTCCGGGAAGATCTGCACCAGAAAATCCACAAGCTCCTGCTGGCTGTAGGGTAAAAACGGAGTGAGCATGAGCAGGATGTTCAGCAAGGGAAAAACCGCCAGAAAGATAAAGAATGCCGACGCTCCCGCATACGCAGAGATATGCTCCTGCTTGACCTCGTCCGCAAACTCCTTCCCGTTACGGACCCATTTCCAGTTCATGATCTTCTTTATCATACCTATTCCCCCACTTGCTTCCCATCACGACCCCGCATCAGGATCCATCCCCGTGTTCCTGCATGAACAAAGAAAAGCAGCGATCAAGCTGCTTTTCTAAAGTGAGTCGAACTCAAACGAGTTGCGGTATAAGTCTAACCAGGATGCCGGCTCCCATCTTTTGACGCCTAGCTAATGCCAGGTGGGTGTCCGCACGTGATCTTCTGAAGTCCACTCGAAGGAGGCTGGTCATCCAACCACAGATATAGGAGTCCCTTTAAGTAAATGTAGGTTCAAAATAAACAGGAGTTATCGAACATCCCAGAAAGGTTTACAACCCGTTAAGATATATATCTCACTTGTTATTATACCCAAGACCCGTATGTTTTTCAATAAGAAATTTATGAAAATCTGCTAAATTCCCGCAGGGTATCTGCCTATCTTCTTCCGTTATTTCCATGGTTCAGATGTCCCACCGGAAGGTACATGGGAAGACCATCCTTCCAGCTAAGATCCACTTCCCCGCTGATCAGCGGCCGGACATAGTCCAGGAAATCTCCGGTCACATCATTTCCATCCTCGTTGATCCACTCCCGCGGAACCCCCCGGGCCTTATTGGCAACCTCGGCGAGCTTTCGTTCCACGATCCTGTACTGATAGGGTTCATCTGCGATCCGCTCGATGGCCGGCATAAATCCGGTATGTCCCTCCAGCACCCATTCCGCTGCCTTCTGTCCCTGCTCTCCGGATTCCCGAAGATCCTGTCCTGCGGTAACATGACCTGCGCAGCGCTGCAGGATGGACAGCTCGATGGATCTTACCTTTGTACCGATCTCCCGGCGCACCAGCTCCTCCAGAGCCTTTCCCACACCGGACAGCTGTACATGCCCGAACTTATCCTCCGCCTTTGCCTTGGCACTGATATATACCCCAAGCTCGTCCCGGATCCCCTCGGACACGGCAACGATCACATTCTTGGAGATACTGAGCTGATGTCTTACATCCTCCAGAAATGCACTGCGATGGAAGGGAACCTCCGGCAGATAGATCAGCTGCGGCGTGATATTATAGGTATTTCTGGCCAGAGCCGCCGAAGCCGTAAGCCAGCCCGCATCCCGGCCCATGATCTCCACAATGGTCACACAGGGCAGATCATAGATATAGGTGTCATGGGCGATCTCCAGTAGAGATGTGGCAATGTATTTCGCCGCCGAACCGTAGCCCGGCGTATGATCCGTGAGTACCAGATCGTTATCGATAGTTTTCGGAACCCCGGCAAAGCGGATCTTGCAGTTCCTTCGTTCCGCCTCCCTGGAAAGCTTCGTGATGGTATCCATGGAATCATTTCCGCCAATATAGAAGAACGCTCCCACCCGATATTTCTGCAGGGTCACGAAGATCCGGTCGTAGATTGCTTTATTCTCCTCGGGCTCGGGCATTTTCACCCGGCAGGAGCCCAGATACATGGCCGGCGTACAGGTCAGCCGGTCCAGGAAATCCTCATCATCACGGCAGGATGCGGAGAGATCAAGGAAATGCTCCTCCAACACACCGGTAATTCCATGTAATGCCCCGTAGATCGTGCCGATTTCTTCCTTGCCATAAAGCCCCCGGATCACTCCCGCCAGAGTGGCATTTATGGCTGCTGTAGGACCGCCGGATTGTGCAATGATCACATTCATCATGTCATTTTCTCCTATTCCTCCGAAGGAAGCTTTACCGTTCCCTCGCTTCCGAAGCCTGTCTCCGAAACCAGTTCATCCGAAATCCGCTTCAGATTCTGTGTAGGCGTATATGCATTATTCCCGAACAGGAACCGCTGCAGCGCCGTTACATTTTCCTGAAGATTCTGGGGCGCGATACAGGAGCCCTTGCTGTCCGAGCTGAAATAACCGAAACGGATGGGGAAACCAACGGTATCCTCCAGCGAATAGGAAAGCATGCTGGAAGCCAGGTCATACATATCATCCTCAGTAATACTTGTACTGATGTAAGGGAAGATGGCATCGATGGTGTTATCGATGGTGTTAAGATCGCTCTTCTTCATCTTATCGATCATGGCGGAGATCACTTCCCGCTGACGCTCGGTACGGGTGATATCTCCCCGGCCGGTGCTGCGGATACGGGAATAAGCCGTGGCCTGGGCGCCGTTCAGGGTAAGGTCTCCGGTCTC
>JAGBNH010000022.1 GCA_017634475.1 Eubacterium sp.
ATTTAATATCACTCAGAATGTACTGGTGAATTGACCAATATTTAATAAACATAATTTGAAGTCAACAATTTTCAATTCGAAAGTTGACCCATTTCTCAAATAATCAATTTTCAGTCAAGTATTCTACGCAGATTGACTGACTCTTTTGGCTCAAATTGGATTTGCGGTCAGTCCGGCTCTTCGCAATGGTTGACTCTAACTGAATAAATATGACTTTAGGTCATAAAGACAGGCTAAATTCATTGACTCTTTTTGAATAATGTTGGATTTGCGGTCAATCCGGCTCTTCGCAACGGTTGACTCAATAGAAATAAAATTAGATTTGCGGTCAAGCAAATGAAGATAATAGAAACCCGGAAGCCTGAGAATAGGCTTCCGGGGATAAAAATCTTGAAAATACTCGAATAAAGAAGTGATTATCGCTTGGAGAACTGCGGCGCTCTACGTGCAGCCTTGAGACCGTACTTCTTACGTTCTTTCATTCTCGGATCTCTGGTGAGGAATCCTGCGGACTTCAGTGCCGGACGGTACTCTTCCTTGTTTGCCTCATTCAGAGCTCTTGCGATACCGTGACGGATCGCACCGGCCTGACCGGTAAATCCACCGCCGTATACATTTACAAGTACATCGAACTTACCTTCCGTATTCGTTACAGCGAAGGGCTGACGAACGATAACCTTCAGGGTCTCCAGTCCGAAATAATCTTCGATATCCTTCTTGTTTACCGTGATCTTACCGGTTCCCGGAGTCAGATATACACGGGCAACACTGCTTTTTCTTCTGCCTGTTCCGTAAAATCTTGTAGACTTAGCCATGATCATTCCTCCTATATTTCTTAGTACTTGATCTCAGGTGCTTCAGGCTTCTGTGCAGCCTGCTTATGCTCCGGTCCTGCGTAAACAAACAGCTTCTTGTACATCTGTCTGCCAAGAGGTCCCTTCGGAAGCATACCCTTAACTGCGCGCTCGATAACAGCCTCCGGCTTCTTATCCAGCATTTCCTTCAGCGTTCTCTGCTTGAGACCGCCAACATAATCGGAATGATTGTAGTAGATCTTCTCTTCCATCTTGTTTCCGGTTACTTTGATCTTATCAGCATTTACAACGATCACATAATCACCTGTGTCGATGTGGGGTGTATAGATCGGCTTGGTCTTGCCTCTAAGCACCTTAGCTACCTCGCTTGCGAGACGGCCTAATGTATGTCCTGTAGCATCAACTACATACCACTTTCTCTCGATCGTCGATGGGCTTGCCATAAAGCTCTTCATCGCAGTGTCCTCCTTTTGATTTGTCGCAGAATCCGTTGCCTCCGGGGTAATGTCCGAAACCCGGAAAACGCATTCCCGCTTCGAGTCTAATCTGTATTCGTTGTAACCGCTCCCTCCGACACCCTCATTCCGGGGCATTGGTATGATAGGGCAGAGTTCTGCCGTCACAGACAATTATTCTATACCACGGCTCCCGGTGTGTCAACCTCTTTTTTTATTTTTTCCTGTAAAAATATGCAGCTCTATGCTATGCTTTTAACAGAAATTCGATCAAGGGAGTTATACGTATGGCCTACAAGCTTGTAGAAGAACAACTGAAGGAAGCCACCAGCGGCAAGGGCTTTGCCCCCTCTGTTTCCGAGGGCGCCTCCCCCTGGTATATGAACTATGATGCCGGTTACGGTGATTCATTCCGTACACTGAAACGAGAAATGGATCAGGTTTACGCACAGTACTGTGATCAGCTTGCCTACCTGCCCCGGAAGAAGGAGGAGCTCATCAGGGAAAGCCGTTCCAAGCTGCTCACCATGCTTTTGCTTTTATGCTCTCCTCTTATTTTTGCCGGGATCACCCGGGTCTTCATGGGACTGGGTGAGGCCAGCGGTTTGTTCGGCCTCTTCTATATCATCGCCGTTGTCCTGCAGAGTATCGGTTCCATCGTCTGCATCTTCTTTCTGCTGCCCGGTGCAGTACGAAACTATTTTAACTGTCGTTATCGCCAGCATAAGCTGGGGAAAGAAGCCCATGGATCCCTGGACAGGTACACAGAGATAAACTTCGCGGACGAAGAACATTTTCTTACGGAGAAGATCGCGGAATATGACCGTTTCTATGAACGGGCTGTCCGGGAGGATCTGGAGCATATACGAAATACAGCCGACCGGCCCGATGAAAATGTCATCGATCTCTCCGATCAGCTGTCTCCCGAGCAGGAATCCATCCTGTCCTATATGCGATCTCTTTCCCAAATGCAGGACGTACAGGCGAAGATCGGCGCCGAACGTAAGGAAGCCGGTCCCGCATCTGTTCTGGTCGGCCTGGGGATCCTTGTTGCCGTGCTGGCTTTCATGATCATTTTATGATCCCCTATTCCCCGGATTTGATCACCCGGTTATCCTTGAACCGCTTGGCCAGATACAGATCCTGATCTGCCGTCGCCATGGCATCCTCCATGGAAATGTCATCCTCCGGCTTCATACGGAAGAAGCCGCAGGATACGGTTACGTTATATGGCTTATCGCTGCAGCGGTTCACCTGTTCGAAACGTTTATCGATCTCCGTCCTTAACTCATCCTCCTTCTTCGGGCCGTAGTAAACCAGCGCGAATTCATCACCACCGATCCGTCCCACGGTTCCGCTTCCACCCACAGTATCCGTGATCACGGCACTTATAGTCTTCAAAGAGAAATCCCCGTCATCATGACCGAAACGGTCATTGACGATCTTCAGATTGTTCATATCCACATAAGAAACGATCACGTCTCTCTTATTCTTCCGGCAATCCCGGATCATTTCCTCCGCCGCATCAAAGAAGCCACGTCGGTTCAGGATACCCGTAAGTACATCATTCTTGGACAGACGGTCGAGAACGATGTTATTCTCCGCCATAATGGCAAGGTTTTCCTCCAGCTGCTTCTGGATCTCGTTATTCTGCCGAAGGATACCGATCACCCGGGCCGTAGTGGAGAACTGGTTCACCAGAAACTCCCCGTTCCGGAACATGATCTCCGTAAGATCCAGCAGGACGCTTCCATAGAGGGTATCCCCGAAGTAAAGCGGCATCAACGCCATGGTCCATTTCTCTTTCTTCAGAAATGCATGATCAAACAGGGACTCCAGCGGGATCACCTGCTGGGTATAGGCGATCTCCTGCACCACGCCGTCCGTCAGCGCCGCCTTGAGACGCACATGATCGGGGATTGTGAACTCCTCCATTTCCAGATGAACAACAGGCTTCTCGTAAATGTACACATAGGCATTTTTAATGCCCACATTGAACAGGGTGTTGACAATGCTCTCGTAACTCCGGTCATTTCCGTAGGTAAAATTCAACGTATCCTTCACCAGAGTCTTCATGGAATACAGCATGGCATCCATACCGGATTCATATCTTACGGTATGACTGCTCTGCGCCTTCAGGATCCTTTTGAAAACCGAGGCCAGCATATGATAGACTCTGGCTCTCTTCTCCACGTTCCCATACCGTGTGGCAATAGCGCCGTGCAAACGCTCGATATAGGGGATCAATTCATCATTGTCCGTATATTCGATAGCCTGCCCGTCAGAGAAGAAATCCTCCACCGCATCCCGGATCTCCTTCAGCCGGTGCACATCCTCCGCATGGGAATTCACATAATCCAGCACATCCTCCATCATATTGAGAAATGCATGTCGAAGCTGTGAACCATCCTGTTCCTCCACTTCCCGGTAACGATAAAAGATCTGATCAAATTGCCGGTTCAGGGTAGTCCGGTCCAGCAGCTCCTCATCCGCCACCAGCGCTTCCACACTCCGCCGTTTTGCCGTGTTGAGCGTCTGATCATCGATGGTTCCAAAGGAATCCCGCAGAATAAAGCGGGTAGGAGTTTTTTCTTCGCCCACCTCTTCACCGTTCAGTACCCGGCGGACCATACGGTAAGCATGGCGCCCCAACTCGACGGCATCCGCATCCACCGAGGAAAGCGATGGGCTGGCCATAGCTGCCGCACGGCTGTTATCGAAGCCGAAGACCTTGATGTCCCTGCCGGGCTCAAGCCCCCGATCCCGCATTACGTCGTAAAACGTCATTGCCACATCATCGTTGATGCAGAGCACCACATCCAGATCCGGATTCAAATCCAGCAGAAGTTCGGCCTTCGGCCGGCAGTCAGAGCTCAGATTGGTTTCCACAAACATGGAATCGCGGAAGGGAAGGTCATACCTTTCCAACATTTCCATATAGATCTCCCGGCGTTCCTCGGCATCAAAAAAATCCCTGGGTCCACCAAGCATACCGATATGCTTCGCTCCCAGCTTCTCGATCAGAAACTGCAGTCCTTCACGCACACCGGACTTATTATCGAAGCTTACGCCGGCATAACCCTCCATCCTTGTGGAGATCAGTACGATGGGGATGTCAGGCAGAGCATCCATAAAAAGCATAAGATTTTCTTTAGTGGTGAGGCATCCGATACAGTCCGCCGCCACGAGAAGAACATCCGTATTCTCCGGAAGGATATTCTCCACATTTGTCTTATACTGATATTCATATATATCCTGCAGACCTGTCAGATCGCGGTCGATATATTTTACCGGAACCACCACCAGATCCACATCGTCATCCTTCATTTCGCCCATTACGCCGTTGCACATCCGGATGGTGAAATCATCCATCAGGCCACTGACCAGAAAGGCCACCGTCTTCCTTTTCTTAATGCTCATGAATGAGCCTCCTCTCATATTGAACGGTCCTTCTGACAACTGTAGCTTTGTGTCCGTATCGTCAAGTCAACCTGGCAACATTATACTCTATACAGGCAACAGATGCACCACACCCTTTGCCTTTCTTTTTCGCCATTTATTACACGAAAAAATTCTCATTCCGCAAAGATCCTTCGGTCACTTCGTTCCCTCAGGATGACATGCGTTCAAGGTCAGTCTTCACCGACATCGTTCCCTCAACATCCGTTCAAGGTCAGTCTCCACCGGCGTCGTTCCCTCAGGATGACATCCGTTCAGAAAGTCGATCTTCACCAGCGTAAGTCCCTTCGCCTCTGCCGTGGGGCCGGCCTTCTGCCGGTCCTTCGCTTCCAGTATCTCCTTCATTTCCCCGGGTTCCCGGAGTCCCATTCCCATCTCCAGAAGCGTCCCGGAAATGATCCGCACCATATTGTAGAGAAAGCCCTTTCCCCGGACAGTGATCCGCACCAGCCTCGGTTCCTCCGGATCCCGGTCAACCGTGATGCCGGTAACTGTCCGTACTGTGGTCTCCGCCTGACTTCCGGCGGAGCAGAAGGACTGAAAATCATGGGTTCCCACCAGGCATTCCGCCCCCTGCCTCATCCGCTCAAGATCCAGGGGATAATAGCAGAACTTGCTGTACAGTCGTTCCATTGGGTTGGCAAAGCTGTGATTCCATATCCGGTACACATAGGTTTTCTCCGAGTCACAGTGTCTCGGATGAAAATCCAAGGCCACTTCCTCCGAACCCCGGATCCGGATATCCTCCGGCAGGCGGGTATTCAGGGCATAGGAGATCTTCTCCCCCGGGATCCTGGCCACGGTATCGAATACAGCCACATTTCCCAGAGCATGCACTCCCGCATCTGTCCGGGATGCGCCGACCACGCGGATCTCCTCCCTGAGCAGATCGGACAGCTCCCGGTTCAGCACCTCCTCGATGGTGATCCCGTTGGGCTGCAGCTGCCATCCGCTGTATGCCGTACCATCATAGGCGACAACGAGTTTTACCCGCTTTATCTCATTCTTCCGCTCCATTACACTTCAAACTCCACTATGAACATCACCGAAAATCTTCACCATAACGATCTCTGACCATTACTACCGCGTATCCTTCATCATAACGCGCTCTGACCATTACCGCGTATCCTTCATCATTACGTGATCTGACCATTACCGCATATTCTTCACCATAACGGTCTCCGACCATTACAGAAGTATCTTCAATGCGATGATAACCGCACCGTAGAGGAACAGAAGAAATAAAGCCGCCTTGTCCCTCTGCTTAAAGCTTAAGGGTTCCATCCTCGTTCTTTTCTTCCCCGCATCGTAGGCACGAAGATCCATGGCATCCCCCAATTCACCCGCATGGCGGATCGTCTTTCGAAAAAGCGGGATCAGCAGAGGAAGATAGTCCCGGATCCGTTCCAGGATATTTCCGTCCTCCAGCATGGCCCCTCGGGAGATCGCAGCAGCCTTGAGTCCTTCCATCTCCCGCCCCAGCTGCGGAAGAAAATCAAAGGCTATAGCAAGGGACATGGCCGCGCCCTCAGTAATGGGG
>JAGBNH010000001.1 GCA_017634475.1 Eubacterium sp.
TGTTCAACTGCGGGGTGAAGGCAGTGAGAGAGTATTTTCGAAAAGCATAGTGACAATATGACGGGGAAGGTCTCATCCTTCCCGGCATCCTTACAGAATACAGGAGAATGACCGCATGAAGGTTTGCCATTTTACAAGCGCACACGAAAGTAATGACATTCGTGTCTTTATCAAGGAATGCAGATCCCTGGCAAAGGCGGGGCACGACACCTGGCTGGTGGCCCAGGGGGAGAGCAGGGAGGAAGACGGCGTTCATGTCATCGGTATGGGGAAGCTTCCCTCCGGAAGAAGAGAGCGGATGACGGTATTTGCCAAATCGGTGTATAAAAAGGCCCTGGAGCTGGACTGCGACATTTACCATTTCCATGATCCGGAGCTTCTTCGCTATGGACTGAAGCTGAAGAAGAAGGGGAAGAAGGTGATCTACGACAGCCACGAGGATGTGCCCTCCCAGATCAAGGATAAGACCTGGATCCCTGCCCCCTTCCGGAAGCTGGTTTCCGGTGTATATAAGGCCTATGAGACGCTGGTGGTCCGTCATCTGGATGCTGTGGTTGCCGCGACTCCTTATATCAAGGAGCAGTTCCGCGGCAGGGTGAGACGGGCGGCAACGATATGCAATTACCCCATTTTGGAGGGAATACAGGATCCCGTGGATTATGATGCAAGGAAGCTGATGCTGGGCTATACGGGAATCCGCTGTGCAGAGGACCGCGGCGCCAGGGAAATGGTGGAGGCGGCAGTGGCGGCCAATGTCCGGCTGGATATTTACGGAACTATGGAACCGGAAACGCTGCAGCAGGAGCTCTCAAAAAAGGATGATCAGGGCGTGGTGCATTTTCATGGGCTGGTTCCCTATCCGGAGCTGCAGGAAAGCATGGCGAACATGAAGATCGGTCTTCTGGTGGAACATCCCACGGCCAACGCCATGAACGCGCTCTGCATCAAAATGTTCGAATATATGGCCCACGGTATGGTGATCATTTCCTCGGATATCCCTCTCTGGAAGGAGATCATCGAGGATGCGGACTGCGGGGTATGCGTGGACCCCTATGATGTGAAGGCTATCACGGAGGTGATCCGGCGGCTGGCGGCTGATCCTGCCGGCTGCAGGGTGATGGCCATGAACGGTTTTCGTACGGTGAAGAAGAAATATAGCTGGGAGAGTGAAGCAAGGAAACTCTGCAGATTGTATGAGAGACTGGGCTCGGATAAGGGTTGACGGTGAAATGGGATTTAGTGAAGGGTTAAAAGAAATGAATCAGACAGGGGAGGAAGCGGGAGCGTTTCGTCCTCTTCGGATACTGATCGTGTCCAGAGGGATCCCGGTGAAGGACGATCCCATGCTGGGGATCTTTGAGTGGGATCAGGCGAAGGCGCTTCGGGCCATGGGGCATGAGGTGACCTTTTTTGCCGTGGATCTTCGTTCTGCCCGGCATAAGCGGAGCTTTGGCATCTATCAGCGGGACATTCAGGGAATCCGTGTTTTCGTTTATTCCATGCCGGTGGGAGCGGTATCTCCGGGGATCCTTGTGAAGCTGGGATTCGCGGGGCTGAAGAAACTGTTCCTGCAAGCTTTTTCCCCCGAGGGTATTCCGGACGTCATTCATGCACATTTTACGGAAATGGGGTGCATGGCAGCGGAGCTTTCGGAGAAGACCGGCGTTCCGCTGGTGATCACGGAGCATTCCTCCATCATGGGGGGAGAAGCTGTGCCGGCAAAGCTCCTGCAGGTGGCGAAGAAGGGCTATGAGACCGCAGACTGCCTCATCGCAGTAAGCGGGGCTCTTTCCCGGAAGATCCTGGAGCATACGGGAGCGGAAAGCCGTGTGATCCACAATATCATTGATGACCGGATCTTCCGGCGATACCCGGCAATGGAACATGAGGGGTATCATTTTATTTCCGTATCCAATCTGATCCCCAGAAAAAGGATCTCCCTTCTTCTGGAGGCTTTTGCAGTGCTCACGGGGAAGACTGTTTCTGCAGACGCAGAACCGGAGACCGGAGGAAATGACGGGAACCGGGGACTGTACCTGGATATCGTGGGCGACGGCGAGGAACGGGAGAACCTTGAGAACCTCGCAGATCAGCTGGGGATCCGGGACCGGGTATATTTCCATGGAAGACTTTCCAGGGAAGACATCGCAAAACAGTTCAGCATGGCGGATTGCTTCGTCCTTCCGTCGGAGCTGGAAACCTTTGGGGTGGTCTATGCTGAGGCCATGATGGCCGGACTTCCGGTGATCGCAACAGCCTGCGGCGGACCGGAGGATTTTGTTACCGGAGAGACCGGACTGATCGGAGAATACGACACCGGAGAAGCATTGGCCGGTGCCATGGAAGAAATGTATCAAAACCGGGAGCGTTTTGACCGGGACGCCATACAAGGCTATGCCCAGGGGCATTTCTCCCCTGAGGTGATCGCGGAAAGGCTTACGAAGGAGTATCTGGAGATCCTATGAATTTGCTGAAAACATTTTCAAAATATGCAGTGGGATCCCTTCTGTCACTGATCATCGGTTTTGCATCCACCATGATCCTGACGAGGCTGTTCTCCACGGAGGAAATGGGGAAATACTCCATGTACGCCATGGTGGGTGGCCTTATTGCGTCTATTGTCTATCTGGGGCTGGATCAGTCCTATGTGCGGTTCTATTTTGAAGAGCAGGAGGAAGCAAGGACTTCCCTGCTGGTGCGGTGTCTGATGATCCCGCTCCTTCTTACGGCGGTGGTTTCCGCCGTGCTGCTCATGGCGAACGGACTGTTCTCCGATTACATCATCGGTGAGGAATCCGTGGTGCTGGTGCTGCTTTTTGCGGTGTACATTTTCGCTCTTACCATGAACCGGTTCATGCTGCTCAAGATCCGTATGGCACAGAAGGCTGTAGCCTACTCCGCACTGGGGATCATCAACAAGAGCTTCTACCTCCTGCTGGCGATCCTGCTGTACTATATGGTATTCAACGGGAAGAGCTGGGCACTGATCATTGCGGCTACGGCTGCGGAGATGGTCATGCTGTCTGCGGCTTTCTTCACCGAACGTAAGACCTTCACCGGGCGAAGGAGAGAAGCGGCTTCGTCCTCGAAACAGCTTCTGAAATACGGGATCCCCTTCCTTTTTGCCACCACCATCACCATCCTGTTCGAATCGGCGGACAAGATCATGCTGAAGGCATTGACGGACTATGATGAGATCGGACTCTATACAGGGGCCCAGAGTATCGTGAATCTCGTGGCGCAGGTGCAGACGGTGTTCTCCACCTTCTGGCTCCCTGTGGCATTTGAGCATTTCAACAAGGACCCGGAGGATACGGAGTTCTATGTACGGGTGAATAAGATCGTTTCCTACGTGATGCTGGTGATCTTTGTCATCGTGCTGGCGGCGAAGGATATCATCATCTATTTCCTTGGCCCGGATTATCGCGGGGCGTCCTTTATCTTCCCGTTCCTTGCCTTCATGCCGGTGATGTATACGGTTTCGGAGACGACGGTCCTTGGGATCAACTTCAAGAAGAAGACGGGCTACCATGTCTGGATCTCTCTGGCCTGTGTTGCTGCCAATATGATCGGAAACTTTATCCTGATCACACATTTCGGTGCAACCGGCGCAGCTATATCCACGGGTTTTGCTTATGTGCTGTTCTTTGTGCTGCGCACCATACTGGCAGGCAGGGTATATCCGGTAAGGTTTGCCCTGGGGCGGTTCGCTGTATGCTCGGCGCTGGTGGCGGTCATGGCCGGGTTAGCCAGCTTCTATTCTGTTCACTGGTGGTATCTGCTCCTTGCAGCGGGCGTGCTTTCCATCATCACTTTCCTGTATCGGGATGTGGTCACCTTCGGGCTCAGGGAAATAAAGAATGCCCTCCGGAAGAAGAGAGGGTGACATAATGTCGGAACCCGGAAATGTCCGAAAATCAAGGCTTTTCGGACATGAAAAAGGGTTTTTTAAAAAAAATAAAAAAAAATGAAAAAAGTTGTTGACATATCCGGGACACGGTGATAATATAAACAAGCTGTCGCACGGAACAACACCTGAGAGACACAACAACAAGCGACGGTTTTTATTTTGCTCTTTCACAATTTAATACCATAGCAACCCCGAAAAATTCTTTTCAATAATTATTTTTCGGATGAAA
>JAGBNH010000002.1 GCA_017634475.1 Eubacterium sp.
AAGCCCTGGCAATGTTTGGGGATCATACGTCCCGAAGAGCTGAGTCAAATGGTGAGTTCAGGACCATGTATCAACCTGGATAACTTATATAACCAATAACTACTGGAAGTGCCGATCATAGCGTATCAAAGCCGGGTAGTATCAATCAAAGCCGAGAAGTGGAAGTATTGATACCACCCGGCTATCACTGTCTAAAGGAGGGAATTGCCTATGGAAGAATTTAAGCGAGTTATCTGCACATGTGGTAAGGCGGAGTGCCCGTATCACAAGGACCATTGCTGTCTGGGTGAGATCGATGTACGAAGTCTGAACGGCAAAATACCGCTGAAGGAAAAGCACAAATGTAAGGTGAAGAACAGCAAGGAAGTTATAGGAGTGCTTGCAGCGTAATATATAGAAGCTACTCGCGAAAGATGCCTCTTGGAAGCGCATGAATCGCAGGACTTAATACCGTGTTAATACACGAGAGTTCTGTGATTCAGTGCGTCCAAGGGGCATTTTTTATGTCCAAAATCGGAAAATGGCTGGATCTCATACCTAATACGGCAGAGGGGTTTTAAGATCACAGAATTTCTTCGACTGGGATGTGAGGGCGGTTCCGGTCAACAGAATCACAAATGTCCTTAAAAATATGGGAGACAGGTCAGAAAAATGAGCCTGAAATCTCCTTTGTACATTAGATGAAGATCCGCGACGGCGGTGAATCATAGATTTACGTCCTGTAAGGGATGACGTTAAAAGACCTGCATCCGGAAAGATGAATGCCTATCGCGAGGGCATTGTCTGACTTGGAGTACGGGTGCTGTTGAAATTTCAATACAAGCCAGCCTTGCAGACGGGCGTGGTCAAACACTGAAACGGAGGATGTTTCAATGGATGATCGCCTTATAAAGCTGGGAATGTCATCGGATTTCTCCGGTTTCAGAGAAACGGAGAATGAAAATGACAAAAAGTGTAACACAGGCAACTAAGTCAACACAGGAAAAAAGAGAGAAGAAGACATACGACGGTACGCCGATCCCGGAGGGATATGTGCTGGCGCCGGTATGGCTGAAGAGGGATTTCGTTAACGAAGCATCGTATATCAAGTCCGAGAACCTGACCACCAGAAAGTACGCGGGAATTACGTTCCTGATCGGTTATGTGGCGGTTCCGCCGGAAAAGTACGAAGGGCTGAAGCAGGATTGCGATGAACAGATCAACGCTTACCTGAAGAAGCACCGTGCCGGTAGATGCATCATCGGAAAGAAGAAGGACGGATCACCGAAGCTCTGCCCGAAGAGCAACCGTTGTAAGGGCTGCATCCATAAGGGCGAGTATGAGCGCTACAATCCTGAAAAGGATAATAATCCGGAGATCATCTTTTCCGATCTGACTGAAGAAGTCGGCGTCTACGACCAGTATCCCTGTGAGCAGGATAATGAGCCTGACGAAGAGAAGCTGGCGCGCCTGCTTAAGCATCTGGAAACGATAGACAAGCGTTACTGCGATATCGTAACCATGAAGCTTGCAGGGGTGGAGATGGATGAGATATTCGAGAAGCTTCAGCTGAAATCCAGTAGAGGGTATCAGGTTGTTGACGAATGTGAGCAGGCCTGCAGGAAGTTCTTTGGGCTGTACTGCGGCAAGAAGAAAAAGAAGAAGTAATACCTTCTGAAAAAGAAAATGCCAGGGGCGGCAGCGGTGCCGTTCCTGGCTAATTTTCGTGTCAGTCGTCTTTCTTATAAAAGAATGTCTCATAACCATCAGCCCGAAGAAGGATATCCGGCATCCAGTCCGGGGATCTTCCCATCTGCTGACAGACTACATTGAGGTCAACGCCAGGGCTGCATTCTATTATCAGTTCATCGTGGACGTGCCCAACGATAAAGCAATGTGAGAGGGTCCGCATGGCATAGCAGAGGATGTCCCTGCTGACTGCCTGAACGATATTCTCAACAAATTTCGGACCGTATGATTCGATTCGTTCCCATTTCTTGGTGGCACCGATACCTTCATAGGTAACGGATTCGCCGCCGAATTTGTTTTCCCCGATCTTAGGCTTCACATAGGAGAGAAGCCTGCCTGAAGGAAGTTTGATAAAGAGCATTCCGCTTTTATACATGAACTTGATCCCGCGTACTTCGGTCTGGACGCGCTGGGTGATGGTAGTTTTTACGGCACGGTCTATATCCCACCAGAATTTTGTGATAAAGGGATTGGACATGCGCCAGGCATCGACAAGAGGCTGAAGATCGTCTTCGGTCAAGCCCATATCAAGGGCACCCATAGATTTTAAGGCACCGATGGATCCGCCGTATCCGAGGGCGAGTTCCGCGATTTTGCCCTTCTGCCTGAGGTGGCTGTTGATCCCGTGCTTTTCGACAGGGACGCCGAACATCTGACTGGCGCTGGCGCAGTATATGTCTTTTCCTTCTGCAAATACTTTGGAACGCCATTTTTCGCCTGCAAGGAAAGCAAGGACGCGGGCTTCTATCGCTGAGAAGTCGGAGACAATGAACTTGTATCCGTCCCTGGCAACGAAGGCGGTTCTGATCAGCTGTGAAAGAGCGTCCGGGATGTCGTCGTATAAGAGCTCCATTGTTTCATAATCGCCGGATCTTACTATTTCCCTGACTTCCGCGAGATCCTTCATGTGGTTCTGCGGAAGGTTCTGTAATTGTATCAGCCTGCCTGCCCATCTGCCGGATCTGTTTGCGCCGTAGAACTGGAACATGCCGTGAGCCCTGCCGTCTTTACAGACTGCGTTTTGCATGGCCTGATATTTTTTGACGGATGATTTCGCAAGCTGGAGGCGGAGACGGAGTGCGTCTTCTACCTTACCGTCGGCATCTTCGATCAGCTTTGCGACATTCTTTTTACCGAGGGATTCTGTTTCTATTCCGTTATCGGAAAGCCATTGCTTCATCTGGGCTACGCTGTTCGGATTATCAACGCCGGTAATATCCTGCATGGAGGCTGTGAGATCAGCGCGGGAGCGTTCATCAAATAAGATCGCGTTTTCCACCATGACCATATCAAGGGCAATGCCTCTGTCGTTTATTTCCTGATCGAGATGGTATTCATCCCATATCTGCTCAGGAACCGGATATTTTGCAAGGCGTTTCTGGATAGACATTTCCACTTCCACGTCACGGCGGTTGTATTCTTTGAACCTGATCCACTTTTCGCTGTCATGCTGGGGAAGGTTACGGGTGCGTCCGCCGTTTGCTTTTGTGGGCTTGCAGGGTACACAGAAATAGCGAATGAGGTCTTTGCCTTCTGTGAGCTTCTGTTCTTCGAGCCCGAGAACCGCACCGGCGCCTGCGAGTGATAACGGTAGTCCGAGATATGCTGACCAGATTGTAGGACTGCAAATTATCCCACCCCTTAACGGCAACATATCTTCACATTATTTCTATGATTTTTGTTCCTTCTAGATTTTCTATGCATTCCTACAAAGCATATTAATCCTTATTTTCCATCTATCGGTTAAATATGCG
>JAGBNH010000023.1 GCA_017634475.1 Eubacterium sp.
CCATAAAACAGACTACCCACAGGGGGTTCAACTATCATATCTTGCTTTGCCATATAGCCACCACCTTTCGAGTTATATTATAACTCGATATGGTTATAAAAGCAAGCAAAAAAGTGCCGGAATTACGCGGTTTTATGCACTTGTTAAGGTTCAACAGTTATATTCGAGTTACAAACTTGAAAAGTTAAGGAAGCAAGGAAGTCTGTGGCTTCCTGATAGGCTTCGATGGTTATCTCCGCCTGGTGAAGGGAAGCATACTTTCGAAGTAACCCTTCCAGAAGCTCGATATCCTTTATATCATCATCAACGATCGCAATGTTCATAAAGTACCTCATGGTCACAATTCTATTGCAACATTTTCCGAAAAAACCCCAGATGAATTATACTATGACTTCTCGAACCTGTAAATAAGAAATGCGACATTCGTGCCAAATTGTCGCCATTCGTGCCAAAGTGTCCATTCGTGCCAAAAAGTCCCATTTCGTGCCAAAATGACTTTTCATGCATCGTTTTGGAGGGTGGTGCCAAGGGTATTGCAATATTTTTTTTTCTGTGTAAAATAGGCACATGTGAAGGGACAAGACGAAACAATCAGATCTGGCCCTCGGGTTGTAAAACAGGTCTTCGGACCGACTAACATTGTTCATCATTTATTTAATGATAAAAATAAAAAGATGGAGGTAAAAGATGATGAAGAAAGTAACTAAGAAACTGGCACTGGTTCTTGTAACCGCTATGGTAATGGCTATGTGCCTCGTAGGATGTGGAAGCATCAAGAATGATGTTCTTGGTGACTGGACGATCGATACCGTTAACGGGACTCCGGTCGGTGAGTATGCAGCAGCAGCAGGTGTGACTGAAGATATGATGCAGCTCAATATTAAGATCGAAGCTGACAAGATCACCCAGACAGGTGTAAATGGTACAGTTGAGTTTAAGCCGGAATTCAAGTCTGACGGTATTGAAGTTTACCAGAACGGCAACCATGTCGGAAACTACGAGTGGGACAAGGACAAGAAGGTTCTGAAGCTTGATGTGAACGGTGCTCCGTATGTATTAAAGAAGGGTACTTACACCTTTGGCCAGAGCGGCGCTCAGCAGGGCGGCGAGGCTCAGCCTGCAGAGGGCGGCGAGGCTCAGCCTGCAGAAGGTGGCGAAGCAGCAGAAGGCGGCGAAGCAGCTGAATAAGCCGGATAGCATCAAATAATGTGGGAATAGATTGTATGGACAGGTGCGGGGTTGGAAGGAGTCCGCACCTGTTTTTTAAAAAGAATTACATTCGATCAAGGGTAAAAGAGTAAAAATCGGGAGGTAAGACAGATGTCTGATGAAGAAAAAGTAGAAGAGACCAAATCTGAAGCACCGAAGAAGAAGGGTTTTATCAGCGAAGCGAAACTGGAAATGCTGATCGCGATCTTCCTTGGGATCACAGCAGTTCTCACCGCATGGGCAACCTGGATCGGTTCCCTGCACGGAGGTAACCAGTCAACGAATTACACTAAGAGTAACAATGCATCTTCCGAGGGCAACTCCCTCTATAACGAAGCATTTCAGAGTGTTGTTCAGGATATGATGACCTGGAACATGATCACTGAGTATCGGTTTGATGCTTATCTTGCAGAAATGAAGGGTGATACAACACAGGTTGATCTGATCATGGAGAAGATCGATACCATCCGTAAGGATAGCTGCACGGAAGAATTCGATGCTGCAGTTCAGTGGGCACTTGATCAGGAGGAAGAAGTTTCTCCGTTCCAGAAGGAAGGCTTCCTTGAGTCCTATTATGCGGACGCAGAGGCAAAGCTGCAGGAAGCACAGGACCTTCTTGAGGAAGGTATGCGGGATAATAAGAACGGAGATACCTACAATCTGGTTACCGTTATTTATTCTCTGGTACTGTTCCTTCTTGGTATCGTTGGAATCTTCAAGAATATTCCCAACCGGTTCGCGGTATTTGTTGTTGGCGTGGTCCTGCTGATCGCAGCAACCATATTCATGTTTACGATTCCGATGCCTACAGGTTTCAGCATTGGTAGCTTCTTTGGCAAGTAGAATGATCAAATAAGGTGAAGGGGAGCTTGAGATGAAAAAAAGAACACAGATCAGAAAAAGAGTGATCGCCTCTCTGATGGCGGGAGTTATGGCCTGCGGACTTGCAGCCTGCGGATCATCGGATTCCGATACTCAGGGGGATCAGAAGACAAATGTGACAGCAGAGGTACAGACTGAGGCAGAGTCCGATTCCGAAGCGGATTCTGAAGTCGATACCCAGGAAGGGGGCGGCACAAAGACTGCAGAGGTTACGCCGATGCAGATGTCTGTAAATAAGGAGACCGGTGAGATGAACATCACCCGTCCCGAGCTGGCTGGTACACCTATGGGGAAGGAAGGCACATGGACCATTTTCGTTTATCTTTGCGGATCCGATCTGGAATCCGGCGGAGAAGCGGGAACCGGCGGTGGTGCCGCAGTCAGCGATATTACAGAAATGACTCAGGCTACCCAGAGTGAAAATGTGCGTTTTGTGGTTCAGACCGGTGGTGCAAACCGGTGGAACCTGGATACCGTCGATCCGGAGAAGTCCCAGCGTTTTGTTATAGAGAACGGTGATATTACCGAGGTATATTCTGGGGATAAGGTAAGCATGGGCGACCCCTCCTCGCTTATGGATTACCTTACCTGGGGCGTGGAGACCTACCCCGCAGACAACATGGGACTGATTCTCTGGAACCATGGAAACGGCTCCATCTACGGAGTCTGCTTTGATGAACAGAATGAAAATGATGCTCTCACCCTTCGTGAGATCAATGACGCACTGCTCAGTGCGCAGCAGTTCATGACGGAGAAATGGGAGTTCATCGGCTTCGATGCCTGCCTGATGGGCAACATCGAGGGCGCAAATATTCTGGCAAACTATGCGAAATACATGTTCGGCTCAGAGGAGCTGGAACCCGGTGCAGGATGGAACTATGTGGAGATCGGCAATTTCCTTGCAGAGAATCCTACGGCTTCAGGTGCCGAGCTCGGTAAGGTGGTATGTGATTCCTTCCTGCAGGGCTGTGTGGACGCCGGAGATTCCAACTGCTGTACACTGGCCGTTACGGATCTGTCGAAGCTGAATGATGTCATCACGGCATTCAACACATTTGCCAAGGACATCTATGAGCAGGGAGCAGATGCGGATTCTCTGTCAACCATGATCCGAAATATCCGCAGTGCGGAGAATTTCGGTTCCAACAATGATAATGAGGGCTACTCCAACATGCTGGATCTGTGTGGTCTCGTTAACGCCTGCAGCTCCTATTCCGACAATGCAAATGCCGTTGTCGAGGCAGTGAACCAGGCTGTGCTTTACAAGATTCAGGGTGGAGATCATCCGAATGCATGCGGTCTGTCCATGTACTATCCTCTTTCCGTTCAGGGTTCCGAGGAACTGAAGACCTTCAACGACCTCTGCGTCAGCCCGTACTATATGTCCTTTATCGATCGTAACGATTACAGCGCGTCCTATTACAGCAATGACGCAAATAATCAGCAGGCAGAACAACAGGCCGATTTCTACAAGGACGAGAATACAGGAACAAGCTATTTCACCAAGGACGGCGAGCAGTACTGCTGCAACTCCGAGGGTCAGTACTTTAAGTACAACGCAGAAACGGAAGAATGGGAAACCGTGGATGGCGAAGGATTGGATGCTTCTCAGTACCAGTATTGCACTTCCAATCAGGCAAGTGCGGATTACAGCGATCAGGAGCTGTATAACTCCGACGGAAACTGGAATTACAATTCCGAATATGACTATGACCAGACCACCAAGAGCTTCAAGACCAGGCGGTCTCAGACCAAGCATTTTGATTATGCCGACAGCTACGTAAAGAGCGGCGAGTCGAAGCATATCAAGTTCCTGCGTAAGCCGGCAATGGACAAGGACGGCGTATTCCGTTTTACACTGACCAAGTATTCACTGGATCACACCGCCGATGTTTATGCAAATGTATATCAGGTGCTGAATGAAAATGAAGTGCTGATGCTGGGTGATACCTATGATGTGGAATGTGACTGGGAAAAGGGAACCTTCAAGGATCAGTTTGACGGTTACTGGCTGTCACTGCCGGATGGACAGAATCTGGCTACCATCATCGTAGATAAGAATGATGAGCATGTGATCTATACTGCTCCGGTGAAGCTGAACGGCAAAGAAACGAATCTTCGTATTCGGCAGATCCTTGCAACCGGAGAGATCAAGATCGATGGAGCATGGGACGGCTTCGCAGAAAGCGGCGCTGCATCCAGAGAGTTCAAGAAGATCAAGGAAAGCGATAAGATCGTTCCGCTTTACAAGAGCTTCACACTGGATGACAAGATGACCGAATCCGATTATGAAGGCGCTGAATACACAGTCAGCGGAAATCTGGAGATCTCCTACAGTGTTATGGACGAGGGTGATTTCTACTATGCCTTCATTGTTGAGGATATGTATGATGATTATCTGATGACCGATCTGACGCAGTTTAATGTAGATGCGAACGGAGAGGTATCTTTCTACGAAGAATAGGTCCGTTATCTTAATTTGCTTACTTCTTCATTACTCTTTTACCACAGGGGGTTGTTTCACCTTCCGTTTGGAAGGTGGGGCAATCCCCATTTTTTTTCGAATAGTCACTTTAAAGTCACTTTGGTTTGATAAAAATGAATAAGGGTGTGAATAACAAAGTGAAACAGAGAAAAAGAAGTGAGGAAACGAGGTATTTATGGACAGCAAAGAAAAGAAGAGAGTACTCATCACTTTTGCGGCGTTGATCGTAGGAGTGATCCTGTTGGCCCTCGTAACACGAATGTGGCTGGAGGCCAGCGGAATTAAGGATCAGTATATGAATACAAAGATCATAAAGGCGAATCCCCCGTCCATCAGCAGGATGGTGGATCCCGATACAGAATTATTAAAAGAGGCGGTTTGACAACCGCCTTTTTTATATGATTCAGATCGATTCAAACACGAGCGTGATCAAGGAAATGAATTGTCGGTAAAGGCCGCATGCCCTGGTGCGCCCCGTTGCTTTCGAGGCGGATTTTCGATATACTATAGTTGGGTTGCCATCACACAGGGATAACTTTGACGATGATGGATACCTGAAGTAAATATGTGATCTGACAAAAGCATTATAAACATTGGAAGGTGCGAAACGGCTAGTGGAGGATTAGAAAGTGAGAAGGATCGGTGGCGGCGGAGGCGGAAGAAGCTTCGGTGGCAGCGGAGGCGGGGGCAGAAGCTTCGGCGGATTTCGCGGGAACGGAAGCTCTTCCACACGAGGGGTCAGCTCCGGCAGGGGCAGAAGTTCCTCCGGCTCAGGGGCTTCAGACGGTATTTCAAACGTTGGAATGATCATAGATGCAACGGTTGGCGTTATCTATATTCTTTCGTATGTCGTAGCTTTTCTCATCAAAATATTTGGGAATATAGGGGCTACGGTGGTGGGAGGCATACTTCTTTCGGGGATCATGCTCGCCATCTCCGTAAAGGCCGGCGTGTTCGTGATGATCCTGTATACCCTGATCGCACTGAGCATCATATTATACAGTAAAAGAGTAAAGCGCCTGCAACTGGATATGTCTTTTGTGGATGATTTTGCAGGAGACAGCAGATACGATAAGAAGATCATTTACAGCAGAGAATTTGAAGCATATATGACGGAAAAGCTACGTTCATTGGAGATCATCGACAAGAAAAACAGGATCAAAGAAGGACAGACATACCGGCTGAATGACGCTTTTGAAGGGATCTACAAAGATTATATGAGAGAAAATGCCAAAGCCGCGGCAGAGAAAAAAGAACAGATCGAAGCCACAGCGGAGGAAATGGGAAAGGATTATTTAGCTGATGGTACGAGAAGCAAGAAAAGAAGACTTGGATGAATTGCTACAGCTTTACCTGTTTTTACATGAAGACAGTATTCCGGAGTTAAATGCACATCTTGAAAAAACATGGAATCAGATCATCGAAGATCCGAATCATCATCTGCTTGTGAATGAAATCGACGATCAGATCATTTCTTCCTGCGTATGTGTGATCATACCGAATCTGACAAGGAATGTGAGACCGTATGCTTTTATTGAAAATGTGGTGACGCATGCTGATTATAGAGGAAATGGGTATGCGGGAGAGTGCCTGGATTATGCAAGGAAGATTGCAGAGAAGGAGAATTGCTATAAAATGATGCTCCTTACCGGATCCAAGAAACCGGAGACGCTGCGCTTCTATGAAAAGGCAGGATATAACAGCAGCGATAAGACTGCTTTCATACAGTGGATAGGAATGGATAAGTAATTATAGGTGATTGGGCCATAAGGCTTGATTATAAAAAAGCAACTTTTGGTCACAAGTTTTCAGGAGGTAAAAAACATTGAATAAAAATGACTATATGATTCGTTTAGAGAAAAGTGAAGATTACAGAGCAGTTGAGAACCTTGTCAGAGAAGCATTCTGGAACGTATATCGTCCGGGATGCAGTGAGCACTACGTGATCCACGTGCTGAGGAATGATCCGGCATTCGTTAAGGAGCTGGATTTTGTCATGGAGCAGGATGGGAAGCTGATTGGACAGAATATGTTCATGAAGACGATCATCGAGTCTGATGATGGAAGG
>JAGBNH010000024.1 GCA_017634475.1 Eubacterium sp.
ATAATTATGGAAAAAAGCAGCAGGGAAAGGATTATGGTGATCCCCAGCTGGATATAGGAATCCTTGTAGAGCTCCCAGTCGCTCTCCCCCACGATGAGATACCAGCCATTCCCCGTCTTGGTGGCAAAGAGGTTATCATAAAGCTTATCCGCCTTGATGCGGGCCGTTACCACCCCCGGCTTGTTCTTGGCCAGGGAATAGATCCCCGCATATTTCGGCAGCGCCGTCACCATCTGCTTACCGATCAGAGATTCGTCACTGCAGCCTGCAATGATCCCTTCATCCGTTACGATCACGGCCTGATTCGATCCTCCGGAATACATCTGACGGATATGGGCCTGGATCCCTTCAAGGGTATAATCCACCCCAACCACCGTATCCAGATCCCCCAGCATGACCGAAACCGTATAGCAGACATTTCCGGTCATGGCATCCATATAGGGCGGCGTTACATAGGGCTGACCCATCATCTTCTTTGCGCCGAGATACCAGTTCCGTTCGGAAGCCACATAATCATCCGTTTTTTCAAAATCCGGAATGATCTCCCAGCCCGTACCGGCGATATAGACATTGAACAGACCGGTCTGACTGCCAAGCAGCTCTGCCTTCCGCATATAAATGTAGTCTTTCAGTTCTTCCCGGTTGGAGGCTCCGATCTGCGAGGAAAAGATAGCCACCTCCATGGCAAGGCGTTCCGCCTCACTGATGGTACTCTCCAATTCTCCTCTGATCGCCGAAAGCTGATAGCTTCCGGATTCTCTGGTCTGGGTGGAATTTCTCTGGAACACCAGCCAGATGTCCATTACCGTCACCGCCACCAGTAAGACGGCGATCAGGATCACTAAAAATGTCCGCTTTAAACTCTTCATGTTCAGGTTCCTGTATGTCGGGGTTATTCTTCTTCGTTACTCTTTCGACCACAGATAGCAATAGGCCTGTGTTCTTGCTGCAAACCGGGAGGTTTTCAGTAATTCCCGGATCTCCTGCCTGGTATACCAGCCGGCTTCGATCTCCTCCACGTCGGAGTCACTCTCCCGGATCTCTCCGGCAGCAACACCCACCACACAGACATTTTTCTCATTGGAGAAGCCCACCGCGCTGTAGCTCTCGCCGATATGATCCGTGACCCGGACCAGCGTAAGCCCTGTCTCCTCTCGAAGCTCTCTGGCCGCTGCCTCCTCCGGATCTTCCCCCGGATCGATGAGGCCCGCCGGGAAATTATACACCCACTCTCCCGGTGCCAGCCGGAACTCCTTATTGATCAGGATCCGCTCTCCGTCTTCACTGTGCATGATCAGCACCACTGCATCCGGTCCCCGGTCATGCAGGGCTGCATAGTCCCGGATATCCTTATCCCGGCTGATCATTTCATATACCTTCTCGGTACCGTTTGCTGTTTCATAGGTCAGGTCATAGCGCGTGATGAAATGCCCCTCCGCGCCCTTTTGCAATCCTTTAAATCTCATGGCAAAACCCTCGGTTATTTTCCTCTCACATTTGTATCATCGCCGTTTCCGGTAAGGGGAATATCATCCCCTGTACGGACGGGATCCGGCCAGAACAGCGAAGCCAGAAAGTCTTTATCTCTGGCGAATATCTCCCGCAGGTTCCATATAGATTCACCGCCCCCGGCCTTATCCACGGAAGCAACCCCTATGGTCTCCATCCCGATGGATCTGGCCAGGAATACGGACCGGTAGATATGGAAATCCTGGGTAACAATGGTCACCCTCCGTACGCCGAAGGTATGGTAAGTGCGATAGATGCTGTCATAGGTGGAGAAGCCATAATGATCCAGAAAGATATCCGAGGAGGGAATCCCCTTTTCCACCAGATAGTCCTTCATCACATTGACCTCGTTATAATATCCGTCCTCGGAATGATCTCCGCTGACCAGGATCTTATGGGGACTCAGCTTATACAGCTCATAGGTCTTATCCAGCCTTCCCTTAAGATCTGCGCTGGGCTTCTGATTCACAACACTGCAGCCCAGCACCAGTATACAGTCTGTGGTTTCCCCTTCCCGCAGCATCTCTGCCCATCGATCCGAGGTCACCACCTTCCTGCGTTCCACCAGAAGCATATAGCCGTTCACCGCCAGGGTTCCGATCACAAAAAGGAACAGCAGACTGGCCAGCACCAGCAGCACGATCTTTACGCTCTTCCAGATCCTCTTTCGTCTTTTCCTGTTTTCGTCCTCCCGCTGCTTCTCTCTCTCCCAGTCCTCCCAGGCTCTGTCTTCTTCCTCCCGGGCCTGCGGCCGCCGTACCGGACGGTCTCCTTCACGGCGTACCGGGCGGTCTCCTTCGCGACGTGCCGGGCGTTCTCCTTCACGGCGTACAGGTCGTTCTCCTTCCCGGAGTGCCACCGGTTCGCCTTCCCGGCGTACAGGACGGTCTCCTTCGAGGCGTGCCGGGCGGTCTCCTTCACGGCGCGCCACCGGTTCGCCTTCCCGGCGTAAAGGACGGTCTCCTTCAGGGCGAACCGGTCTCGTTTTCTTCACCGGGGCACTTTCCGATCCTACGGGTTTCCTACGCTTCACCGGCTCATTTCCCGGATCTGCAGGGCTCTTTCTTGTTACCGGTTCACCACCCGTCTCTACGGGTTTCCTACGCTTCACCGGCTCATTTCCCGGATCTGCAGGGCTCTTTCCTGTTGCTGGTTCACCACCCGCCTCTACGGGTTTCCTACGCTTCACCGGCTCATTTCCCGGATCTGCAGGGCTCTTTCTTGTTGCCGGCTCACTGCCCGCCTCTACGGGTTTCTTTCGTTTCGTCGTTGTCGGTTTCTTTCCCGACGGGCGTTTTGACTGTGGTTTCCCGGTTTTGGAGACAACATTTAAAGCCTCGGTCTCCGTAACGGTGGGTTCACCGTTCGAAGCCGCGGCTTTATTTTCTTCTTTGATCAAGCTGTCGGTTAAAGGTTCGGCAAGAACCTCTTTCTCCTTGTCACTCATGAAAATGTGTATCCAATCTGTTTATTGTCTGCGGAAATGCCCACTCCGTCATATCCTCTTCGCGTCGATATTCCTGCGAAAATGCTCACTCCGTCATATCCTCTTCCGCGTCGATGGTCCTTCGGATCTCTTCCATCTCCGCATCCATCTGCGCCAGGGTATCTGCACAGATCTTCAGCTTTGCAGCCACCTTCTCCGGTTCCCGAAGAGTCTTTTTATATTTCAGCTTATGATCCACACTGGCCCAGAAATCCATGGCAATGGTACGGAACTGAACCTCCACCTTCATATGCCGTTTTCCCCGGTACAGGAAAATGGGGATATCCAGCAGAAGATGCAGAGAGCGATATCCGTTGGGCTTCGGATGGGCGATATAATCCTTTCTGGAAATGAGCAGCACATCATCCTGCTCCACCAGAAGATCCGCCAGACTGTACAGGTCCTCCTGGAAGGAACAGATCACCCGGATACCGGCAATATCTGTCATCTCCAGTTCCATATCCTCCACGGTGATGGGGATGCCCCGTCTCACCATCTTCTCCACGATGCTTTCCGGGCTCTTCAGCCGACTTTCAATGGATTCGAAGGGATTACGGTCGTACTGCAGCGACAGCTCCGCGTTCAGCACATTCAGCTTTGTCTGAATCTCCATTATCGCACATCGATAATAAATCATCAAGCGGATAAATTCACTTGTCCGGGATATTCCCTTTGCCAGTTCTTCGACTTCACTGGAAAAACGGTTGTTCTGATTCATGTTCACCCTCTGCCTATAATCGCCTGAAGTTCTGATTCCGGTACTCCTTCGGCGTCATACCCGTAACCTTTTTAAATATACTGATAAAATAACTATGGGAAGAAAACCCAAGATCCGTAGCGATCTCGATGCTGCTCTTCTCGGAATACCGAAGCAGCGCCCTCGCCTCCTCCACCTTCTTATCCCGGATAAATTCACTCACCGACTGTCCGGTTTCTTTCTTGAACAGCTTGGAGAGATACGTCTCATTCAGCTGCACATACGCCGCCAGCTCTTCCATGGTGATCTTATCATGCAGATGCTGGGAGATATAGTCGATGCATTTTACGATCTGCTTGGAATGCACCGGTTTTCTCTGCTGCCGCGCCATGGTTTCCGAGAAATGAAGCATCATCTCCGTCTGCAGCTCCCGGATCTCCGCTGCAGAGGTCTTCTTATCCGCCCGCTGGATAAATACATCACTGATCTTGTAGGCAATGATCTGATCCAGTCCGTGACTGATGCATACTCTGGTGATCATGGTGATCATAGCCACAAAATGATACATGGCATTTCTCACCGGATTATCGGAAAGAATTCCTCGTTCTCTGGCATCCGGCGCGGGTTTGCCCTTACGGTACTCCTCGATCTGTTCTGTCTTCCCCTCCGCGATCAATGTATACAGCCCCATTTCACGTTCAAATGCAGGATGTACGATTTCATTTTCGCGATCTTGAAAGATCTGTTTTGTGATCTCATCATAGATTTCAGCCATACATTATCCCCCCTAAGCTCCAGGTCTCACACGATTTAAGCAAATGGCCAGATGTCAAATATCGCAAAATGAACAGTTACAAATGTGGTTTTTGTTAGTTTTTCACCAACTTTTCCTCCCCCAAAAAAAGTTAGCATAAACAACAGAATTATGGTATAACAATTCCCCAAAAACGGATATAGTAAGTACAGTTCCGAACACCACTGAGGTGTTCGATGACAAAGCCCCCTGTTTAAAGAAGATCCCCCTAAATCTTCTTTATTCAAAATATTTTAACCTTCACTAACGTAAGCGGATGGATTTTTTATAGAAAGTCCATCCGCTTATCCCCTTTTCAAGACTTCTACACATTAATCTTATCATAACAATGTGTACTAAATGTGTCTATTCTGTGTCTTATAGAACGATCTACAGAACCACGGTAAAGTGGATCATCCCATCCTTGTAATGCACACTGATCTTCCCCTTGAACATTTCCACAAATTTTTCCGCCATGGAGAGTCCTATACCGTAACCCTTCTTCTCGCTGTTGTGGGACTCATCCTCCCGATAGAACCGGTCAAAGAAACGGCTGTAATCCACATCCTTCTTTTCCGGATAGGAATTGGACACTGTAAGCACAGCGCCATGTCCCTTTCCTTCCAGCACCACCCGTATCCTCCCCTGATCCGTGCAGTATTTCACTGCATTATCGATCAGAATGGAAACCAGCTCCCTTAGTCCGGCTTCGTTGGCCTTCACCAGACGATTCTCCTGCACACTGGTCTCGTAGGTTTTTCCGTCCTTCTCCGCCAGGATCCGGAACTCCTCCGACACCTTTTGGGTCACCGCGGAGAAATCCACCTGGGTGATCTCTATCTCATCCCGTTCCTGAAGCCTGGACAGGGTGATGAGATGGGAGATCAGTTCCGTCATCCGATGCACCTGTTCCATGGTGCTTTCGGTCCATTCATTCTTCCCGTCCGTCATTTCCATAACCTCTGTATTGGCGGAAATGATGGCAAGGGGCGTCTTCAGCTCATGGCTGGCATTGGTGATAAACTGCTTCTGGGCTTCATAATTCCTGGCTATGGGGGCCACAGCCCGCCTGGAGAACAGGGTCAGGAGCAGGAATACGATCCCCAGGGAAATGAGGCCGATATACAGAGAAAACAGGAAGAACATATGGCTGCTCCTCAGCTGACGCGTACAATCCATAATGACACAGAGGGTATCGCCGTTGGCCCATTTGGTCTTCTGATAGGCATAGGTGGAGGTGGAGGAATGGATCATCCCCTCCAGGGAGTTCTGCTTCATGGCCTTTTCCACAAAGCCGATGGCCATGGTCTCGTCGATTGCCGAGATCTGGTCCCGGTTCATATTGTAGATGGTCCCCTGTTCGTCAGTCAGCGCAGAGAAAAAACGGAGGGAGTATTTGGTTTCATCTGCCATGATGGCTTCTCCCATAATGGACCGGTAATAAAGGGTTTCCGGGATCCTTCCGCCCGCTGCGGAGATCATGTTCATAACAGAAAAAATCTCTACCCTTGCATTATAATAACTGACCGTATTGATGATGCCAAGAACGACCACCAACACCGCCAGCATGGCAGTGGTAGAGAAGATGATAAATTTTCGTTTCAGTTTTTTGATCATAGCCTGTCTCCCATGATTCTGATCCTGCTGAAGTCAAAATCACTTCGCCGTCAGCCGGAAAGGACCTTCCTCAGGACCGGCAATGGTGAGCTCTGCCGAGATGGCATTCAGCTTGCTTTTCAGATAGGACACGTAAAGCCAGACCACCTTCTGATCCGTATCCTCATCCGACCATACATGCCCGAACAGTTCTTCCACGGTAAAGCTTTTTTCGGGGCTTGCCATGAAGATCTCCATGAGTCGGGCTTCCTTTTTGGCCAGCCGGATGGAGTTCTCCGAGGAAAGCTCCTGCTGCTCCACATCCAGAGAAACCGATCCCACACGAAAGATCTTCGGCGAGTACTGTCCTGCACGACGGGTAAGGGATCTGAGTCTGGCAAGAAGCTCAGCCATCTGAAAGGGCTTGGTCAGATAATCATCCGCGCCTGCATCCAGTCCGTTTACCCGGTCCTCCAGCTCTGCCTTTGCCGTGAGCAGAAGGATCGGCGTGGTGATCCCTTCACGGCGCAGGATCCCCATGGCGGTGATCCCGTCCATTTTCGGCATCATGATATCGAAGACCATGGCATCAAATATGCCCTCTCTGGCGGCCGCAACCGCTTCTTCTCCGTTATAGACCGCCGTCACCTCGTAACCGCCCTTTTTCTCCAGCACGGTTGCCACAGCTCTGGACAGGGGCTTCTCATCTTCAGCAAGTAGTATACGCATCTCTGCAACCTCCACTTCAGCTTTCTCTGATCATGTTTCGGATAGTCTGCATGGAGACATCACAGGCCGCCAGTTCGTCGGCACACCGCTTAAGCTCAGCCTCAAGGAGCTTCTGATTCTCCACATGCTTTTTATATTTCATCTTGTGTTCCAGGCTGGCCCAGGAGTCCATGGCAATGGTCCGGATCTGCAGCTCCACATAGTATCTGCCGGGGTTATTCCCTTCCACATCCGGGAAATCCGTACTTAACTGAAGGATCATGTGGAAACTCCGGTAACCGTTCGACTTGGCGTGATGAACGAAATCCTTTTCCTTCACCACCCGCACTCTGTCCATCCGGCGGATCTCCTCCACAATGGCCCAGATATCATCGCGAAATGCCGTGACGATCCGGATCCCGATGGCATCCCAGATCTCATGCAGTGCCGAAAAGGGCGTCTCCGGAAGTCCCTTCTTGATACATTTCTCCCGCATGCTTTCCTCTGACTTGATCCGCATATTGAAATGCTCATAGATATGCTCACCGGTTTCCGCAAAGATCCGTTCATCGATGGATTCCAGAATGGTACGCATTTCTTCCATCACCTTATCCAGGCTCGGGCCGTATTCTCCGTAAATGCTACTCATCTTCCACCTCTTTTTTGGGGATGGCAACCTCGGGCATCATTTCATCGGATATCTTCTTCATGATCCGGTTGAATAACTGAAATTCCTCCGGAGACAGACTCTGCTCCAGCCGGTCCTCAACGATATCCATATACTTCTGGTTGATGTTCCAGTATTTGTAGTACTTATCGGTAACCTTAAGGATCACTTCCCGTTTGTCCTCTCCGGACTGTTCCTTGGTCAGATACCCCTTCTTGATCAGTGAGTTTACCTTGTAGGTGGCATTCGGTGAAGAGATCCCCACAAAGCTGGCAAACTCATTGATGGTCGGGGTCCCGAGATTCCCGATGATCTCCACACAGTAAGCCTCTGTGGTGGTCAGGGAAAGCTCCCGGTTATTGATGCGCTTGAACACATCCCGATAGTAATGCACTCGAAATTTTGAATATACTTCTGATAAAGGATTCTTCTTCAATTCACCTCACCCTTTACTCGCTCTGCTTGTCTCCGATCACAAAGGAAATCTCTGCCTGTGCGGCAACCTTGTCGCCCACCTTGGCCACTGCCTTGCCGAAGCCGATGGGTCCCTTACGGTCCGTGATCTCGCAATGCAGCGAAAGAACGTCTCCGGGAACCACCTGTTTGCGGAATCTGGCATTCTTGATGCCGCCGAAGAAGGCGATCTTTCCCTTATTTCCTTCTTCCGCCAGGATCGCTACTGCTCCGGTCTGTGCCAGGGCCTCAATGATCAGTACCCCCGGCATAACATGCGCTTCCGGGAAATGTCCCTGAAAGAAGGGTTCATTTACGGATACACATTTGATCCCGTCTGCCCATTTTCCGGGCTCAAAATCTACGATCTTATCCACCAGCTGCATGGGATATCTGTGCGGGATGATCTCCCGGATCTGATTGGAATTCAGTTCCATTATTCTTCCTCCCATTTCTTATATGCGGTTGTGGCATTGTGACCGCCAAAACCAAGTGAATTGGAAATGGCATATCTGATGTCTGCCTTCCGTCCTTCGTTCGGCACGATATCCAGATCACAGGCCGGATCCGGTACCTGATAATTGATGGTGGCCGGTACAAAACCGTCCTTCAGTGCCATGGTGGTGATGATGGCTTCCACAGCACCGCTGCCGCCCAGGAGATGGCCGGTCATGGACTTGGTGGAGCTTACCATGAGCTTATAGGCATGGTCACCGAAGGCTGCCTTGATGGCCTTGGTCTCACCTGCATCATTTAACGGAGTTGAGGTTCCGTGAGCATTTACGTAATCCACATCCTCCGGCTTGATCCCGGCATCGGAAATGGCCATCTTCATGCAGTTTGCTGCTCCAAGTCCCTCCGGATCCGGAGCGGTGATATGATGGGCGTCACAGCTTGCGCCGTAGCCTACGATCTCGCCGTAGATCTTCGCGCCGCGCTTCTTTGCATGCTCCAGCTCTTCCAGGATCAGGATGCCTGCACCCTCGCCCATAACGAAGCCGGACCGTTCCTTATCGAAGGGAATGGATGCACGGTTCTTATCTTCGGACAGGTTAAGGGCGTGCATTACGGTGAATCCGCCGATACCCATCTCGCAGATGCAGGCTTCGGAGCCGCCGCACAGCATAACATCGGTATAGCCGTCACGGACATTCCGGAAGGCCTCGCCGATGGCGTTATTTCCACTGGCACATGCGGTTACCACGCAGGTGCAGATGCCCTTGAAGCCGGTTTCGATGGCAATCTGGCCGGCAGCCATATTGGCAATGGTCATGGGGATATAGAAGGGGGAGATCTTCTCGTAACCTCTCTCGATCCCCCGAGTATGCTCGCTGCTTTGGGTGATGAGTCCGCCGATACCGCTGGAAATGATGGTCCCGCAGCGATAGGGATCCTCTTCTTCGATGTTGATGCCGCTGTCCTTCATGGCTTCCCGTGCCGCAATGGTGGCAAACTGGGTATAGCGGTCCATTTTCTTTGCTTCCTTCTTGTCCAGGAATTCTTCGGGAGTATAGTTCTTGACTTCTGCGGCAAGCTTCAGCTTAAAGCCGGTCATGTCTACATTTTTGATCTCGTCGATACCACATACTCCTGCCTGGATGCTCTTCCAGGTTTCTTCCACGTTATGTCCCACCGGATTGATGGTGCCCATACCGGTTATTACAACTCTTCTTTTCATGGTTGGTTCTCTTTCTTTTCGTTTATTTGTTTTGCCCTGGGGCAGGTCTAAGATCCTTCGTCGCAGGCTCCTCAGGATGACACGGTTTTCGCTACTGCAGGCCGCCGGCTACCTCAAGTACCTGGCCTGTGATGTAGGATGCCTTGTCGGAGGCCAGGAAGCCTACAGCTTCCGCGATATCCTCCACCTGACCCAGGCGTCCCAATACGATCTGCTTCTTCAGTTCTTCCTTTACGTTCTCCGGAAGGACTGCCGTCATATCGGTCTCAATGAAGCCCGGTGCCACTGCGTTGCAGGTGATCCCCCGGCTTCCCAGCTCCTTGGCTACGGATTTTGTCATGCCGATGACGCCGGCCTTTGCCGCTGCGTAATTCACCTGACCTGCATTTCCGTAAACGCCTACTACGCTGCTGATATTGATGATCCTGCCGTAACGTGCCTTCATCATGGGCTTGGCCACAGCCTTCATCATGGCATAAACGCCACGAAGATTGGTGGCGATCACTGCGTCAAACTCTTCATCCTTCATGCGGATCAGCAGATTGTCTCTGGCGATCCCGGCGTTATTTACAAGAATGTCCACTGAACCGCCCAGATCCGTTGCTGCTGCCACGATCTTAGCGGCAGATTCCGGATCCGCTGCGTCCGCCTGTACCGCTCCGGCCTTAACTCCCTTAGCGGTTAAGCTATCCACTACCTCCCGGGCAGCTGCAGCATTTCCGGCGTAGGTGATCAGCACATTTGCGCCGCCCTCTGCCAGACGTTCTGCGATCCCGCGGCCGATGCCGCGGCTTCCGCCGGTGACAATGGCCGTTTTACCCTCGAATTCTTTCATCCTTTATCTCCTGTTTTCTTTTTCTTACTCCTGCAGGATCATTACAGACCCAGCTTCTCCTTCAGTACGGCGATATCCTCTGCCTTCTCCACCGTTACGCAGGGAACCTCAACGGTTTTCTGCACAAACCTGGAAAGGGTCTTGCCCGGACCGATCTCCACAAAAAGCTCTACGCCCTGTTCCGCCATATACCGGATGGTATCTTCAAAATATACGGAGGTCTGTACCTGCTTCTCCAGCAACTGGGGGATGGTCTCCTCTGCCGACTTCTCATGTCCCAGGGTGTTGAAGATCACGGGGATCTGCATTTCCCCGAAGCTTTCTCCCTTGAACCGTTCAGCCAGTGCATCGCCTGCGGGCTTCATCAGTGAGGTATGGAAGGGTCCGCTGACCTTAACGGGCATCACCCGCTTTGCTCCCAGCTCCTTCATTACCTCTGCCGCTGCATTTACCGCCTCAGCATCACCGGATACGGTGATCTGTCCGGGGCAGTTGAAGTTTGCCGGCTCACACACAAGCTCCGGGAACTGTGCGCGGATGCGTGCCGTTCCCTCAAAGACCTTCTCTCTGTCCAGACCAAGTACTGCGATCATGCCGCAGTCTCTGCCCTTTACGGCGGACTGCATGGCATTTCCGCGGAAAGCCACCAGGTCCAGCACCTGCTTCTCCTCCAGCACCCCTGCTGCGTAAAGCGCACTGTATTCTCCCAGGGATAATCCGGCTGCCATGTCCGGACGGATTCCTTCTTCGGCAAGGACCCTGGTAAGTCCTACGGCAAATGCCACCATGCAGGGCTGGGTGTACTTTGTCTCATTCAGTGTTTCAGCCGGTCCCTCAAAGGATACCGTCTTTACGTCGAAGCCGGGGTTTGCGGCATCCAGAACCTGGCGGAACGCGGGATAAGACTCATACAGATCCTTTCCCATTCCCACAGCCTGGCTGCCCTGTCCGGCATACAAAAAACCTAATTTCATCGCCATGCTCCTATGTTTAAAACTCTATTTTCACTGTATTTTCCAGGACCTTCTTTGCTCCCGCGTACATTTCCTCCAGGATCACGGACAGAGGACGAACCTCCTTCAGCTGTCCGCAGACCTGACCGGCCATTACGGAGCCGTTCTTCATATCCCCGTCGAAAACGGCCTTACGAAGCCCGCCAAGGGTAATCTGCTCCAGCTCATCCCGGGAAGCAGCCTGGGCTTCCAGTTTGAGGTATTCTCTGGCCATGGGGTTCTTGATGATACGTACCGGTGCACCCAGACTTCTTCCGGTCACCGTGGTGCTGTTATCCTTGGCCTTAATGAGCTCAGCCTTGTAATTCTCATGAATGGGGCATTCCTCACTGACCAGAAGGCTGGTACCGATCTGGATTCCTGCCGCTCCCAGACAGAGAGCAGCGGCAAACTGTCTGCCGTCGGCGATACCGCCTGCAGCGATGACCGGGATCTCCACACTGTCGATGACCTGGGGAACCAGTGCCATGGTGGTCATATCTCCCACATGTCCGCCGCTTTCACCGCCTTCCGCGATGACTGCATCCACTCCCTGCTTCTCTACCTTCTTTGCAAGGGCACAGCTGGCAACCACCGGAATGACTACAGCGCCGGTCTCCTTCCAGAGACCGATATATTTACCCGGCGTTCCTGCGCCTGTGGTAATGATACCGATCTTCTCCCTTGCCAGAAGATCCGCGATATTATCCGCATCGGGATTCATCAGCATCAGGTTCACACCGAAGGGCTTATCGGTTGCCTGTCTTGCGTCGTAAATCTCCTTCTCCAGCGCTTCCGCCGGCATTCCGCCTGAAGCGATGAGTCCCAGGGCACCGGCATTGGAAACCGCAGCGGCAAATTTACCGGTGGCGATATTCGCCATACCGCCCTGAATGATGGGGTATTTGATTCCCAGTATTTCATTGATCATTTTCATTATCATTTCCTCATTTTCATGACATGGGCGCGCGCCCCTGTCCTCTATCTTACTTTCATGTCGATATTTCTGAACTTCTCGTAACGATCCTTTGCGATATCCGAAGGAGACATCCACTTGAAGCTGTTGAACTCCTTGATGATCATCCGCTCGATGGACTTGTACACTGTCTCGGGATCATGGTGGATACCGCCTGCGGGCTCGGGAATGATCCCGTCGATCACGCCGTATTTCAGCAGATCCTCAGCCGTAAGCTTCATCAGATCGCAGGCTTCGGCGGCCCGGCTTCCATCCTTCCAGAGGATCGAGGCAAAGCCTTCGGGAGAAAGAACGGAATACACCGCATTCTCCAGCATGTAGACCCGGTTGGCCACACCGATGGCCAGCGCTCCTCCGGAGCTTCCTTCACCGGTAACAATGGAAATGATGGGCGTACGCAGTGCGCTCATCTCCGCCAGATTCATGGAGATGGCATTGCTCTGACCATGCTCTTCCGCTTCCACTCCCGGATAAGCTCCTGGAGTGTCGATAAAGGTGATGATGGGACGGCCGAACTTCTCCGCCTGCTTCATCATCCTGAGAGCCTTCCGGTAGCCTTCCGGTTCCGGCATGCCGAAATTATATTCCATGCTTTCCGTGATATTATGCCCCTTACGATGTCCCAGTACCGTTACCGGTATTCCATGAAACAGGGCGATACCCCCGAAAATGCTCTTATCCTCTTTGGAAAGAAAATCCCCGCGCTGAATGAAGAAATCATCAAAAAGCGCATTAATATAATCATCGATCTTTGGCCGTTTTCTGTGTCTGGCCAGAAAGACCTTGTCATGGGCAGTGAGATTCTCGCAGTCCTTTATCAGCTCGGCGTACTCCGCCTCCAGCCGGCTTGCTTCCGCGGGATCCAGCCCCTCCTTTTTTCTTGCGTCGTCAATCGCCGACATACGTTCATCTATTTCTCTTATGTTCATAATGTCGGTCTCCTTTTCTGATCATGCAGCCGGAGCAGCTTGGCCAGCTCCTGCCGAAGATCCTGACGTTTTACGATCTCGTCCACAAATCCGTGAGTTTCCAGATATTCCGCACGCTGGAAGCCCTCCGGCAGCTTCTGTCCGATGGTCTGCTCGATGACGCGCGGTCCGGCAAACCCGATCAGCGCACCGGGCTCAGCAAGGGTGATATCCGCCAGGGTGGCAAAGCTTGCGCTTACGCCCCCTGTGGTGGGATGGGTAAGAACTGCGATATAGAGACCGCCGTTGGCGGAGAACCGCTTCACTGCAGCTGAGGTCTTCGCCATCTGCATCAGGGAAAGGATCCCCTCCTGCATACGGGCTCCGCCGCTGGCGGTAAAGATGATCACCGGAAGCTTGGTCTTCTCGGCGATCTCAAAGGCTCTGGTCACCTTTTCTCCTACGGCGATACCCATGCTTCCCATGAGAAACTCGCTTCCCATGATCACGATCACCGCTTTGCGTCCCTCCAGTTCTCCCACGCCGGCGAGGACGCCCTCGTCCATACCGGTCTTCTCCTGGAGAGCTCGTATCTTCTCTTCATACTCCGGATAATCCAGGGGATTAAGCACCGGAACCGGAACCCGAAGCTTCCGGAAGGTTCCCGGATCCACCAGATTCCGCATCCTTCTTCTGGCTGAGATCTTGTGATGCTTTCCACATTCCGGACAAACATAAAGCACCTTGCGCATATCCCGGATCAGATGCTGAGAACCACATTCACTGCAGGTAAATGTCTCAGTCGCCTGTGGATCCGGAGCCTTCTTCTTTGCCTGCTCAGGTGCCTCAAGGACCGAGTTCAGGACCTCGTCCATGTCTTCCTGCATCTCCTGCTCTGCAGCAGGCTGCGCTGAAGCCCTGGCCCCGGTCTCCTGAACCGCGGTTTCCGTATTCTTTTTCTTTCGTTTGAACAAACTCATGGTCATTCTTCCTGCGCTCTATGAACGCAGACTCCCGTCCTTCCTCGGCATAACCGTGCATAGATAACGCGGGCAAGACCGTACACAAAGTACTGTATGCCCGCGCCCGTTTCAGTATATATAGTTCGAATCGTTCTTTATTTGTGAGACTCTACGTAGTCGATCAGATCCTGAACCGTCTTGATGCTCGGAAGATCCTCATCCTCAATAGTTACGCCAACCGCTTCCTCGATAGCCATACCGAGTTCTACAGCGTCCAGAGAATCAGCACCCAGATCATCTGTCAGTGAAGCTTCGGGAACAACCTTGTCCTCATCGCAGCTAAGTGTGTCAACGATAACCTTCTTAATTTCCTCAAACATCTTTTTGTCTCCTTTTTAAAAAATTTGAAAAAGTTTCTGAATTGTTTAAAAAATTTTACTTAAATTTTTTTAACTAATCACATTATATCCATCATTTTCTTCTTGTCAATAAAAAGTTTTTCTTCCATTTTCCTTTCGTAAAATGTCTGACAAAACCCTTGACAATCTGCGAAAACATTATATAGTTATATATGTAATCACATGTGGTTTTGAAAACTACATGCAGAGTTTTTGATAATCACAAGCAGTACATGGAAGAAGCAGATACAGACATGCTGATCTGTCCTGTTTCTACCATATTCAGAGGATCCGAGGTTATTAAATGAGCAGTGACAGCATTCTTGAACAGAAGAACAGTATGTCGGAGCCTGAAACCGATACCCTGAAACCTGACGCATCTCTGATGCAGGAGCCGGGCATCGCAGGCCGTTTTATCTATACGAAAAAAAATGAATCCGGACGTCTCACCGACATCCGTTTCCGTAACGATGAGCATTTCAATTTCGCCTTTGACGTGGTGGACGAGCTGGCAAAGCAGTTCCCAAAGCGAACAGCCATGCTCCATATCTCCCGTTCCGGCAAGGAACGGCATATCACCTTTAATGATATGATGAAATATTCCAACCAAACCGCAAACTATCTGGAGTACCTGGGGATCAGGAAGGGTGACCGGGTCATGCTGGTGCTGAAGCGGCACTACCAGTTCTGGTTCATCATGCTGGCGCTCCATAAGATCGGCGCCGTTGCGGTACCGGCGTCCTTCCTTCTTACCAGGAAGGATTTCGAATACCGGTTCAAGACCGGAGATATCCGCGCTGTTATCGCCACCGGCGAAGGTCAGGTGGCCGAGGAGATCGACCGGGCCGTTAAGAATACGGACAATGTGAAAACAAGGATCATCGTGAACGGAACCCGGGAGGGGTGGGACGCCTACAACCGGAGCGTACGTTTCTTCTCCCCGGTTTATGAACGGACCATGGATTCTCCCGGCGGGAACGATCCCATGCTGATGTTCTTTACTTCCGGTACCACCTCCTACCCGAAAATGACCCTTCATAATTATAAGTATGCCCTGGGACACTACGTGACTGCCCGGTACTGGCATGGGATCCAGCCCGGCGGACTGCATTTCACCATCAGCGATACCGGCTGGGGCAAGGCCCTCTGGGGCAAATTCTACGGACAGTGGCTCTGCGAGGCCACGGTCTTCACCTATGATTATGCGGATTTCTACGCTAAAGAGATCCTTACCATGATCCAGAAATACCGGATCACCACCTTCTGTGCACCGCCTACGGTTTACCGTTTCCTGGTGCATGTGGATCTGTCGGAATACGATCTGTCCTCCCTTCAGAATGTGACCACCGCCGGCGAGGCGCTGAACCCGGAGATCTTCCGCAGGTTCAAGGATTCTACCGGTCTCACCATCATGGAGGGCTTCGGTCAGACGGAATCCACGCTGCTGATCGGAAACCTTCTGGGGGATACACCCCGTCCGGGTTCCATGGGCTTTGCCAGTCCGCAGTATGATGTTACGGTCCTCCATGCAGACGGAACCGTCTGCGCCCCCGGAGAGGTGGGTGAGATCTGCGCCAGAACCGATACGGGAAAGACCACAGGACTCTTTATGGGCTATTATCAGGACGACGCCCGTACTCTTCAGGTATGGCATGACGGCTATTATCATACCGGAGACACTGCCTATATCGATGAGGACGGCTACTTCTGGTATGTGGGCCGGGTGGATGACATCATCAAATCCGCAGGCTATCGCGTAGGTCCCTTCGAGATTGAAAACGAGATCATGCGTCTTCCCTATGTGCTGGAATGCGCGGTCACCAGTATCCCGGATCTGATCCGCGGGCAGGCCATCAAGGCCTCCATCGTGTTGACTGAAGGCACCGAAGCAACGGAAGCCCTGAAGAAGGAGATCATGAAATATCTTCGAAATGCACTGGCCTCCTATAAGCGCCCGAAGACCATTGAATTCGTTACAAGTCTGCCGAAGACCTCCAGCGGAAAAGTACGCCGTGCGGAGATCAAGGAGAAGGATTGGAAAAGCTGAGACTGAAAATTCACTTGAAATTCATGTCACTTCGATTTACAATAACAGACGTTGCACTTAGATCGACGTGAAATGATCAGACTTTTAACGCATGACACATAAAAACCAAGAAATGAGAATAACTATGAAAAACGATATTGTGATCACCGGTATGGGCGCGGTTACGCCCCTGGGTGTCGGTGTGGATACCTATTGGAACAACATGATCGCGGGGAAGTCCGGAATCCGGTACATTTCCCGTTTCGATGCATCTAGTCTCCCCGTCACCTTCGCCGGCGAAGTTCCTGACTTCCAGCCGGAGGAATTCATGACCAAAAAGCAGGTCAAGGAGATGGAGCTGTTCATGCAGTTCGGCTATGCCGCTGCAGACGAAGCCCTTCGGGATGCAGGTCTTATTGAAGACGAAAACGGAAATCTTCCCATTGCCAGAGAACGGATCGGTATCGTTCTCGGAACGGTATTCTCCGGCATCTCCGAGATTGCAGATGTACAGGATAAGATCTCCACAGGCGCGGGTTCCAAGGTAGGTCCCCGGTTCATCACCCGGATCATTGGAAATATTGCTGCCGCAGAGATCGCCATTTCCAGGAGTCTCCGGGGCCCCAGCATCACCGTTTCCACTGCATGCTCCTCCGGTATCGACGCCATTTCCACAGGGATCATGCTCATCGAACAGGATATGGCGGATGCAGTGATCTGCGTAGGTGCGGAGGCTGCCACCACACCCCTTACCATACAGGGGCTGTCTTCCATCCATGCCCTGTCCCGCAGAAATGATGCTCCTGCCGAAGCAAGCCGGCCCTTCGATCTGAACCGTGACGGATTCGTTATGGCAGAAGGCGGCGGCGCAGTGATCATCGAGAAGAAGGAATCCGCGCTCCGGCGTGACGCCCGGATCCGATGCAATGTGGCAGGCTACGCCAACAGTACCGACGGATATCATGTGACCAGCCCTCATCCGGAAGGGATCGCAGCCATCTTCTGTATGGAACAGGCCGTACGCACCGCCGGAATGAAGCTTACCGATGTGGATTATATCAACGCCCACGGAACCTCGACTCCCAAGGGCGACATCATCGAGATCGGGGCCATCAAAACCCTGTTCGGCGATCATGCAAGAAAGCTTGCCGTCTCCTCCACCAAGTCCTCCACCGGACATCTCATGGGAGCAGGCGGAGTGACCGAGACCATCGCCTGTGTCAAGGCTCTCGAGGAAGGGATCCTTCCTCCCACCATCAACCAGACCACACCCGATCCGGAATGTGACCTGGATGTGGTACCGAACGAAGCAAGAAAGGCCAACATCCGCACAGCTATGTGCAACGCCTTCGGTTTCGGTGGACAAAATGCAAGTCTTCTGCTGACAAAGGCAGAGTAAGATACAAAAAAGTCATTCTGAGGATTCCCTCGGAATGACTTTTTTTCTTATTTTTTTATTCTTGTATTTTTCTTCCCGTATTCATTTAGCCCGGTTGTTTTAATCTTTTCATGCAAATACTCAGCGTCTCCGCCGCAGGATCCAGATCACCAGTCCGGCAACCATTACCAGTCCGGGCAGAACGCCGGAAAGAATGATGCCGAAGAAGGCGGAATCTGCCTGAGATACGGTAACATACTGGGCTGCGTAAGGTCTTACCGGCACATATACCGGTGTGGCATGACTCACCATATTACTGAGAATGGCAGAAAAAAGCTTCAGATTCATGCCGGAGATATACTCGTCTATGGTTTCCTGCGTCATATAGGGTGAGCCGAAGACCACCAGCTTGCTCTGTCTCGTAACCTTGGCATCCGAACCGGGGGAAACCTCCTCCGTCACATCCACTGTCCGTTCCAGGCAGGCTCCCAGCACGAATTCTCCGGTCTCATCTCCCTCTTCCCTGTTCTCCGATTTCTGGGGATCTGTCTTCAGAAAAGCCTTATCCGTGGTCTTCAGGATCACTTCGATGTCCGAATTCTCCAGCTTCATTCCCAGACTCATCACCGACAGCGCCAGATTTCCGCTGACTTCCTTCGTCACGGAGGTTTCCCGGATCTCCGGAATCAGATAATAGGGCTCCTGAAAATACAGCTCCCCGTCACTCTCGGAAACAATGCCGTTTTTCACGGTAAATCCGTACTCGGAAAGGAACCCGTGAAGATGTTTCTCCGGTTCCTCCCTCCATTTCAGAAGAACGTAGAGATTTCCGCCCCTTTCCAGATAGTCCCGAAGCAGACCGATCTCCGCTTCGCTGTAGTCCTCACCGGGGGCCAGGATCAGGAGACACCGGGCATCCCCGGGGATCTCTCCCGCTGCTGTAAGGTTCAGCTCATTTACATCCACATTTTCACCCTGAACCGCGTTCAGGAATTTACCTGCAAGAGTAAGCTCTCCGTGTCCCGTGATCTGGTAGATCCTGGGGATATTCTCCGTGGTCACGTAATCCACCGCAGAGGTGACCAGGCTTTCCAGGGCAAAGCCATCCGGACCGAAGCCGTATTCCTTCATATTCTCGTCGGAATAGGTGTAGATCGCATCTGCCGGGATGGTGCGGTACCGATCCTCCGCAGTAACCACCAGGCTATTCTCCGCCAGGCCGTTCTTCGTATAATTCTCGGTAAAATGGGGCGAAAGCGCCGGATCCACATATTCAACGGAAATATGATCAAATTCCTTATAGTTATTGAGAAGCTTCACGATATTGACGTCTGCCGCATCTTCTCTGGCGTAGACATGGATGGTCACATCCTTCTTCAACCCTTCCAGCACGCTCCGGGTCACGGGAGTGATCTGCTGATACTCTTTCAATGTCACATCATGCTGCATCATCCTGTCCGGAAGCACAGCCGCAGCCACATTGATCAGGATCAGTCCCGCAATGATGCAGACCGACACGATCCCCCGCTTCATCCTTTTGCTCCGGTTTCCGCCAAAGCCGCCCCGAAGCTGCTTCAGCCGAAGCAGAGTCAGCAGGATGAAGGCTGCCGCAACAGACAGGAAATACACTACTGACCGAAGATCCAGCACTCCCGATTCCATGGTGACAAACCGGGCCTGCATATGAAATACGCCGAGGAAATTCCGGATCGCCGACAGTCCCGGAAGCTCCGCAAAGCCTCCCATGGTATAGGCAACAAAGAGCACCAGTGCGGTAAGCACCGCTGCGATCACCGTACTCTGGGTCAGTGAGGACAGGAACATGCCGATGGCAATGGCTGCCAGACCGTAAAGCACGTACCCAAGAAGCGTAGTATACGCCTCCACCATTGCCACTTCTCCGTAGGAAAGAAGAAACAGCGGGAAGAAGGCGGCGATCACCACAGGAATCAGAAACAGGGTCAGCATGGCCAGATATTTTCCCAGCACCACCGACCTTAAGGGGATGGGTGCCGTAAAAAGCAGCTGATCCGTTTTGTCCCGGTATTCCTGGGCAAAGGAACGCATGGTAAGGATCGGTATGGTCACCACGAAAAGATATACGCAGGACGCATAGGCATAGCTTACATGCGCAGATCCCTGATAT
>JAGBNH010000003.1 GCA_017634475.1 Eubacterium sp.
CCTGGGGGATCGAGAAATCCTTCCGCGACGGGAAGTTCCGCTATCGGCTGGAGCAGACCCTGGGATACCGGCTGGGGGAGGATGGCAAGCCCAAAATCGTGGAGGAAGAGGCGGTCCATGTCCGTAAGATCTTCCAAATGTTCGCGGAAGGTTACAGCATGGGGCAGATTGCTAACCGGATGACGGAGGAGGGTGTTGTCCGGCGGTGCGGCAGCTCGCGCTGGTCGCGTAAAAATGTGGAGCTGATCCTTAGAAATGAGAAGTACATTGGCAGGGTGATCCTGCAGAAAACATTTACCCGGGACTGCCTCACCCATAAGAGAATGAGGAACACAGGGCAGAAACCGCAGTATGTGCATGATCACGCTCACCCGGCGATCATCGATGAAGAAACATTTGAAAAGGTCCGGCAGGAATTCGACCGGCGTAGCAGGGAAGCGGAGCAGAAGAAAGAAGCTTCCGACCGAAGAAAAGCGCATACCCGTTATGCGCTGAACGGGCTTCTTGTCTGCCCCTGGTGCGGCGAGAACTATCGGCGGACCATTTGGAAGTCCGGCGAAGTCCGGTACGGAGTATGGCGCTGTGGTAACCGGTTGGAAGGCGGGAAGCTGCGGTGTGGGAAGAGTGTGTCTCTCAAAGAAACCGAGCTGCAGAAGGGGCTGTACAGAGTATTTATGTGGAAGGTGAAGGAAGCGGAAGACAGCCCGAATCCTAACATACAAAACGATGCGGAAACAGTGGAATTTGAGGATTTTCTCGATACTGGGATCATCGAGCGAATCGAAGTGTATTCAAAAAATGAATTGAATGTATGCTTCCAGGACGGAACGCTGAAGAAGATCGACTGCTCCGGGAGGAGCTGAGACGATTGGGGACGGTTCTGGAACGCTCAGAACCGTCCCCAATCGTTCCGCCCCAATCGTTCCAAATCGCCTTGAGTTATGACGGGATTTACTGTAGAATGAGATAGTCGGCGGGCAGAAACCGTGTATCACTGAACTGCCGACAAAACAAAGCTGGAAATGATAGAGAACGAGAGAACCGGAGAAAAAATAGATGCATACGATTACGAAAGAATATGCCGCAAAGATTGCAGCAGGGACGATCAATATGATCAAATGCAAAGGAGGGGGGATCGCTGATACGGATATCGTGTTTGTGGAAGATAACGGGCATGTTGCTGCAACCGTAACGGATTTTGGTTTGGAAAACATGATCCTCTTATTCTTTTATCAGGGTAAACCGAAGGAAGAGTTGCCGGATTATTCTGTTACTTTTGATCCGATGGATCTGACCGGCTTTCAGGAGGACCTGGATATTTTTGCAGATTATGCCTGGCTGTATTCCTGTTTATATCATGTGTCGGAACTGACGGAACATTTCAACGATGCAGTGCAGGATGAAGAAGATGCGGAACTGCGAAGATTGAAGCGTACTTTTGAGTTGAGAAATATCGATGTGACGGTTACTGTCTCCTGGAGGAGGGGGGAGTTGTCTTCGCTTTCTTTATGTCAACACACCAAATTTCCTTTGGTTTATTCGATCAATGAGACTTTCAAAGATATGAAGAAGGCGGATCTTATCGAATGGGCGGATGTATTTGGGTATGAAAATGTTTCAAAACTGAAAAAGGCCGAGGTGGAGGCATTGATCAAAAATGAACTTTTAAGTCCGGAAACTATGTTTTACCGGCTTGCTTTTCTGAGTCCGGGGACTACTGCTTTTTTTGATGAAGATAGGGGGATGGGATGTAAAATCTCCGACAAAACATGGGATGAAGCATGTCTGCTCAAGAATCTTGGTTATGGCACGATGACCGCGGAAAAACTCTACATTTACGTAGAGGCGAGGAAAGCATGGAAAATGCTCGATAAAGAAAAATTCCGCATATATCAAAAACGTGCTTCCTGGGTTTGGAAATGTCTGAAATGGGCAGATGATATGTACAAGTATACCCCTGTAGAGGTGTTTCTTCAGGTGATCAATGCCCGGTATGGAATGCGCATGAGTGAGGAAGAGTTGTATGACATTTTTGATCATTTTCCGTTAGATATAAATTGGACAACGCGGTATGATGATTATTTTGTCGATCATGCTGTGGATACTAATGCGGCATTGAACAGGATCCTTGAACAGCAGAATAGAAAAACCTTCTATATCCCGAGTCCGGCCGAAGTCGAAGAATTCTATGCGGATCACGCGCTCATTTCCGATCCCGCTTACCGGAATATGCTCCATTTTCTTACCGGTACCAAAGGGATAAATATAGATGATGATGCAGAAGAACTGCTTAAAGAGTTCTGGGAAGATTATGATTCCTCTTCCTCCACGGAAGAGGATTTGCAGTGGTTTCTGGACAGAATTGAGTTAGAAGATGATTCGCTTCTTGAGAGGCTCAGAAAAGCGGTTTCAGAGCTGGAAGATAACACGCGAACAGCCATTAACCGAGGGCATAAAGCCATAGAAGTGACCACACATTTGCAGAAGGGAGACCGGCATTTCATCGCAACCGGAGGTACTAAAGCTGCTGAAAAGCAGAGACAGGGTAAGTCAGAGAGCAATGTCGCGGGAATCAAAGTGGATCCCGCATCAAAAGAGGTGGCAGCGCCCATATTCCTGAAGCGGGCAGACGGACCGGTTACAGCAAGCCAGCCGAAAATCTATCCGAATGATCCATGCCCGTGCGGATCCGGAAAAAAGTATAAAAAATGCTGCGGGAAGTAGGTTGGGTGAGACGATTGGGGACGGTTCTGGAACGCTCAGAACCGTCCCCACCCGTTCCACCCGCATAGAAAAGGATGAATGTATGAATGAACAAATGCAAATGATCGAGAAGCTGAGAAAGAAGGTTCTCTGGCGGTATATCGTGATGATCGTGTTGCCGTTTGCCGCGGGAATCTCGGCGATCCTCATGCTCCGCAGAGGGATGCTGACCAGTGGTGTGCCGCTGGTTGTTGTCGGTTCCATGGTTGTGTTGTTTATTATCCTTCTGGTGATCAGCACAAAAGCAAAGAAGGAATATCGGGCGTATTACAAAGCGAATTACATTGACGCCATGATCAAAGAAGTGATCCCCAATGGGCAGTACCTGCCGGATCAGGGTTTCCCGGGCACGATGATCGCCAATACAGGCCTGATTTACATGGGAAATATTTATCATAGCGAGGACCTGATCACCGGTGTTTACAACAATGTTGAATTCCGGCGGGCGGATGTTTTGATCCAGGAAGAAACGAGGGATTCGGATGGCGACACAACAACCACCACATATTTCAAGGGGCGGTGGATGATCTTTGAATCGAATAAATATTTTGAGGCGGATCTGCAGGTCATTCAGAAGGGCTTTGGATACGCGCAGAAGAGGACCGGCATTTTCACCAGAAAAACAGCCCGCCGCCATGCCATCGAGACCGAGGACGTTACATTTAACAAGGAGTTTAAATGTTTGTGCCAGAACGATCAGGAGGCGTTTTATCTCATGACGCCGGTTCTGATGCAGGGGCTCATGCGGCTTGCGGCGGAAAGCGACGGCAAGATCATGGTGGGGTTCGTGAATAATCTGATCCATGTGGCGATCAAGTCCAATAAGAATTCGCTGGAGCCGCCGGTATTTCATCGTATATCCGACAACGATATCCGGGAGATCCAGAGAGAGATCCATGCGGTCACTTCCTTTGTCGAAGGAATGCGGATCGATAATAAGATCTTTATGCAGACAAAGTATTGAGATGGGGGTGAGACGATTGGGGACGGTTCTGAGCGTTCCAGAACCGTCCCCGGTCGTCCCAGGAAGGTGGTCCAGAAATGAGTGAATTTGTAACATGTCATTTTTATTTTAGAGAGCATGGCTTTTATGCGGAATGTGAAGAGGAGACCCGGAAGGATGGGCTTCCGGCTGAACTCTCGACAGACCGGTATCACGCTATGTACAATTTCGGTTTTCTTCGCTGTCCGGAGGATATAGACGCAGTGGGGAGGTTCCTCTTCACTGTAGCCGGCAGTTTCGTGGATATTCTCCTTTCTCAGCCGGATTTGGAACTGCTAAGGGAAAAGCTGGAGATCCATGCGGATGAGGACCTGAAAAAACGTCTCCTGGCACAGGTCCCTTTTGTGGATGGCTCTGAATTTGTAAATGCGGAGTGGATCGATGAAGTAACGGCGAAGCTTCTTGCCTGTTACAGCGCGGAAATAAAGAAATACAAGGGAAGTGTGGCGCTGTACCTGGCAGAGAAGAATCAGGATCTCACGGTTCCGGAGCGCGTTTTTTTTCATTTGGTGGAAACACCAAAGGAGGAATACCCGTTTGCATTCCTGGCAACCTACGCCACAAAGCTGAAGAACGGAAAGGTAAAGCATGTTCCGCTGAAATATGCATTGACGGAATACCAACACAGTAACGCAAAGCTGCTGGAGCTTTTGGCTTGCCTTAACCGGGTGGCAGAGGTTTCGCCGCTGGTGGCACAGTTTGTGGAGAGTGGTGAAATGTTCCATCCGCTTGGCCTGAATGAGACAGAAGCATTTGAGCTCCTGAAGGATGTCCCGGCCATCGAGGGGGCGGGCGTTATCTTCCGTGTCCCCAACTGGTGGAGACGAAATGCAGTGAATCCGAGCCTGACGATGCGTCTTGGCGAAGATAAGCCGGTCTATCTCGGGCTGGATACCATCATCGGCATGCGGCCGACCTTGATGCTGGATGGCGTGGAGCTCAATGTGGAGGATATCCAAAGGCTGCTCGGTGAAACGGAAGGTCTGTCCATAGTTAAAGGAAAATGGATCGTGGTGAATCATGATCAGCTGCGCCGGATGCTGGAGGAATTACAATCATCCAACGGCACCATGACACTTCTTGACGCGATCCGTATGGCCGGTGAAGCATCGGACCCCAGAGTATTGACGGATATCGGAACGGTGGTCACCAATGGAGAATGGCTGCAGGGGCTTCTGTCAAAGGTAAAGAATCCGGAGAAGCTCCGGAAGACAGCTCCTCCAACCACTGTAAAGGCAACGCTCCGGCCGTATCAACAGGCGGGATACGAATGGCTCCGTTATATGGACAAGCTGAAATTCGGCGCCTGTCTGGCGGACGATATGGGACTTGGCAAGACCTTGCAGGTACTGACCTATCTGGAGTCGGTACGAAGGAAAGATAAAAATGCCCGTATTCTATTGGTGGTTCCGGCTTCCCTTCTCGGGAACTGGTCGAAAGAAGCGGAACATTTTGTACCGTCCATGCCGTTGGTGATCCTGCATGGAATCGGAAACGAAGCTATTCTGAAAGCGCTCGCAAAGCCAGAGAAGCTTCCGTTCCTTACCATCACGACGTATGGCATGATCGCAAGGACAGAGGAGTTCGCTCAGGTTCACTGGAATACGGTGATCCTGGACGAAGCACAGGCCATCAAGAACCCGGGAACGAAACAGACCCGGGCGGTAAAGAGACTACCGTCGCAATTCCGGATCGCCATGACGGGTACACCCATCGAAAATGAACTGGCAAACCTCTGGTCACTTTTTGATTTCCTGAATAAGGGATTGTTGGGAAGCGCAAAGGAATTCTCAGAATTTACAAAATCTCTGCAAACCGATGCAACAGGCTATTCCCGCCTGAAGAATATGATCTCGCCCTTTATGCTGCGGAGACTGAAGACGGATAAGCGGATCATTTCTGATCTGCCGGATAAGGTTGAAAATGTGGATTATGTGGCACTTTCCAGAAGGCAGACGGTACTGTACCGAAAATATGTGGCCGATGTGGAGGAAAAAGTGCGTAACAGTGAAGGCATCGAGCGGCGTGGCATCGTTCTGGGTGCCATCACGAAGTTGAAGCAGATCTGCAATCACCCGGATGAGTATCTGGGGCAGGAGACGTATGCGGTGCGTGATAGTGGTAAGTTTGAAATGATGCGTGAAATCTGTGAAACCATCCGCAGCAAGAGGGAACGTGTCCTGGTATTCACTCAGTTTCGTGAGGTGACGCCATATCTGGATGATTTCCTTGCGGAGATCTTCGGCCGGCGTGGATTTGTGCTTCACGGCGGGACTCCGGTAAAACAGCGGAGTAAGATGGTGGAACAGTTTCAGTCGGAAAAGTATGTCCCATACATGGTCATTTCCGTGAAGGCGGGAGGTACGGGACTGAATCTGACAAATGCAAATCATGTGATACATTTTGACCGTTGGTGGAATCCGGCGGTGGAGAATCAGGCCACGGACCGGGCTTTCCGGATCGGTCAGGATAAAAAGGTCATGGTACATAAACTGGTATGCAGGGGAACCATCGAGGAAAAAATCGACGCCATGATCAACGACAAGACTTCGCTGGCAAACAATGTGATCGGAGCAACCGGCGAAAACTGGATCACAAAGATGAGTGATGATGAACTGATGGATGTACTGAGATTGGGATAGATCACAAAGATGAGTGATGATGAACTGATGGATGTACTGAGATTGGGATGAGATGCATTTCACATGTTGAAAATGCATTTCACATCTTGATGAGATAATGGGAGAAAACACATGAGCAGATACTGGGATCAAGTGGAATCCTACGCACAGCCGGATGTGGGGACATTGAAAAGAAGAGCGTCCGAAACGACGAAGCGTGAGAAGAAAAAAGGAAATGTGCTCTCTCCGGTGATCATTTCCGGAAGGCAGATCACCACTACCTGGTGGGGCAAAGCCTGGTGTGAAAACCTGGAGCAGTATGCGGATTTTGCCAGCCGCCTGGAGCGCGGGAAGCGATATGTCCGTTCCGGGACGGTTGTTGACCTGAAGATCGCAAAAGGCAGAGTTACTGCACGAGTACAGGGAAGGCGAAAAACTCCCTATAAGGTGGAAATTCGCATTAGTCCCATAGATGAGGAAAAATGTGAACGGATCATGGAGGCCTGTGGGAACAGGATATCCAGTCTTGAAAATCTTATGGCCGGGAACATCCCGGAGGAGCTGAAGAGCCTTTTTGTCGGGAAGGAAGGGCTTTTTCCGAAACCTACGGAGCTGTCATTTATGTGCAGTTGTCCGGATTGGGCCATCCTGTGCAAGCATGTGGCTGCCGTGCTTTACGGGATTGGCAACCGATTTGATGATAATCCACTCCTTTTCTTTGAACTTCGGGGAATCGATGTGGATCGCTTCATCAGTGTGACTTTGGAAAGTCGGGTTGAGAAAATGGTCAGGAATGCTGAACAGCTAACATCAAGATGCCTGGATGGTATCGACATGATGGCGGTATTTGGGATATGATGGAATGGGACGACCGGGGACGGTTCTGGGACG
>JAGBNH010000025.1 GCA_017634475.1 Eubacterium sp.
ACGAATAGATAAAGAGGTAGGAAAAATGAATAAGCAGGGTTTTGACAGTGCAAAGTATCATGAGATGCAGTCCGAGCATATCCGTGAGCGGATCGGCAAGTTCGGCGGGAAGCTCTATCTTGAGTTTGGCGGGAAGCTCTTTGACGATTATCATGCGTCCCGTGTTCTTCCGGGCTTTCAGCCGGATTCCAAGATCACCATGCTGAAGCAGCTGGCGGATCAGACGGAGATCGTCATCGCCATCAAGGCAGGGGATATCGAGAAGAACAAGGTGCGGGGAGATATCGGCATCACCTATGATATGGATGTACTGCGTCTGATCGATGCCTTTACCAATAACGGGCTTTTTGTGGGCAGCGTGGTGCTTACCCAGTTCGCCGAGCAACCGTCGGCCATCGCTTATGAGAAGAAGCTGAAGGCGCTGGGTCTCAAGGTTTACCGGCATTACATCATCCAGGGATATCCTTCAAATATCCCGCAGATCGTCAGTGACGAGGGCTTCGGCCGCAATGATTTCATCGAGACCTCCCGTCCGCTGGTGGTGGTCACCGCCCCCGGACCCGGAAGCGGAAAGATGGCAACCTGTCTGTCCCAGCTCTATCATGAGCAGAAGCGGGGCGTGAAGGCGGGCTACGCGAAATTCGAAACATTTCCGATCTGGAATATCCCGCTGAATCATCCGGTGAACCTGGCCTATGAGGCGGCTACCGCAGATCTGAATGATGTAAATATGATCGACCCCTTCCACCTGGAGGCTTACGACAAGACGGTGGTGAACTATAACCGTGACGTGGAGGTATTCCCGGTGCTCAAGGCGATCTTCGAGAAGATCTCCGGTGAAAGCCCTTACAAATCTCCCACGGATATGGGTGTAAATATGGCGGGCTACTGCATCGCAGATGACGAAGCGGTGCGGGCTGCCGCTAAGCAGGAGATCATCCGCCGCTACTATCAGGCCCTCTGCGACCGGAGAAAGGGCGAGGCCGGGGATTCCGTGATCCAGAAGCTGGAGCTTCTGATGGAGAAGGCCGGTCTTTCCGCAGCAAACCGTCCGGTGATCGCAGCCGCAAATATCCGGGCGGAAGAGACCGGCGGTCCCGCAGCTGCCATGGAAATGCCTGACGGTTCCATCATCACAGGCAAGACTTCGCCGCTTCTCGGGGCGTCTTCGGCAATGCTGTTAAATGCGTTGAAGAGTCTGGCAGGGATCGATGACGCTGCGAAACTCATTTCCCCGCAGGTCATTGAACCCATCATGGAGCTTAAGGTGAGGGTGCTGGGAAATCATAATCCGCTGTTACATATCGATGAGATCCTTATCGCGCTGGCCATTGCCGCCGTTTCGGACAAGGATGCGGCGAATGCCTATGCCCAGATCCCGAAGCTGGCAGGACTGGAGGTACACAGCTCCGTGATCCTGTCCCAGGTGGATGTAAATGTGTTTAAGAAATTAAGAATGAACTTGACCTGCGAACCCAGATATCAGAATAAGAAGCTGTTCCATCAGTAAAATAAACGAGGGGGAAGGCCTATGTATTATTTCATTGTGAATTACCAGGGAGGCGGAACACATGGAAGAGCGGTCTGGAAGACCGTTCGGGGGTTACTGAAGGAGCTGGACGTTCCTTATCGTGCATGGAAGACAAAGGGCACAGGCTATGCCGCAAAGCTCACCACGGAGCTTGTGAAACGCTACGGCACCCGGGAGGATCCGGTGAAGCTTGTGGTGGTTGGCGGAGACGGGACCATAAATGATGTGCTGAACGGCATCACGGATTTTGACCGTGCCATGGTGGGGGTGATCCCTGCCGGCTCGGGAAATGATTTCGCCAGGGGCTTTAGACTGCCGAAGAAACCCGTGCCTGCGCTGTTCGGGATACTGAACTGCGATCAGCCGGAGCGGGTCGATCTGGGCCGCGCCACCGCGGATAACGGCCGGGCGAGAACCTTCGGCATATCCGCAGGGATTGGTCTGGATGCAGAGGTCTGCAAGGCGGCCCATGGCTCCAGGCAGAAGCAGTTCCTGAATCGCTTTGGTCTGGGTAAGCTGATCTATCTCCTGCTTACGGTGGAGAAGCTCTTCACCATGAAGACCACCGGCGGACGGGTGATCTTCAACGGAAATATGGAAAATGTTCTCTGGATCCACAAGCTGATCTTCCTGGCCGGCATGAACGCCCGTTGGGAGGGCGGCGGTGTCCCCATGGCCCCCAGGGCAGAGACGGATGACGGGCTTCTGTCCTCTTGCGTGGCTGCGGGTATCCCCAGATGGATGGCATTCCTCAAGCTGCCGGTCCTTGTCATGGGGAAGCAGAAGTACCTGAAGGGCTTCACTCTGCGGGACAGCAGCACCATTGATGTGGAAATGGAGCAGCCCGTGACCCTGCATGTGGACGGCGAGTATGGCGGCGAGGTGCGTCGCGTGCACCTGGAGTCCCTGCCGGGCAAGCTGATGCTGCTGAGAGGCGGCAAGTGCCCGTGCTGTGGGGATGTGTGTATGGGCGCTTGCGAGAATAAATAGACCGTGTCATTCTGAGCGAGCAAAGCGAAGCGAAGAATCTTATGGCCTGACTGAAAAGATCCTTCGCTTCGCTCAGGATGACAAAATACCGGGATGGAAATGAATACAGGAAGGAAACAACGTGGAAGATAAACGTTATGCGGTCCTCATCGATGCGGACAACATCTCATCTAAATACATCGGAAGTATCCTGGATGAGATGACCAAGTACGGTGTAGTGACCTACAAAAGAATATACGGGGACTGGACCTCGACCCAGGCGGGCAAATGGAAGAAGGAGCTGATGGAGAATTCCATCACCCCCATCCAGCAGTTCCGCAACACTGTGGGAAAGAATGCAACGGATTCGACACTGATCATCGATGCCATGGACATCCTCTACACCGAGAGTGTGGACGGCTTCTGCATCGTGTCCAGTGACGGAGATTTCACCCGTCTGGCCAGCCGGCTTCGGGAGTCGGGCATGGACGTGATCGGCATGGGCGAGAATAAGACACCCAGGTCCTTCCGTGCGGCATGCTCCGTCTTTACGGATCTTGAGCTTCTGCTGGATCAGGAGGACACGGCGAAGACCATTTCCTCGGATAAGAAGAAGAAAAAGGCGGAAAATGTACTGCCGCAGAGCGCAATCGAGAATGCCATCATCGAGATCATTACCGAGAATGACAACAAGGGTCGGGAAACCGGTCTGGGCGAGATCGGCAGCCGTCTGCAGAAGAAATATTCCGACTTTGATGTCCGGAATTACGGCTACAGCTCTCTGTCCACATTTATCGAAGAGATCCGGGGCTTCGACCTGAGGAAGACCAACAGCACCGTTACCGTGGAGCTGAAGGAAGACAAGGATATGAAGAAGCGCCTCATGAAATATGTGGAGGAGCAGGTAAGAGCCGAGGGTGACGAGGGGATCGAGCTGGGGCTTCTGGGCCAGAAGCTTTATTCCGAGTATCCGCAGTTCAACGCCAAGGAATTCGGTTACGCCACATTTGCAAAATTCGTGCTGGGGATCCGCGCGCTTTCCATCGAGACCTCGGAGAATAACCGGGTGAAGGTGTATCTGAAGGAGCAGACCGAGAAAGCGGAGAAGCCCCAGAAGGCCGGAAAGACCGGCAAGGGAAGACGGGGCAAGAAGACCCAGGAAACCGAATAACAGGAGAGGAAAGATGCGATATTACATTTCGGATCTGCATTTCTTTCACAAAGGAATGAATGACAAAATGGATTGCCGGGGCTTTGCTTCCGTTGAGGAGATGAACGAGACCATGCTCCGGAAATGGAATGAGAAGGTGAACCGGGGAGATGAAGTGGTGATCCTCGGCGATCTGTCCTTCGGAACAGCGAAGGAGACCAACGAGCTGTTGAAACAGCTTAATGGAAAGCTCTATATGATCTATGGAAATCACGACCGGTACATTAATTCCCACGGCTTTGACAGCTACCGGTTCCGGTGGATCAAGCCCTATGCGGAAATGTCCGACAACGGCCGAAAGGTGGTGCTTTCCCACTATCCGATCTTCTGCTACAACGGGCAGTACAAGACGGATGCGGAGGGAAATCCTACGACCTATATGCTCTACGGGCATGTGCATAACAGCTATGACGAGGTGCTGATCAATCAGTTTATCAACATCACCCGGCAGTCGAAGCGGCAGCTCATGGGGAAGGAAGGGCTGCATCATATCCCCTGCAGCATGATCAACTGTTTCTGCATGTTCTCGGATTATACGCCCCTTTCCCTGGATGAATGGATCGAGGTGGACCGGGCAAGACGGGAGAAGCTCACCCGGGACGTGGAGGCTGGATGCTACACCTGTACGGGAGCAGAGGATACGGATATCGAAGAGCTTGAAGGTGGGGAGTACGGCAGAGAGAATTTCGGAGAGAATAACGGCGAAGCTTTTGGAGATAATAGCGGAGCTGTATGTGGAGAGAATAACGGCGAGATAACAGGAGGGAACGACTATGAATAACTTCAAGCTGCCCTATCATCTGATCGTGGAGGAAGGGGTATTTGACCGGATTCCGGACGTTATGGAGGATGTCCTCCCGGGACTTGGACATAAGAAGACCATCCTGGTGACCGAGGAGAATCTGAAGGGCATTTTCACCGATCAGCTGAGCCGGATCGAGGAGGATTTTGATGATTTCGAAACCTATCTGATCAAGCAGGCAAGCTACGATGCGGCAACCGCCCTGGCCAAGTATATCACCATGAACGACATCCGGGTGGTCATCGGCTTCGGCGGAGGTACCGTGCTGGATCTCGCCAAGTTCGCAGCCTTTGTATCGAAGACGCATCTGATCTCCCTGCCCACCACGCTTTCCAATGATTCTCTGGCTTCACCGGTGGCTGTCCTGGGAACAGAGGGGAAGGCGAGAAAGACCTTCAAATGTACCATTCCCTCCGCCATCCTGGTGGATGTGAATATCATCGTGTCCGCACCGGACCGGCAGCTGCTCTCCGGTATCGGAGATACCATCAGCAAATATACCGCGCTGGTGGACTGGAAGAAGGCCTGGGATATCGGGAAGGAGAAGGTGGACGATTTCGCCTACATGATCTCCAAGATGGCCTTTAACTCCATTGCCTATAACGATATGAAGGAACTGAAGTCCAAGGACTTCATCAAGCGCCTGACCCAGGCGTTGGTCATGGGGGGACTGGCCATGGAGATCGCAGGTTCCTCCCGCCCCAGCAGTGGTTCGGAGCATCTGTTCTGCCACGCCCTGGATGAGCTCTACAGTGAGCAGGTGTCAGTTCCTCACGGAATAGCGGTTGCCATGGGAAGCTACGGCGCGTGTCAGTTCCAGAACCGCAACATCCAGAAGATCACCCGGATCATTAAGGAATACGGCGTTCCCGTATGTCCCTCGGAGTGGAAGATCACGGAGGAGATCTTCATCGGCGCATGGCAGAAGGCTGCCGGCACCCGTCCGGACCGGTACACCATTCTCAACGAAACGGATCTCTCCGACGAACGGTTAAGGAAGCTGTATTACGAGATGGAAGAAGTATTTGCATAGTAGAAATGTCATTCTGAGCCCCGCAGGCTACGCGCACTAGTGCGCGTAGCCTGCGGGGCTCAGAATGACATTTCTACTATGCAAATACTTCTTCCATCTCGTAATACAG
>JAGBNH010000026.1 GCA_017634475.1 Eubacterium sp.
GTTACGGACGCGATTCATCATTTTCTGCAGGGGATTTGGCAAAAATAAATCTTCATGAAAGAACCCTGCATGCAACCCGTTTTTTACTGACATATCCCGGATTCTATGGTAAAATGGAGCAGCCCACCCTTGTCATCCTGAGCGAAGCCCACCCTTGTCATCCTGAGCGAAGCGAAGGATCTTTAAAAACAGAAAAGTATCGGAGGTACTACTATGGGAAAATACGTCATGGCGCTGGACGCCGGCACCACAAGCAACCGGGCCATTGTATTCGACAAAAGGGGCCAGATCATTTCCGTGGCCCAGAAGGAATTCACCCAGATCTTTCCCCAGCCCGGCTGGGTAGAGCATAATGCAAATGAGATCTGGTCCACCATGCTGGGTGTGGCGGTGGAAGCCATGATGAAGGCCGGGGCTGCAGCGGCGGACATTACCGCCATCGGCATTACCAACCAGCGTGAGACCACCATTGTCTGGGATAAGAAAACCGGCGAACCGGTATATAACGCCATCGTGTGGCAGTGCCGCCGGACCTCAAAATACTGCGACAGCCTGAAGGACGAGGGGCTTACGGATTTCTTCCGGGAGAAGACAGGACTGGTAATCGACGCCTATTTCTCCGCCACCAAGCTTCGCTGGATCCTGGAAAATGTGGAGGGTGTCCGGGAACGGGCCCAGCGCGGAGAGCTGCTGTTCGGAACCGTAGATACCTGGCTCATCTGGAAGCTTACCCGGGGCAAGGTCCATGTCACGGACTATTCCAACGCCTCCCGGACCATGATGTTCAACATCACCGACCTTTGCTGGGATCAGGAGATCCTGGACCGGTTGGGAATACCGGCCTGCATGCTGCCGGAGGTCCGGCCCTCCAGTGAAGTCTATGGGATGACCGAGAAGATCTATCTCGGAGGAGAGATCCCCATCGCAGGCGTAGCCGGAGATCAGCAGGCCGCCCTTTTCGGTCAGACCTGCTTTAACGAAGGAGACGCCAAGAACACCTACGGAACCGGCTGTTTCCTTCTTATGAATACAGGCAATCGCCCGGTATTCTCCAGGAACGGACTGGTCACCACCATAGCCTGGGGCATTGACGGGAAGGTAAAATACGCCCTGGAGGGTTCCGTATTCATCGCCGGCGCTTCCATCCAGTGGCTGCGGGATGAGATGCGTCTCATCGACTCCGCCGAGGATTCGGAATACATGGCGAAGAAGGTACCGGATACCAACGGATGCTATGTGGTCCCGGCCTTCACCGGACTGGGGGCGCCCTACTGGAACCAGTACGCACGGGGGACCATCGTGGGGATCACCCGTGGGGTAAACAAATATCATATCATCCGGGCAACACTGGAGTCCATAGCTTATTCCACCAGTGATGTTCTGAAAGCCATGGAGGCGGATTCCAGCATCGTGCTTTCCAACCTCCGTGTGGATGGCGGTGCGTCTGCAAATAACTTCCTCATGCAGGTGCAGGCAGATCTGATCGATGCCACCGTGGTGCGGCCGGTCTGCGTGGAGACAACGGCTCTCGGTGCTGCGTATTTCGCAGGACTTGCCACCGGCTACTGGCGGGACAAGAATGAGATCAAGGTGAATTCGGACATCGACAAGATCTTCAAACCGAAGATCACGGAGGAAGAGCGGGCCGCACGGCTGGCCGGCTGGAAGAAAGCCGTCGGACGGTCCTTTGACTGGGCGGAGGAGTAAGCAGAAGATGGTGATAGGAAGATCTATGGGAAAGCGTGAAAAAAATGTGGGTTAAATCGTTTGTAAGATCGAATTCGATAATCCGAAAAAAAGGAACTGTTCTCTGCTGTATGATTCTCGTGCTATGCCTTCTCTGCGGATGCGGAGGCAAAATGACCGATGCGAATGGCAATGCGGTGATCCAGTCTGACTGGGAATATGTGGAAAGCACGGTCAACGGAAATACCCTCAACGTGGAGAATGATTCCACTGCAATGAAAGAGTTTATGGCAGATGTGACGCCGACGTTCGAATGTTCTGACGATATGCATTGCGTGTTCACGCTGAACGGAAAATTCCATGACGGAACGGTTAAGGAGGAAGGCGCATGCAGATACCGGATCGATTTTTACGATAACTACAAAGCATTTCTGGTTGAGATCGTCGGAGAACGTATGACGTTTCGGAATGAAAAAGGTAATGTATCGCTTGTGTTCAAGGTGAAGCAGGACTGATACGAAGTTCCGGAATGCTTTAAGAAAGTTAAGTAAATCAGAAATCAGAATTAAAAATATAAAAAAAAATCAAAATAACTTAATTTTCTTATTTACAGATTAATGTCTATCATGTATAATTTCATCAGTTTTGCAGAGTCGGAGCAGGCTGTGCGGGAAACAAAAGTTATATATTATAGTAAAGGAGAAACAGCTATGTCGTATGTTGATGAGGTTCTGGAGATTGTCCAGAAGAGAGACAAAGATCAGCCGGAGTTTATCCAGGCAGTAACCGAGGTTCTGAATTCCCTTCGTCCCGTGATCGAGCAGGATGAGGAGAAGTATCGTAAGCTTGCCATCCTGGAGCGAATCACCGAGCCGGATCGTCAGATCATGTTCCGTGTACCGTGGGTAGATGACAACGGTAAGGTACAGGTAAACCGTGGTTTCCGTGTACAGTTCAACAATGCAATCGGACCCTACAAGGGAGGTCTTCGTCTCCATCCTTCAGTAAACCTCGGTATCATCAAGTTCCTTGGTTTCGAACAGATTTTCAAGAACTCTCTTACAACCCTGCCCATCGGCGGTGGTAAGGGTGGTTCCGATTTCGATCCCAAGGGCAAGTCTGACAATGAGATCATGAAGTTCTGCCAGAGCTTTATGACAGAGCTGTCCAAGTATATCGGCGCTGATGAGGACGTTCCGGCAGGTGATATCGGAACCGGCGCTCGCGAGATCGGTTTCATGTTCGGTCAGTATAAGCGGATCAAGGGTCTGTATGAAGGCGTTCTTACCGGTAAGGGACTTACCTACGGTGGTTCTCTTGCTCGTACAGAAGCTACAGGTTATGGTCTTCTGTATCTTACAGAGGAAATGGTTAAGTGCCATGGCGACAAGCTGGAGGGCAAGACCATCGCTGTATCCGGTTCCGGAAATGTAGCGATCTACGCTATCCAGAAGGCTCAGCAGCTGGGCGCAAAGGTAGTTACCTGCTCTGATTCCACAGGCTGGATCTATGATGAGAACGGTATTGATGTAGCTCTTCTTAAGGAAGTTAAGGAAGTTAAGCGTGCACGTCTTACCGAGTATGCTGCTGCTAAGTCCACAGCTAAGTATTTCGCAAAGCAGAACGGTGAGCACGGCGTATGGCAGTACAAGGTAGATATCGCTCTTCCCTGCGCTACACAGAACGAGCTGGATCTTGAAGATGCTAAGATGCTGGTAGCTAACGGCGTTCAGTACGTAGCTGAAGGTGCTAACATGCCCACAACTATCGAAGCAACCGAGTACTTCCAGGCTAACGGCGTTAACTTCGTTGGCGGTAAGGCTGCAAATGCAGGTGGTGTTGCTACCTCTGCACTTGAGATGAGCCAGAACTCCGAGAGACTGTCCTGGAGCTTCGAGGAAGTAGATGCTAAGCTGAAGAGCATCATGGTTGGTATCTATCACAATATCGACGATGCTGCAAAGCAGTATGGTATGGAAGGCAACTATGTTGCAGGCGCTAACATCGCCGGCTTCAAGAAGGTTGTTGAAGCAATGATCGCTCAGGGCGTTTGCTAATACATGTCATTCAGAGCGAAGCTTTATGTCATTCTGAGCGAAGCTTTTATGTCATTCTGAGCGAAGCGAAGAATCTTAAGGGAGCACCGCAAGGTGCTCCCTTTGCTATACAAAACATTTGAAACTCTTTCCCCGAAAATGTATAATAGCCCTGACGGCGGTTTTCAAAGCAGAGAGTTGGGAGGATAGCCATGTTCTGGACCATTGTACTGATCATCGCAGGCGTGATCCTGCTGGTTCTTATCATTTCCTTTATCTATCTCATGAAGATCTCCAGGAAGGAAGGCCCGGAGGTACATGACGAGAAATACTGGGCGGACCGGAGAAAAGAGATCGAACGAAATATCGCTGAGCATAATCAGCATTTCAGGTAGTACGGAAGAGCCGAAGAAAAAACAGAGCATTTTCGGCCGGAACAAAATCAAAAGCAAGGGAGGTAAAACACCATGGGAGACAGAAGACTGCATGTCGGTGATCTGGTACAGCATTTTAAACGCGATCTGATCTCGGAGGACGAAGCAAAGGCAAACATGTATCTCTATAAGATCATAGGGGTCGCAGAGCATTCGGAAACCCGGGAGATCATGGTGGTTTACCAGGCGCTGTACGGGGATTTCAAAATGTATGTGCGGCCCTACGCCATGTTCATGAGCAAGGTGGACAAAGTGAAATACCCCGACGCAAAACAGGTCTATCGGTTTGAGAAGGTAAAACAGTCCTAAAGCGGATAGATACGCATTTGCATGGAGGAAGAAGCATTGAGTCAGGAAAATTCGAATAAGAAGGGAAAGGGCGGGATCGTAATCCTGGTCATCGCCTGCATCCTGTTAAGTGCCCTGGCGGTGGTGAGTATCATTTTCATCGTCAGGAAATCCAGGGAGGATTCAGGTGAGACAGAGATCACGGCATCTGCCACCACGGAAGCTCCCGCAACTGAGATGCCGGTGACGGAGAAGCCCACCACGGAAGCCCCCACCACAGAGAAGCCCACCACAGAAGAGCCCACCACGGAGGAACCCACCACAGAGGCTCTGCCGGACGGGACCAAGTATGAGGTGCCCGCACCCTGTGGCGATCTGTATGTGCTGGACGGACAGCTCTTCAATCCCTGCTGTGCCGGACACGGAACCGGTGATTATTATGCGGAAATGGTAAACTATGTGGGATCCAGACTGCCGAAGGGCGTGCAGCTGTACAATATCCTTGCGCCCACAGCCTTCGGTGCCTGCCTGTCTGTTGATGTGCAGGAGGAAATGATCGGCAATAATCAGCCCGCACTGATCGAATATATCTACGGTCAGATCGATCCAAAGGCGGCAAAGACGGTTCCGGCCTATGTGAATATCACCAGACATAATGCGGAGTATATCTATTTCAACTCCGATCACCACTGGACACAGTGGGGTGCATACTATGCATACCAGTCCTGGTGTGAGACCAAGGGGATCCCCTATCATGAGCCGGATTTCTACAAGAAAAAATATGCATTCCCGGGATATCTGGGTTATTTCTATGGCCTGGCCAACAAACCCAAATTCCTGTCCGAGAATCCTGATACCGTAGAGGCCTTTGTTCCCAACGGAACCAATGATATGGTCTTCACCGATAAGGACGGAAATGAGATCGCCTGGGATGTGGTACGGGATTATTCCGAGCGGAATGGTTCCTACGTATGCTTTATCGCAGGCGACCAGCCTCTGGTAACCATTGAAAATCCCGAGATCAAAGACGGATCTGCCTGCGTGCTGATCAAGGAATCCTACGGAAATGCATTTGCACCCCTTCTGGTGGATCATTATCAGTATGTGTATGTTGTGGATTATCGGTATTATGATCGAAATGTGGGTCAGCTGATCGCAGACCACAAGGTTAAGGATGTGATCATCCTGAACAACCTGGAGGCCATCGGTGCAGGTCGTGTGGATATGATCCGGGATCTTTTCCGGTAGGATGATCGGGTGAGAAAATGAAGAAGAAGGACACGAAAAAACATACGGGCCGAAAGCTTCTCCTGGCGGGAGTGGCTGCCGGCAGCGCATTTCTGCTGGCGGGCTGGTCCTTCTTCTATTTCATCACTTACGGCGGAAAATGGGAGAAGAAGAAAAGTGATAAGACCAACCGGAAGAAATGGTTCCGGCTGAAGCATACGGAGATCAATCATCCCAGGAATGGCTTCCTGGAGGAGTATGAGAGAAGCAGAGCCTGGTGCGAGGCACAGCCCATGGAGGACTGGTATATCCAAAGCAGGGACGGCCTTAAGCTTCACGCCTCCTTCCTTCCCGCAGAGGAACCGAGAAGGATTGTGCTTCTAAGCCACGGATACCGGGGAACCAGGTTCGGCAGCGTGGCCCATATGGCAGAGTATCTTCATGAGGAGCATTCGCATCTTCTCTTTATCGACCAGCGTTGCTGCGGCGAGAGCGAGGGCACCTATATCACCTTCGGAGCCAGGGAGCAATTGGATTTGCTGGACTGGATCGCCTGTCTGGAGCGGAGGGTGAATGACCCGGGGAAGGAGCGGCTTCCCATCTATCTCTACGGGCAGTCCATGGGGGCCACCACGGCCCTTCTGGCAGCGGGACATCCCCTGTCTTCGGATGTACGGGGGATCATTGCCGACTGCGGCTTTCACTCCATGAAGCAGCAGCTTCGGGATATCGCCGCGGGGTGGTTTCATCTTCCCAGGATCGAATCCCTGCTGATCCGGACAGATCTGTTCTGCCGTCTGGTGGGACATTTCCGTATGAAGGATACGGATACCACTGAGGCCCTGAAGCGAAATACTCGGCCGGTGCTTTTCTTCCACGGAGAAGCGGATACCTATGTGTGGCCGGAGAATACGGTGCGGAACTTCGAACTCTGCAGGGCGCCGAAGGAGCTGGTGCTGGTGCCGGAGACAAGGCATTTATGCTGTTCCTACGCCGCACCGGAATTATATAAAGAAAAACTGAAACGATTTTTTGAACGATATGACAGACCGTCGGTGTGAACACCGGCGGTTTTCCTTTTATCAAACACTTTCTCACAATGTGTATGTTATGTTGCGGTCACTTTTCAGGAATGTGTCTGTTAAGTCTTTCGGGGTATTGCAACGAAGATTTGCCTGTGATACAGTCACCGCTGGTTACAGGAAATGAGCATACGAGAGGAAATGAATATGAGCGCAGCAAAAAGATTGGAGTATCCGCTTACCGCGGCACAGAACATGCATTACCAGTGGATCCGGGAATACAAGACACAGCAGGTATCCGGCGTCAGCATCATCGCATCCCTGAAGACGGAGCTGGATTTCGGACTTCTGAAGAAATGTATACAGGAGGAGTACCAGAGATACGGGTGTTTGCGTCTTCGCTTCACGAAGCCGGACAAGAACGGGAACATCAAGCAGTATCTGGTAGAGCGGGAGACCCGGGATATCCCCCTGAAGGATCTGTCGGGAATGACCATGAAGGAAGCGGACGACCTGATGCAGCAGTGGGCTTATGAAACCCTGGACGGCGACAACTGCCCCATGTGCCACATTTATATGATGAAGCTGCCGGAGGGTTATAACGGATTTTTCATCCATATGGACCATCGCCTCATTGATGCCTGCGGCCTGGTGGTGCTGGTGAACGACCTGATGGGACTGTATACCCATTACCAGTTCGGCACGGAGTACCCCGCGCCCCTGGCGGATTTTGAAAATGTGCTGGCAAATGATCTGCAGAAGGCCAACAACGAGAAGCGCTTTGCGAGAGATAAGAAGTTCTGGGAGGATCAGCTGGACGAGCTGGGTGAGCCCATGTATTCCGATATCCAGGGACCGTCGGTGCTGGAGGAAGCACGGAAGAAGCATAAGAACAAGAAGCTTCGTGCTGCGGACATTGAGAGAGAGAAGCTCTTCGTCACCGTAAAGGATTATATCCTGGAACCGGAGCCCGCGCGGGGACTTATCGATTTCTGCCTGAATCACAACATTTCCATGACCAATCTGATCCTGCTGAGTATGCGTACCTATCTGTCCAAGGTCAACAACGGACAGGAGGACATTACCATAGAGAACTTCGTTTCCAGAAGGAGCACCCATGATGAGTGGACCTCAGGCGGCAGCCGGACCCTTATGTTCCCCTGCCGGACGGTGCTGTCGCCGGAAACCGATTTCCTCTCCGCGGCCTATGAGATCCAGAGCGTACAGAACCGGATCTATATGCACGCCAATTACGATCCGGCCCTGATCCGTGAGGAGATGAGGCGCAGATATAAGACGCCGGAGGATACCACCTACGAGAGCTGCTACCTGACCTACCAGCCAATGCCGGTACATGCGGACAATCCCATGATCAAGGACATTCCCATGCACAGCAAATGGTTCGCCAACGGTGCAGCCACCAAGAAGATGTACCTGACGGTATCCCACACGGATAACGGGGGCATGAATTTCTCCTATCACTATCAGACCGTGAAGCTCTGCGAGAAGGATGTGGAGCTCATGTACTATTACATGATGCGGATCCTCTTCACCGGGATCTCCCATCCGGACATGAAACTGGGAGAACTGATGGA
>JAGBNH010000027.1 GCA_017634475.1 Eubacterium sp.
TGACAGTGAGTGACGGCAAAGCATCACCGGTTCCGTTTATATAATTCATAAGAAGATATGAATTACTGTTTGACGGAGTAAGCTTATTAAGAGTCAATCCCGTTAATGAAACCGAGCCGGAAGTTGACCCATTTATGAGCGCACCTGAAGCGACACCCTCCACATAACCGAAGTCTCCAGTCAGTGTGAGTGTATCTGCTGTTAAAGATGTAACTGTTGTGAAAAGACCTGTCTGCATCAGATAGTGCTGATTGCGGGCATTGTCGCTCTTGGGAGCCCCTGTGTCATCAGGATATCTTGACCAGTTATCAGGCTGTGTAACAGCTGCCTCCAGATCGTGGATATCTTTGAAACCGAAAGTGACTGATGCATTGTCAGGAAGAGTCACGCTGCCGCCTGCAATAGGATAATATGACAGGCCGGAGAGGTCTATGGCAGTTCCGGTTATCATATTATCGTCAGATTTGAAATATCCATTAATGTTCGGGGCGGCATATTTATATACCGACCAGAGCAGGAACTGCTCACCTCCGGGTGCAGCGCTGCCCTTTGTTCCCTTTGCCAGCATAGCATCAAGATTATAATAATATCTGCTATTCTGATTACTTATAAGATTACCAAGTTGGCTATGCAGTCTATTCTGATATGTGCCGGTACCGGTTGCAGGCGTGTCTTCATCCACAATTTTTGTAAGTGTGCCGCTTGCGGTATTCATATTGATATTTACAATACCGGTACCGTTGCCGCCTGCGAGTATATCCCCGCTGCACGTATCGGCAGCTATTTCGTCAACATAATAATTAGCATCTTTCGATGCTGTGGGTACGGTCACTCCGCTAAGAGTATATCCGCTGTTTTTCAGGTTGATATACAGTCCGTCGTCTCCGCTGTAAGCCTGATTAACAATAAGACCGAATGATGTGGAAGCTGTATCTGTAGATGAAAACGTTGTGTTAGATATGCTAAGCGATTTGATATCCCACTTACCGGTTCCCATAAATACAAGACCGCTCTTGTTACTACCTGTGTTAGAATACTTATGATATACATTTGAACCTGATATTGCGAGGCCATCTATAGTCACATCAGTTGTTTCCCACATAGCCCCAAGTAATCCACCGGCATGTTTTGCTTTTGTGTCAACTCTTGCGTTAGTCATAGTCACGGAATTTAAACTGATTGTACGCGCATTGGTTGTATTCTTTGCCACACGTCCAATCATTCCTCCAAGATAAGAAAGATCCGTATCTACAACAGCGTCATCAATAATTATACTCGGAGAGACACCAGAACTGCTTATCGCAACTCCGTATTTTGTAGAACTTAAGCCTTTTAGCAGTCCCAGTACACCACCCACATAAGTACTTTTCTTATCAAAACCGGATTCACAGCCAATCGCTCCATATAAATTGATTGTAGGCTTTATCGTAGAAGAATCCTCAATAGTCAAGTCATACGAGCCCGTTTCTGGGGTTTCCTTTCCGTCATACACTCCTGCAACTCCACCAATGTAAAAACGAATATCACCTGTTCTTGTTGTGGAGATAGTTGTGGTAATATCCACTTCTGACAAATCTGCTCCATTTGTTATAGCACCGAACAATGCACCAACATACAAGTAATCTGAGCCGGCGTTTCTCTCAACATCTATGGTTCCGCTTATCTTAATGTCAGTGATAGATGCAGCTTTTGCAAAAGCAAACAGGCCCTGTGAATCATGCCCATAATTATTTGCTAAATAGATCTTACCGCCTGTTCCCGAGGATGTTCCTTCGTAGGTACCATACAATTCTCCTGTTGCCATTTTTATTTCAGCATTGTTTGAACCTACAATAGAACCCGTAAAGAACTCAATATTTTTAAAGGTATTGCTGGTATCAAGATACTTTCCATTTCCGCCGTCACGCATAAATCCGAGCAGGCCTGTACCGGAAAGGTCAATCTCGCCGTTTACAGTAATAATAGATGACAACAATGATGTCTTATTCGCACCGCCGCTTGCAAAGCAAAGCGCACCGTGGTCACTTCCGTCATTAAGCTGCATATTAAGAGCAACTTTTGCAAATGATACTTCATCGTTTATAGCAGGGTCAGCTGTAACACTTGCTACTGTTACTTTATTATTTGCAACGGACACGATCCCTGCATCCTCTGCATTTTTGTATACGTCACCGACTTTAAAAAGTCTTACGACCTCTCCCCACTGACCGAGATCGGAAGCAGTCGTCGAAGCATTTCTTTTCAGTGTCCAATTTGAATCCGAACCACTGCCCTTTGCATAGACAAGGGTCTCGTCGTTTTCATATATGAGCTGTGCATAACCGTTAGCTGCCTGTGCTCCACTTATGTCGGTAGTGCCGGCAAAACGAACAATACCCTTTTTAAAGCTTCCTGCTATTGCTCCGCCTTTATATGTTCCGGACGAAAGCGTCAGAGTAAAGTTATCGGCAACATCAATAAATGACCCTGTATTACCGCTGTCAAGAGTTGAAACAATACCTCCGAACAGTGTTGCACTAGAAACGCTTGCATTTGTAACAGAAACCCCGCTTACATTTACATAAGTCGAGCCGGTAAGCTGCCTTATCACACCACCAACATTTCCATCTGAGGTGGCATTGAGATTATTTACCGTAAAACCGCTAAGTGTAAGCGTATTCGCATAATTCTGATTAACATATTCTCCGATAATGCCGCCGTAAGCAACAGAAGATGTCGGAGGTGCAAAATGTGTATTATCTGTTTTACTGTCAGTTATTGTTACATTTCCAGGAGCAGTGTATTTTCCGAATAGACCTCCCGCGGTTTTACCCGTTTTCAGTTCAATAGTACTTCCGAGTGTGAATTTATCGAGGTCGATAGTAACCGCATGAGAATAATTTGGCTTATACTCACCGACAACACCGCCGTTCAGCTTTGTACCTTCAACCTTGCAGTTTTTAAGTTCGTATGAGCGGTCGATCAAAATATCATTGGCATAAGTATCACATTCATAATAACCGAATACTCCGCCGGTAGTCGTACCATTTTTCACATTGCAATTGCTGAGAGTGATCTTGTCTGTCGTAGAAACATAGTTGACAACTGTATTCTTGCAGTATCCTGCCATTCCACCTGCATAATCTTTTCCGTCAACAGTACCCTCAAAGTCATAAGCTGTCGGCAGAGTGATAGTACCGCCTTCGGAATGACCACAGACGAAACCAACCTGATCTTTTGCAGACTGAAAATCGACTTTAGCTGTGCTGCTTCCAGAAAGAAGTTCAAAGGTCGAATTGTTGATCTCACCAATTAATCCGCCGCAGTAAGCAGTTTCAGTTCCGATAAATGTTACCGCATTGGTGGTATCTGTACAAGTGTAAGTAGCCGTAAGTTCGCTGCTACCAGCCAATCTACCGCAGAGTATACCGTAGTGTTTTCTACTTTCCTCATTATCTATTATCGAGCCAGAAATTATGTTGCCATTGGGATCCAAGATGGGAGTATGACTGCTGTTATCTGTGAATGTCAGATTGATCTTTGCTGCATTATACATTTCATAGATAACACCTGAATAACTGTGAGCGCTGGAAGAATCCAGCGTGATCAGCCAGCTTGCAGGGCCTGAAAGCCCGCTGCCTTTTACATGCATCGCAAAAAGTGGCGATATTTCATCACCCACATCGCCGACACGATTAATGACTATTGGGATGTTGGTGCCGTTAGTATCACGAAAACTTACAGCATCACTGACATAATTAAATACAGGTGTATAAGCCGAAATGCTGAACGAACCTGCGGAAGTGGTGAAAATTAATTTTCCTTCAAAAGGATAATCCTCCGTTCCGATGGGCTCATAATCAGAATCGAATACAAATGCTCCTGTTCCAGTAGTTGCAAGAATAATTGTATCTCCTTTATGGTTTTGGGCAAAGTCAGCATCTTCAAAACATTTGGAATACTGTGCAAGCCTTCCATCACCTGATGTAAAACTCCACGAATTGCTGGCACCATATGTAGCAATATATCCGGCAAGTACATTAGGATCTGTGGCAGCATGCACAGTTCTTATAATGCCCGTGTCCTCTTTTACCTTTTCTTGAATAAACTCCGCAGGATAATAGCCGAGCACAAGGACAAACACCAGCATCATACTGATGATCCTCTTGTACATCTTCTTTTTATGTTCAGAAATCTTCATAGTAATTTCTCCTATATCGACATACCCGGTTTATGGTTCCGGTGTAGACGTTGCAGCCTGATAGTTACTGCATTTTATATATTTGCTTGGGAATTCAGATCCTGTATAGGGAGTGTTTTCGTTCTTCTTGTAAAACTGTACTACATATCTGTTTTTCTCTGTAGAGTCAACCGGAAGGGTTACCTTCTTCCAGTTTTCTCCCTCAGATGTTGCATCTCCAGGAGTCAGCCCTTCTACACTTATGAAAACAGGATTTATCGTAAACTTTGAATCATACCACAAAATATCTATCGTTCCCTCTCCAGAGCCTTCTACTACAAGATTATAACCGTCGTAATCCTGATTCGTTCTTTCATCAAGACTTCCGTACCATCCAGTTTCTACAGTCCTTCCCTTTGAAACGCTGATTACACTCTGCAGAATACCTACGCCTGAATTCTGCTGCATACTCTCATCTGTAGGTGTAGCGGTAACTCTGATAAAAAGGTCAGCCACTGCAAGATCGACCTCTGCACTGTCAAAACAGATATTAAAAGAATCCTTGTTGGATGTGCCTCCAGCAAGTGTCTCGTCGGTATATTCATAATAGAACGGAGATTCATTCAAACTATGCTCCGTATCCGTCTTTATCTCCAAATTATCATCCATAACCTTCTTAACATAGAAAGTTTTATTGGAAGTCACATTATCAATGGTTTTAGTCTGAACTTCAGACACTACCACATAGCTTTCTGTAGATGTATCATACCTGCACAATTCGGCTTTAAAGCTGTATGTGATCTGTGCTCTTGCCGGACTCGCCGGATCAAGTTGGTCATAGTTACACACAGTGACATTGCAGATAAAATCCCCTTCTGCTGTTGTTCTGAGGCTCTTTATCGCCAGCCCTCCGCTTTCCATGTAGTTGGACGAGAATACCGTGCTGCTTGATGCCTGTGTCGAAACCACCCTTTTTACGTCAGCAGTTCCGCTGTATGCCGCGTGTACAACAACCAAAGTTCCGAATAGTAAAGCAGAGGCGAGCATCCAAAAAGTGATAGGATATTTAATTTTCAACGCTTTTTTCAGCTTTGTCCACATAAGCTTCACCTCTGTATCCTCGGTTGACATCGATTAGTCGATGGAGTTCTCCTTTGCGGAAATATATATGATATCGGTTTCTTTGTTGTTAAAAGCGTAGTCCCAATAGCCATTGTCTTCTTCATTCAGATTTGTTGTGGTACTCCAGGTAATTTTTATTGCGAAATAATCCCTGTCATCACTGCCATCTATATTCCCAGTTAATTGCGGTATCTTTCTTGCGATACTGTATAGAGGCTTTACGTATTTGTTTACATCGTCTGTTGTATCATAGTTCTTGCGGTTTTCAGCAAGAGAATTTTCATTACCAATTTTTCTATCTGTAGAGGAAGAAGGATCCGTCATCGAATTGATATCGGACAGGTTCACCTTTCCGTTAGTCACAACGGTTTCAGATGACGAAGTACTAATAATACTGTACATCAGCTTTGGATCCACAGTTAGACCAGTCTCAGCATCAATGGTACTATGATCAGTATATTCTATTTCTCCGTTTTCATCCTCCTGAACCCTATAGAGTTCATAGGTAAAAGGTATATTGGTCGTGTGCGAGAGCTGCAGGTCATAAGCGGAGTATTTTCCTGGCTCGACAGAGAAAACCACATACTCCGTTCTTTCTGATTTTGTAGCGTCGATGTTTTCCAAAGTGATATACAATGCCGGGTCATTACCGCCGGAAGCAAGATTGATAGAGGGTGGCTTCTTGATTTTTGTCATCGCCTCAATCTTATCCTGATAAGCAAACCAAGCAAACACGGGAATTGCGACAGTACAGATCAATGCAATTACCAGATAGATTTTCACGGAAAGAGACAGCTTGTTTATTTTTTTAAATATTTTCATGACTGACCCTCTCCTTTCCGTTTTTCCTCATCATTATATTATTTATCCAATACTGCTTCTTATGTCTTTTGATTACAAATTCCATACAATGTCTTAATTTCTCATCTTTTCTTCTCTATCTATTCAGTCTTTACAAAACCTCAATACATCCTTACAGGACGAGGAAAGATCACCTTAATCCTGAATCACTTGCATTGACAGAACAATATATGAAATATAGTTTCCGATTTCAAGGTCCGCGTTATCATACATCAGATTATAATGATTATAAACCTGATCTGTTGATGTGCCCGCCGCAAGTGCTGTAAAGTCGCTTAATACCTTGTCTGATGTTTCACTGCAATTCTTAAAGAATTTATCTTTATTTTTTGCAATATACGCAATAACATCACTCTGCTCCGATGCAGCAAACTTTATTTTTGTACTGTCAGTAAGTTCATTTAAGTGTTCCGGCCAATACCAGTAAATAGTTGTATAGTTGCTTTCGTTCTTGTTATATGTCTGATCTTCTAAGATCCTCTCCAGAGCAACATTATCATTGTCGATCAATCCAGTGTATTTGCCGTATTCGTCTATGCCGGAAAACATTAGGATATGTCCTTCAATATAACCGGCCGTATTACCTGTCGTTATTTCCGTAAGAGCAGTAACCGGATCACCATTTTCATCTTTGACAGGATCTCCATTAAGATCCTTCACGATCACTTCTGTATAAGCTTTCATCTCAAAGAGACAGTCAACCGTAATACTGTCAAATGATTGAGGGCTCACACGGAATTCAAGGCTTCCGCAATCACCCGGCTCAAGTGCCGGCTCATCTTCTGTGACTTTTTTTGCACTACTGTGATTATCAAAATTATGAGCGGAGCTTATTTTCCACTCCATTGCCTCAGATTGAAGTGTGTCATATTTATCCTTGTAGTAACCTGATTCGTTCCTTGTCTCGATGATGTAAGGCGATCCTTGCGCCTTCACCCCCATCCCCTCTACTTCGATTTCCTTATTCATGGTAAACCACGCGATGGATGCGCATACAATTTTACTGACAGAAATCAGGCCTCTGAACCTAAAGCAGGTCCGCAAAATGAAAGAAAATGATGATATTCATCCTCAAAATCTATCTTTTTTTTTCGAGATTTCGAGGGCCAATATCATTCTGCCGGCACCGTTTCTTCCGTCCCTCCGCGGAAATGTACCTTTATTGATGTCTTATCGCATACGTCAATTCTTTCCACCAGCTTCCGCACCGCCTGCTGGTCGAAGTGGGAGAGTGGAGCAGTGTGATCCTCATCTCTGAGATATTCGATCAGGGCAAGGTCATCACAGATTCTTCGTTTTAGTTCTTCCCTGTCATTTTCCGCTGCATTCACTGCTTCCTGCTGCAGGCGGATGAGTTCGGCTTCAACCTGATGAATGAGCTCTGCAGACTCGGCAAGAGCTTTATTCACGGCCCGGATCAGTGCGCTGTGGAGTTTATCCTCATGGATACTTGGGCTGGCGGGGCATTTGCTCTTATCCAGCTCCAGGCGTGTGCCGCAGCGCCAGACGCCGACGGATTGGCCCCGCAGTTTCCAGATGGTGCGTTTGTAATTTGCGCCGCAGATGGGGCAGAAGAGAAGCTCGTTCAGCAGATATTTTGTGCGGTAGGTTCCTTTCTCCGGCAGGCGGCGCCTGGCATTCAGGCTGCGCCGGGCCAGCTCCAGCCGGACGCGGTCGTAGGTCTGTCGGTCGACAATGGCTTCGTGGGCGTTCTGGATATAATATTTCGGCCGTTGTCCGTAATTGACTGCCCGGCGATGGGTGAGGCAGTCCAGAGTGTAGGATTTCTGCAGGATGGCGTCACCGGCGTATTTCTCGGACCTAAGTATGGTGAGCACATTTCCCCTGCTCCAGACGGTGGAACCGTTTCTTCGGGGGATCCCCCGCTGGGTCAGATCCCGGGCTATGGCCTTCATGGAGATCCCTTCCGCAAAGGCAGTGAAGATCTCCCGGACGATACGGGCTTCTTCCTCGACGATCACGGGAAGGCCGGCGTCGCTCATACGGTAGCCCAGGGTGTTCTGCAGATTGTAGCGAACATTTCCTTCGGCGAATTTCTTTCGGATGCCCCAGAGCACATTCTGGGAAATGGATTCGCTTTCGGCCTGGGCAAAGGAAGCGTAGAGACTGATGATGAATTCCGAATCCACCTGCAGGGTGTCTATATTTTCCTTTTCGAATTTCACACCGATCCCGAGAGCCTTCAGATCCCGCACGATATCCAGCAGGTCCACGGTGTTTCGGGCAAAACGGCTGATGGATTTGCAGAGAATGAGATCGATGCCTCCCTCCCGGCATTTAGCCAGAAGACGGTTCATCTCAGTCCGCCGGAGCAACTGGGTGCCGGAGAGGCCTTCGTCTGCAAAGATACCCACCAGCTCCCAGCCGGGGGTGTTTGTTATGAGCTCTGTGTAGTAGGCAATCTGTGTCTGATAGGAATTCCTTTGATTATCATGACACGTGGATACGCGGCAATAAGCAGCTACCCGGGTTCGGGGAACTCCGGGGAGAGTGGGATCTGCCTTTTTCCTGGCGGGAATGATGGTGACTGTTCTTTCCTTAGGATTATTCATCATATGTGTTTGTTCCTTTCTTGTATTCTGTTTGTATATTTATGGTGTTTGATTGTTTCTTCTGTTTCACGATATCTGCTCATGGATGGTGTTGGATCGATTCTTCTTTTCCCTGGCTTTTGTTCTTCCCGGATACTAAATGTTTTTTCCTGTATTGGACCCCTCCATTCATATGGAATATAGCCGTTGTTTGTTTCTCTTCCTTGTCATAACTGATGGTTACGGCTTCCAGCATCTCCTTCAGAAAAACCTCTTTACTCATAGTGAACAAGGCTTTCTGCAGACAGGAGTATGCCTCCTCCATATCCGCTTCAGGAACACAGCTCTTTCTCACAGATATTTTCAGCTGATTCAGCTTCTGATCCAGTTCCGCTTCGGATTCCGCCAGCTGTGACGGCGTGATCCGTTCTTCCAGACAATGTTTTCGCAGAAGATATCTTTGACTGTATATGGATTCCCGTTCTTCCTGCAGGCTCTTCTTCAGATCGGTATCTACTGGTATTTGTATATCTGTCTGTTCATCATATTCAGCCCGGTCATGCAGTTCTTCCAGCTCCCCACATTTCATCTGCGCATATACCTCCTCCCACACTCTCCGAATGTCTGCATCCCTGATCTTCGGTGCATCGCAGGGATGGTTCAGATCCGTGGCTCTGCTGCATTTCCAGTAATCTCCGGCGGTGGATCTGAACAGAAGAAAAGACCTGCCGCAGGAGCAGGTCAGTTTTGAGCGAAAGGGATTCCGGTTTTTCTTCGGGGGACTCTTTGAACGGTTGATGAGGGATCTTTGCTCTGAAGCGCGTTGAAACGTATCCCGGTCGATGATGGCCGGATGGGAATCCCGGATATAGTAGCTGTCTGCATCCCCGTGATTGATCTGCCATTTCGGCCCCATGAAGCGGGACCAGGTTTTCTGCCAGAGGATATCCCCGGTATATTTCTCCTGGGCGAGGATCTTGAGGATCGTAACATTTCCCCATTTTATCCCGGTGGGAGAGGGGATGAGTTCTTCATTCAGGTGCTTTGCGATCCTGCGTGCCCCGTAGCCGCTTAGATAGAGCCGGAAGATGCGGCGGATGACATCAGCTTTTTCTTCATCGATGACGAGGTCACCCTTTTGATCCTTACGGTAACCGTAGGGGACCCGGGCAATCTTCAGGGTGCCGTCCCGCATCCGCCGCTTCAGGCTCCAGCGGGTATTCCGGCTGATGGAAGCGGATTCCTCCTGGGCCAGGCCCTCCATGATGGTCAGCATGATCTCGTCGGGCAAGACTGCCGTGTCGAGATTTTCTTTTTCGAAGAAAACAGTGATCCCCAGGAGCTTCAGTTCCCGGAGGGTCATGAGACAGTCTCTGAGATTTCGGGCAAAACGGCTGATGGATTTACATACGATCCGGTCGATCCGGCCGGACCGGCAGTCGGCGAGCATACGCTGAAATCCGGGACGATTCCCGGAGGAGGTTCCGCTTAAGCCGTGATCCGCGTAGATGCCCACCAGCTCTTCCGTGTCGGAATTCCCGTAGATCCGCCGGAAGTATGCCTGCTGAAAGAAAAAAGAATCCTCCTGCTCCGGCCGGCGGGAGGATACCCGGCAGTAGGCGGCGATCCGGATCAGTGCCTTTTTTGGGGGATGCTCCGGAGTGAGCAGCGTTACTGTTCTTTCCTGTGGCTGTGGGGCGGGGGGATTCTTATTCATGCGTATGGGCTCCGTGTGAGGAAGGGGGACAGGAGGAGGGGCCGGGGTTATACGCGGGATAAGGCATGGCCTTGCTCCCGGCTGATGCTTCGCGGCACACACACTCCGGGGTTAAGTGTGCTGGGGTGCTGATCATTTGTCTATTATAAAGGAAAAGCTGCCCGGTGTCTATTCGCGCGGATAAGGGGCAATTGGGAGTAGGAATATTTACCTTTTTATGATAAAGTGGAGACAGCATATTATCTGTAAAGCTTTTGTAAGGGATCAGGGAGGATACTTATAAGCATACAGGGGACATTTATATTTCCGAGGAGGTAGAGCTATGCCGGGAACAAGATTTACTAAGAGAGCAGGCCAGCTGGGGGCGCTCAGCGAGCGGTTCGTTAACCGTGATGGATGGAATGTGCTGCATTCTTTATCTGAAAGGATCAACCGGTTAGGTGAGGAAAAAAGCCGGCTTACCCTGGAGGAGACGGAGCAGCTCTTAAAGCTTTATTCGAAGAGCGGGACATTTCTTAAGAAGCGGCATGACGCAGTTCAGGATTGGGATCCGGAGGAGGCCTCCCTCTGTGCAAATATGATGAAGAAGCTGAAGAAGGATTATACGGCCATGAGCCTTTATCATAAGCGCCTCAAGGAGCATCAGGCCGCCGGAAAGGACGCGGAGCCCCTGACCATCGAGCAGTTCTATGATATTTCCCGGACCCGGACCCTGTCCCTGGACGGCCGGTCACTCTCGGAGATGAAGCAGGTCGGTGACGGGGTCAATGTCCGCTATGTGGTGCCGGTGCCCTATAAGAATGAGCCGGTCGCCCTGGGCCTTAAGAAGGGGGATACCTTCCATGCGTATTTCACGGAGAATGAATCCTATGACCCGGAAATGTCCGGGGACGAGATCCTGGTCCGTCAGGAGAAGAAGATTGAGGGGCAGATCCTGGAGAAATACCCGGTGCTGAAGGGCATCCTCGGGGCGCGGAGCGAGGACCGGAATTCAAGGTATTTTAATGACCTTCAGAAGCTGAACGGGACGAAGGTAGGGGAGTTCCTCCGGAATTCCGTGGAGCAGACTCTTGCCGTGGTGGGGGCTGAGGGGATACAGAAGGCGCTTTTTCAGGTGCTTACGCCCCGGAGCAACGCGGCAAAGGAGATCTTAAATAAGATAAATGCCGAGAGAGATCAGGAGAAGAAGAATGAGATGCTCTTCGGCTTTATTGATTATACCTCGTCAGTGATGAAGACCCTTTTCGCCCGGGAGGTCAGAAGGGGCAACGGCATGTCATTAAATAGTGTCATGGGGAAGAGGAATGCCCTGATGAGTGATGTGGCCGAGCTCTTCGGGTGCGATGATGTGCTGGCGTATTCCGAGAAGGTGAATATCCGCACCTTGGAGAAGGGGAAGGAGGTGACCCGGCGCGGCGTGATCATGATGCCCGCGGCCGGAGAGGATATGGACCACGCCGGGACTAAGAGCCAGGTGGCAAGGCTGGACCGGTCGAAGCTGGAGGAATCCCCTGAGCTTACGAAGAAGGTGGCTTCTCTTCAGTTCCTGGATCTGCTCTGCGGGAATACGGACAGGCATAGATGTAATTTCTTCTATCAATTTGACGCGGAGGGGAAGCTTACGGGCATCCAGGGGATCGATAATGACTCCTCCTTCGGAACCATGGAGAAGACCTGGAGGGTCGCGGGGTATGCGGTGGATTTCGATGATCTTAAGCTCATTCCCAAGTCCATGGCCGATAAGGTGAAGAAGATGGACAAGGATACCTTCGGCTTCTTCCTGCATGGCTACGATCTGACCCAGGAGGAGATCGACACGGCAGTGAAGCGCTTCGACTGGATCAAGCGGAAGCTGGAGAGCGTCGAAAAGGCTTATCAGGGCGTTGAACCCGGTGCCCTGGCGAAGGGGACGCCCCGCATCGTTCCGGATGAGGAAATGCATCTTTACTCCTACAATGAGCAGCTGATGACGAACCACAAAATGCAGCCCATCGGCAGTCATAATAACCTCTTCACCCTGATCAAGGAGGCGGCGGAGGATCAGCAGAAGAGTCTGCTGGGGCAGATCACCATCCAGAACAGGGATATGCTGCAGGAGGCCTACAGCTTCACCCGGAGCTTCGCGGAGAAGGGGCGGAACAGCCTGGCCGGGAATATGTCCCTGCTGAAGCAGCAGAATGTGGCCATGGAGAAGAAGGATAAGAGCTTTGAGCGTATGATCAAGGATACGGAAGAACTCCTTTCCTCTCCGAGGATCTGGCAGGGGGTCATTAAGAAATCCTCAGTCACCGCCGGGAAGCCGGAATTCGGCGGGTCGGAAATCTTCACCTTAAATGAGGGAAGGAGCGTAAAGGGCGCGGTTCCGAAGAAGGAGGCGACGCTCTCCCGGGCCGTAAGAGAGGTGCTGGATACGGAGCTCTATAAGAAGATGGATAAGGCGCTGGAGTCCACCTATGCGTACCTTTCCTCGGATGCGGCCGTGGCTGTCGCCGAGAAATATCAGCTCCTCCAGATGGATCTTAAGGACGCGCCGAAGGATAAGAAGGAGGAGCTCCGGAGCAGCATAAATCAGCTTAAGGAGAGCGATGAATTTAAGCGCTATATGGCCGCGGTAAAGAACCGGGACAAGCTTCAGGAGCAGATGGACCGGTATGTAAAGCTCCGGGAGACCAGTGATGAGCTGCTTAAGGCCGCGGCGCGCTATGATGATTATTTTAACCCCGAAGTGGTGGCCGATCCCTATAAGGACAGCCCGATGCAGCAGCGGGCGGTGAAAAGGAAGAATGAGGCGAATGAAAAGGCGAAGCAGCAGATTAAGATGAACGCGGAGGAGAGGGAAAGAGCGCAAAGAAATGAGAAGCACAGGCGTATGGGAAAGGCATGAGGAAAGGGCCTGTCCTAATTTTGTAAACTTGACCGTGTCTCCAATCTCAGAAAGCTCTCTGACATCACGGTCTATATAAGTGCGTACATAAGCCCCATAGAAATCTCCATACCAATATATCCTTAAAGGGTTACAGAGACAAATACAGAAAGGAAAAGGTGAACGAAGAATGAAGCGAGTTGCCGTGATCGGCGTTGGAAATATGGGGAGTAAATATGCCACGCATATCCTGAATGGGGAGGTCAGCGGGCTGAAGCTTGCGGCGATCACCCGGGTGCGCGGGAAATACCGGGAGATGCTGGAACCGGCCATCCGGGCGGGGCTTCCGATATATGAGACTGCGGATGAGCTTTTCGCTGCAGTGGAAGAGGGTGCGCTTCCGTTGGATGCGGTGATCATCGCTACACCCCATTATGCGCACAGAGAGATCGCTGTCCGGGCATTTCAAAATGGACTGGACGTGCTTTCGGATAAGCCCTCGGGAGTATACAGCAGGCAGGCTCGGGAAATGGAGGAGAAGGCGGAGCAGTGTGGCCGGATCTTCGGCATGGTGTTCCATCAGCGGACCATGCCGGTTTATCAAAAGCTCCATGAGCTGGTGCATAGCGGTATTTACGGCGGACTGAAACGGGTCAGCTGGGTCGTTACGGACTGGTACCGGCCGGAGAAATACTATACCTCCGTGGCCTGGCGGGGGACCTGGGACAAGGATGGCGGCGGTGTGCTGCTGAACCAGTGCTCCCACAATCTGGACCTGCTGCAGTGGATCTGTGGCATGCCGGTGAGGGTGCAGGGCTTCTGTCAGGAAGGCCGGTTCCACCACGTCGAAGTGGAGGATGATGTGACCGCCTATCTGGAGTGGGAGAACGGCGCGACCGGCACCTTTGTTTCTTCCACCGGCGATGCCCCGGGCATCAACCGTCTGGAGATCTCCCTGGATGAGGCGATGCTGGTCTGTGAGAACGGAAAGCTGCGGATCGGCGAGGTGGCCACGGAAATGGGCGGAAAGGAAGCGGACTATCGGAAGAATTCCGAGGACCTCTTCCGGAAGATCCGGGGGACCTGGACGGATGTGGAGCTTCCGGAGGCGGAGCCTGCCTATCCCATCGTCCTTCAGGCGTTCTCGGATTCCCTCCACGGAACAGGTGAAAATGTTGCGCCCGGCACCGAGGGAAGGAAGAGCCTGATCCTTTGCAATGCGGTATATCTGTCCTCCTGGGAGAAACGGATGGTCACCATCCCGGAGGAGGGGAGTGCCGCAGAACGGGAATTTGAAGGCCGGTTTGAGGAGCATTTGGAAGAGAAGAGAAGTTCATAGATCAGCAGGTGTGATCCGTGAGAAACCGTGGAACATTTCTCCTTGCGCGCTGCTACATCCGGTGCTGAAAACCGTGGAACATTCTCCTTGCGTGCAGCCACTTCGGGTGCTACAATTGAAGGTCGGGTGACACAGAAAATCAACAAGGAGTGTATTTGATCATGAGGACAAAGCGTGAGCAGCTTTTTACAAAATTAATAAGGAAATGCGGTGCATTTCTCCTTATTATGGCAATGGTTCTTTCCATGGCAGCCTGCGGTTCCGAGAAGTCCGGGACTACGGAAGCAGCACAGGGTACAGCAACCACGGAAAAAAGGGCGGATGATGTGACCATTCGTATCGGATCGCTGAAAGGCCCCACAAGTATGGGACTGGTGAATCTGCGTAAGGCGGTGGAATCCGGTGATGCAGATGCAGGCTACAAGGGGAAATACACATTTACCATGGAGACACAGGCGGATGTGATCGCGGCCTCCATCGTGTCCGGAGATCTGGACATCGCCCTGGTTCCCGCAAACCTGGCGGCGGTTCTGTATAAGAAGACAGAAGGAAAGGTGAAGGTTCTTTCCATCAATACCATGGGCGTGTTGGAGTGCGTGACCGGAGATGCAAATATTAAGTCCGTGAAGGATCTTGCGGGCAAGACCGTTTATTCCACCGGCCAGGGGACAACGCCCGAATACGCCCTTCGGTTCCTTCTGGAGCAGTACGACGTAAAGGACTGTACCATCGAGTTTAAGTCCGAAGCCACCGAGATCGCTTCCCTGCTGAAGGAGGATGCTACGAAGATCGCGGTTCTTCCCCAGCCCTTCGCAACGGTTGCCCAGGTCCAGAATGAAGCGGTAAAACGCGCATTTACACTGTATGATGCATGGTCAGAGCTGAATGTGGATTCTCAGCTGGTGACCGGTCTTACCATCGTGCGGAGTGAGTTTCTGGAGCAGCATCCGGCTGCAGTGAAGACCTTCATGCAGGATGCGGCGAAGAGTGTGGAAGCGGCGAAGAATGATACGGAGAAGACTGCGGAGCTGATCGCGGAGTACGGTATCATCGAGAAGGCACCCATTGCCAAGAAGGCCCTTCCGGAATGCAACCTTGTTTCCACCTCCGGCGAGGAAATGAAGAAGACCGTCAGCGGATATCTGAAGACGCTGTTTGACCAGGATCCGAAGTCCGTGGGCGGCGCGCTGCCGGCAGAAGATTTCTATTATCTCGGAGAGTAACATTTCAATGTCATCCTGAACGAAGCGAAGGATCTAAGTATTCAGGATGTCATCCTGAGCGAAGCGAAGGATCTTTCTCGGCTGTATAAGATCCTTCGGGCTACGCCCTCAGGATGACACGAAAAACAGGATTGCAGCTTGTGGCGCAGTCCTGTTTTTTAGTTTGTTGTTTCCGAGCGGAAATGTTTGTGATAAGATATAGCGGGAGGTCGCTTGCATAAGCGTTGGATCGATGAAAAGAAAGCTGCTGATCAGTTTCATCTGGCTTTTACTTTGGCAGGGTGTGGCGCTGCTGGTGCATAATCCCGTGGTATTTGTAGGACCATGGGAGACACTTGTGGCTTTGGGAAAGCTGCTTGCCGTGGGGGATTTCTACACCACGCTGCTTCGGAGTCTGCTCCGGATTCTTCTGGGAACCTTCCTTGGAACCGGGATGGGATTCGCGCTGGCGTATGCGGCGAACCGCGCTCCGCTGCTCCGGGACTTCCTGGCGCCGGTGGTGAGCCTGGGTAAAGCCATCCCTGTGGCGAGCTTTGTCATTCTGATCCTGATCTGGTTCGGCAACGAGTGGCTGGCCATGATCATCGTTCTGCTGGTTACCTTCCCCATCGCCTATCTGAATCTTCTGAAGGGTCTGTCCGGCCTGGACCGCGGGTTGATGGAGATGTCTTCGGTCTTTCATATCACAGGCTGGCGAAGACTTCGTTATGTGGAAATGCCCCAATTAAGGACGCATATCGCAGCGGCGCTTTCCCTTGCCGTAGGCATGGGTTTTAAGAGCGGCGTGGCAGCAGAGGTGATCGGACAGGCAAACCTTACCATAGGCAATGCCATGTACCGTTCGAAGATCTATCTGGAAACTGCCGACCTTTTCGCCTGGACAGCTGTAGTGATCCTGCTTTCCTGGCTCATCGAAAAGGGGCTCACACTGGTATTGAAGAGAGTATCGGGTTAACGGCGGTACGATTGGGGACGGTTCTGGAACGCCCAGAACCGTCCCCAATCGTCCCCAATCGTACCAAGGGGGACAGTGTTTGGACTTTGGGATAAATGCAACTGAATTGGAGGTTCTCTCCGGGGAGAAGCAGAGATTAAAGAAGGTCTCTTTCTGCCTGAAGGCGGGGGAGCATGCCGTGGTCACCGGTGCATCCGGCAGCGGGAAGACCACACTTCTTCGTGTGCTCGCGGGACTGCATACCGACTATCACGGAGAGGTAGTGTATCGGGGAGAAGCAGCAGACCGAGGCGAGACAACGAACCGAGGAGCAGTATCTCTTCACAAAGAAGGATCCCTCTTGTTAGTCAGTCCTTCCGAGTTACTCCGCAAACATGGCTTATCCGTTCTCTTCCAGGAGAATCGTCTTCTCCCGGAACTGTCCGCCGTAGAGAATATCCGCATCGCCCTTCCGAAAACCGCAAAGGAATCCACCGCCGAGCTGAAGGAGAAGATCCGCGGGGAACTTGCGCGTATCCTTCAGGGGGTGGATCCGGAGAAACCGGTACGGAAGCTTTCCGGTGGCGAGCAGCGGCGGGTGGCGCTGGCGCGGGCAATGGTGCAGGACGCACCGGTTATCCTTTTGGACGAACCCTTCACCGGACTGGACGCAGCATCCGCGGAGCTTGTGCGGTTGTACATTTCCGAAAGGGGAGAGGGCAGAACGATCCTTCTTACGGAGCATGAGGGGGAACATTTCCCGGATTGGAAGCGGATAGAGATCAAGTAGAATTCAACCGGGGCAAAACCTTTTGGCCCGGGCAATAAAATTTCGATCGAATAGAGGCATAATATGATTACAAACGACGTAGGAATTGTAAGTTTAAAACATCTGATCCTGGAGGAAATGGCGCGGCTCGCCTGGGCCGGCAAGCTCACCTCCGAAGAGAAGGAACGGCTGGTCTACAAGATCATTCCCGGTCCCCTGGCGCAGTATCGCTGCTGCATTTACAAGGAACGGGAGATCGTCCGGCAGAGGATCCGCCTGGCAGAGGCGCTCTGTCCCTCCGCCAATCCGGAGCATCAGTCCGAAAATGTGATCCAGGTCCTTCGCCCGGCCTGCGAGGAGTGCCCCATTTCCTCCTATACGGTGACGGACAACTGCCGACTCTGCGTGGGAAAAGCCTGTCTCAATTCCTGCGCTTTTGGAGCCATCACCATCGGTTCCCACCGTTCGCACATCGATCCTTCGAAGTGCCGCGAGTGCGGCAAATGTGCAGCGGCCTGCCCATACTCGGCCATAGCGCATCTGGAGCGGCCCTGCAAGAAGGCCTGTCCCACCGGTGCCATCACCTACGATGAATACGGGATCTGCGAGATCGATGAGTCAAAATGTGTGCAGTGCGGACACTGCATCCATTCCTGTCCCTTCGGAGCCATTGATTCCAAATCCTATCTGGTGAAGCTGATCGAGAAGATCAAGTCCGGCCGCAGGGTTTTCGCCATGTGCGCACCGGCTACGGAAGGACAGTTCGGGCCCGACATTTCCATGGCATCCATCCGGGCAGCCCTGAAGGAAATGGGCTTCATCGACATGGTGGAGGTTGGCCTCGGCGGCGACATGACCGCAGCCTACGAGTCAAAAGAATGGGCCCAGGCGCTGGAGGAAGGACGGAAAATGACCACCTCCTGCTGCCCGGCATTTATCAATATGCTCCGCAAGCAGTTCCCGGAGCAGTTTAAGGAGAACATGTCCACCGTGGTTTCGCCCATGTGCGCCATTTCCCGGTACCTGAAGGCCATGTATCCTGATTGCGTGACGGTCTTCATCGGCCCGTGCATCGCCAAGAAGAGCGAGTCTCTGGACACCTCCGTTCCGGGAAATGCGGATTATGTCATGACCTACGGCGAGTTCCGGGCGCTGCTCCGTTCCCGGGATATCGAACTGAAGCCCGTGGAGGACGGCTATCAGGAGGCGTCGATCTTCGGCAAGCGCTTCGCTACCAGCGGCGGCGTGGCAAATGCCGTGATGGAATGCATGAAGGAGCGGGGCGTGGATACGTCCAACATCAAGCTGAAGAAATGTGCCGGCGGAAAGGAATGTGTGCAGGCGCTGACGCTGCTGAAATTCGGCAAGCTCCCGGAGGATTTCATTGAAGGGATGGTCTGCCCCGGCGGCTGCGTGGGCGGCCCGTCGAAGCATAAGACGGAAATGGAGATCATGAAGGCCCGGGAGGGTCTGCTGCAGAAGGCGGACGACCGCAAGGTGCTGAAGAACCTGGAGCAGTATCCCATGGACAAATTCTCCATGTACCGCGACGGACATCTGGAGAGTGGCGAAAGCAATCGGTGATAATGTGTTGTGAAATTTCGAAGAACTATGGTATTATTGAATTGTCATCCTGAGCAAAGCGAAGGATCCCGTGGACTCATGTGTCATCCTGAGGAGCGAAGCGACGAAGGATCTTGTGGACGAGTCAGGGGATTCTTCGGCCTGACGGCCTCAGAATGACACACAAAAAATGGAGGTGTAAAATGGCTGATACCCTTACCTTTGACCAGGCCCTGAGCCTGTATAAGATCCGCTACCGCGTGATGTATCACAACTATCTGGAAAGCCTTGCGGATCCTCATGCATACATTACCTTGGAGAATATGTACGGACGTCTCATGGAGATGCGCTATGTCCTGATGGAGCTTTATAATGTGTCCGAGGACGAGCTGGAAGGGCTGGCGGATGATGCGAAGAATGATCGCCCCGTGATCATCACCCGCGGGGATCACATCCGCACCATGACGGACGAGGAGCTTGCGGAAATGTTCCGCGAGATCAAGGAGGGCAAACTGAAGCCTGAGGAGCTTACGGTAGAGTGGCTGCAGATGGAAGGGGAGTTCCTGTAAAATACGGAAGGACTTATGTAAACTAGATGATCAAGTACTACGATATCGGACTGAATCTGTTCTGCGCGCAGTTCAAACACCCGGATACTATCCTGCAGCGGGCGTCTGAAGCAGGGGTAGCCTGTATTCTCACCGGCTCGGATATAAAGGAAGATCGGAAGGTGGATGAATACCTGCGGGCACATCCGGAGGTGACCGTATTCGGAACTGCAGGACTGCATCCCCACAATGCGGATGATTTCCGGGAAGGAGATCTGCAGGAGATCTGTCGGATCTATGAGACAAATCCCCGGGTTGTGGCAGTGGGAGAGTGCGGACTGGATTATAACCGGATGTTTTCAGAGAAGCAGAACCAGCTTCGGACCTTGGAGAAGTTTGTCGCCCTTGCGGAAGAGTTGTCCGCCCCGATGTTTCTACACGAGCGGGATGCGGCAGAGGATTTTGCGGACTTGTTTAAAGCAGCTGCAAAGGTGGCCGAGCAGTCTGTGGTCCATTGCTTTACCGGGGATCGGAAGACTGCGGAGCGGTATATCGACATGGGATTCTGCATCGGCGTGACCGGATGGATCTGCGATGACCGAAGAGCGGAGGAATTAAGGGACGCGGTTCAGGCGATCCCGAAGAACCGGATCCTGATCGAAACGGACGCGCCATACCTTACGCCCCGGAACGTGAAGGGCCTGGGCCGTACAAATGTCCCGGAAAATATTATCTACGTAGCCCGCACGCTGGCGGAGTACATGCACATTTCCGAAGAGGAACTGATCCGCTGCGCGAAAGAAAATACGGAGCGAGTATTTCGGCTGTAAAGATTCTTCGGTCACTGCGTTCCCTCAGAATGACACCGACTTGTCATCCTGAGCGGGCGCACGCGTGCCGGTGGCACGCAAGCTTGTGCGCCAAGAGTCGACCAAGCGGCAGCGCGAAGCGAAGGATCTTTTCCGGCTGGACATAAGATTCTTCGGTCACTTCGTTCCCTCAGAATGACAAGTGAAGCAGAGAGCAACGACTCAATACAAAGCAGAGAGCAACATTTCAATATAGCCATGGAAAAAAGAGCCTTTCAACAGATCACAGTTGAGGCTCTTTTTTGTTGGCCTCTCGGACTACAATTCAGCAAGAATGACTTTGAACAGGCTGCATCTTGGGCTGCATCTCGTGTACAAACTGGCACCTCGGATTACAACTCAGCTTTGCCTGGCCTGATCATTTTTACATTACAAAATGTAATATATACTTGACAAAATGCTATTGAGGTGATATCTTAACGTTACAAAGACAAGGCAGTATAGCGCCGGGAGGAGAAAAATGAGTAAGAAAGCAATGAATATTTTAGGGATCGTGATCGGACTGACATTGATCCTGAGTTGTGTCCTGATGCTGAATTCTGTAGATCCCAAGGGGCTGGAGTGGTCCTCCACCTGGAACCATAGCATTTCTCTGCAGAGCGGGAAATCGAAGGTTACCGAGGGAAATTTCACCATCGATAAGAGCGGAGATTATACGCTGCATCTGACCTGGAAGCCCGAGGGGGCTGATGGCGGGGAGAAGGAGATCGTTACCCGTTGCACCCTTATGGAGGAACAGGGGCGGGAGCTTTATTCCTCCGAGTCGGTGGAAGGGGACATTTTCCCGGAGGTTCATCTTGAAGCGGGAAATTACCATCTCAACTTTAAACACACTGCGCCCGAAGCTGGGCTTCAGCAGGAGATAACCCGGAACATGGCCTTCGGCCTGCATGTTCATGGGGAAATGCCCTTCAACGCGACGGTTGTCTGCGCCCTTTTCGGACTCATCCTCGGGGGCGTGATCCTGGTTCTTGCGCTGATCGCAATGGTGAAACAGAAGGGATACATGCGCCAGAAATATGACGAGAGACAGGAACTGGAACAGGGACGGGGATTCCGCTATGCATTTTTCGCAGGTCTTGTTTCAACAGGCGTGGCACTGATGGTGGATCTCATGGGAATCGTTCCCGCGAGGAAGGTGTCGGTCTTCTATGCGGTCGGCATTTTCATTGGTATCAGTGTATACGTGGTTTACTGTATCTGGCATGACTGCTATATCGCCCTGAACGAGAAGCGGAGAGGACTGATGATCTTCCTTGTGGGGATCGGCGTGCTCAATCTGTTCCTTGGGATAATGGGTGTGCGTGCGGATGGATATTTTGATGGAAATGGGCGGTATTCCGTCTGCATTTTGAACCTGATGTGTGCCGCTATGTGCCTGGTGGCCATCGTAGCGATGCTGCTTCGGATCGTGACGGAAGCCCGCAGCACGGCAGAGGAGGATGAGGAATGAAAAATTTGAAATTAAAATCCGCCCGTGCCGCGTTGGATCTATCCCAACAGGAACTGGCGGATAAGGTAGGCGTTTCGCGTCAGACCATAAATGCCATAGAGAAGGGGGATTACAATCCCACCATCAAGCTATGCCGGGATATCTGCCGGGTGCTGGGCAAAACGTTGGATGAATTGTTCTGGGATGAGTGATACCTGCCGGTCAGGCAGGAAGCATTGCCATGAAATGTGGGGTTTCCTCCCATATCATGACGTTGGACAGGATCAGAGCATCAGTCTCCGGTCAGGGAATTCAGCAGCTGATCGGGGTTGCTCTGGTTTGCATTGTTAACGGCATCCTTGGCCTGATCGATCAGCTGCTTGCCGAGATCGGTTTCCGCAGCAACCGGAACTTCCTTTTTATCACAGCCGGTAAGAGCTGTGCTGAATACCATCAGTAATCCTAAGATCTTGAACTTCTTTTTCATAGCAATATTCCTCCAAATGTTCTGCTGTTTCCTGTTTGTGGAACAAGGGTTTCAA
>JAGBNH010000028.1 GCA_017634475.1 Eubacterium sp.
AAATAAAGTTTTGTTTCTTTCGAAACGATCCTTGGTCATAAAAACGTTAGCTTACTAACTTTCCAATTCCAATTTACTGTTCTTGTTTGGATTCGTTCAATTCCGAATATTCTTTTGTCTGACTCATGTCAAACTGTCTTAAAAGAATTTTTCGGGGTTGCTATGGTATTAAATTGTGAAAGAACAATCATTTATGTGACCGGGATGTTATTCCCGACCGGAGCGGAGAAGGAGGGATTTGAACCCTCGCACCGTTATTAGCGACCTACTCCCTTTCCAGGGGAGCCCCTTCAACCACTTGGGTACTTCTCCAATTCTCAGGTATCCAATGCTCAAATCATGAAAATTATGAAATTGGACTAGCGGAGAGAATGGGATTCGAACCCATGCGCCCTTGCGGACAAACGGTTTTCAAGACCGCCTCGTTATGACCACTTCGATATCTCTCCATTTGATAAACCAGTTATCAGAAAAACTCGTTTCGTGTTCACACTGTTGCTTTAATCTATTGTTTAAAGCCTGGCGCCTCGCACCGTAGCGTGCCGCCGTTTCGCCGGCGGCATTGACTATATTATCAAAACACACCTGTAATGTCAACAACTTTTTTAAGTTTTTTTCGAGGTAAAAATGCATGAAAAAATGCCCTGTTTTTGTGTCGTTTCGGGCATTTTTTCTCTGCTCTGCAGATTCATTATACAAACCACAACATCTTGTTATACTGCACATTTCCAACCACAGTTTCACCCCCCGGAACGCAGCAGCGCTTCCGCCAGGATCATATCCTCCGGCGTGGTGATCTTCAGATTGCGATAATCCCCTTCTACTATATATATGTTCTTTTTCAGATATTCCTCCACGAGCATGGTATCATCCGTGATCCCCGGCCGCGGTTCCGCGTGAAAATGTTCATGTGCTTCCACGATCACCTCCCGCCTGAAGGTCTGCGGCGTCTGCACCTGATAGAGCGAAGAACGGTCCGGCGTGTCTATACCAAAGCCTTCCCGATTCACCACCTTGATGGTATCCTTTACCGGGACCGCCACCGTGCAGGCCCCGTATTTAAGCGCTGCTGCAACGGAATCACGGATCATTCTTTCCGAAACAAAGGGCCGGGCCCCGTCATGGATCAGGATCACATCCTGCTCTTCTCCATCCGGTGCAAAGGAAAAATGCGCCGTGGCCTGTACCCCCTGCCATACGGAATCAAATCGTTCCTTTCCGCCGGGAATGATCTGCGCCACCTTCGTCAGACCATATTTTCCCACCAGCTCAGCCCCGGCATATTCCATATCCTCCTTCCGGGTAACCAGAACGATCTCATCCACCAACTCCGACAGCTGAAAGGTTTTCAAAGCATGGACCACCAACGGGATCCCGCAAAGCTCCATATACTGTTTTGCCGTACTGCTGTTCATCCGGTTTCCACTTCCGCCGGCCAGCACGATTGCAGATACCATAGATCTACCCCTTCCACATGCTGCCACCGTTTTTCTACCACGGTAGCTTTCCTCTGAAATCTCCCCATTTCCTCATGTTTACGGCCTTTTACCCATGCTCAGCTCAATAGTCTGGGAATGGTCATCTTTCAGAAATTTCATTTTCAACTGATCGATCGTCTCCGTATCCTTCTCCCGGACCGCACTGAATACCCTGCCCTTCCACACAAGCCGCAGGATATATACGGTTCCGTCACCGAAGGTCAGGAATACACAGGTCATGATCCCTGCTTCTTTTCTCTCATCAGCATAGGACCATTTCACCAGGCGTTCAGCCCCCTCCGGGAATCCATCCTTCCGAAACGTGATGGGGGGAAAGCGGTCCTGGTCATACCGAAGGACCAAATCCACCAGCGCTTTTTTCTCCTTCAGTGAAATAGAGTCATACACATTTTTCAGCCTGAAGAAGAGATTGATCAGCTGTGAAACGATGTATTCCGCCTGTATATAGTGTTCCGTGACCAGATAACTGTACGGATTGCCCCAGAGCTTAACATATTTATCACGAAACGCCGGGTATCCCCCTTCCGGTTTACCTTCCTCTATCCATTTTAAGACCTTCTCATCCCCGGTGAACGCTTCACCTGAAGTCCCTGATGCTTCAAGCCCTTCAAATACCTTCCGGCACTCCTTCAGCGGAAGCTTCACTTTAACATATACATAGATCCTCCAGGCCAGAAATACAACTACCGGTATCGCAAGAAGAAGCACAAGGAGAAATGTCGGGCTGGCGAGATAGGTCTTATACCCCGCGTAGCCCACAATGAAGCCCAGCGGCGGCACAAATATCAGGATAAGCGCTATGATCCCACGCCCGAGATCGTTCCAGCCCGCATGGTTCTGAAAATGCAGACGTTTATCCAAAACATGAAGCAATTTTTGCAGCAGGATTGATCCCGCGATCCAGCATATACAGATCAAAAAAACATGTCCCCACGTCATTGGCATTCTCCTAACACTTTTTCCGGTTTAAAACACAGCACCTGTATAGCATCAGACAATGCCATTATACCACAAAACAAGGATACCCGCACGAAAATGCGGAGGCTGTTCACAGCACAGATTTCTTCTCGTGCCTCATCGATGATCGCAGCATCTACCTCACCTGAAAAAGAAGATCTTCTCGCCGATCGGGAATTTGCTCATGTCTCCAGCTTCTCCAGCCGGAACTCCATAACCCTGCGGTAAAGCCGCCAGCTGATCCCTGCGATCACCAGGAGCATCACCAGATTCAACAGATGCCGGTATCCGTCCGGAAGCAACATAACTCCCATGCCGGGAAGTATAAGCAAAAAACCACCCAGCAGGCTGAGACCCGAAGCAGCACTCTGCTTCACCACCTCCGTTGCATTTTCCCAGTGGAGCTTCGGGAATTTCAGATTAAGAAACAGACCGAAGAGAACCGAGAAAGGAATCCCGGCCAGCGGAATAAGCAGCAGCCACAGCCGATCCGCCAGGCCAACCCGCAGGGTGAACAGCAGGATCACCTCCATAAGTCCGTACACGGGTGCGAGAAGGATCAGATTGAACAGGGCTTTCGCTCCCAGAATCTCTCTTGTGGAAAGAGGCAGTGACCGCGGGATCCACCAGTTCTTTCCTTCCATGGAAATGGAGCAGGAGGAAATGCTGAGCATGCTGAAGAATCCTCCCAACATGTAGGGAAGAGCCGCATCCGGGTGGATCATCGGCCAGTCCGCCAACGGCTTTGAAAGATCAAGGAACGCCAAAGCCACAGAAAATCCTATAGCCAGAACAGGACCCACGATGGTATTTGCCACATAGATCCCGGAGGAGAAGTACCCCGCTGCTTCCTTCTTCACCAGGGCCTTCATAACGGACTGCTCCTTCAGCGCTTCCAGCTGATATTCTCTATGCCGGGTCACGGTACGAAGCCGTGCTGAGATCCTGAAGAAGTTTCTGCCGAGGATGAATGCCGTGATCCCAAAGATCAGAAGCGAGATCAGAAGGTAGGTCAGGAGGATAACAAGATCCGTCTTCAGCACCCCTTCCCCAAGGATCCTTGCGGGCGGGCAGGCGGATTCCAGCCCCTGCAGGGTATCCTTTGCCGCAGCAGAAAGCTTCGCCTTTATACGTTCATTTTCAGCCTGCCTTTCAGCCTCCTTTTCCTCCTCGCTCAATTCCTCCGTCATTGCTTCTGTTAACGCTTCTGCGGATTGCTTTGTTGACTGCTCTGCTATTCGCTCTGTGGTCGGCATACTGCTCAAGTTTGATCCCTTGTCCTCACTGCCGGCAGTCATGGTATTGGCAGAAAAAGCCGCAGAGAGAACAAGCATGCCCACCATCAGGAGTACCACCAGCAACACCTCTGCCAGAACCTTATGCCGGAACCGGGCAATGATTGCCGCAAAAAGAATGCCCACCCAGGCCGAGACTGCCACGGGCAAGATCGGAAGAATCAGGATCACCGGCAGTATCCCCACATAAAAGAACGCCCCTGCACCGGTATAGATCCCGCAGATGATCATTCCCGGAAGCATGACCAGCAAGGTAATGATCAGGCCGTCCACATACAGCCGGAGCATCCGCGCCGCTGCCACATGGGTGCCGCGGATGGGAAGCGCAGTCAGCAGCTCCAGATCCGTCTCCCGGTAGATCAGGGATTTGGCCTTCATGGCTCCCAGTCCCAACTGCAGTACAAAGGTCAGCAGCACATATACCATAGGGATCTTATCCGCAAGACCGAAGTCTGCCAGCGCATACGCCGTCCCACCTGCGTAGCCCATAAGGACCACGCCCACCAGGCCAAGGGCTATGAGCAGCGCAAGCTTCTTTCTCTTTTCTTTCGGGTCCTTTGTATATCGGTAAGTATTCAGCCCGAACAGGTTGATCAGCTCAAGCCGTGCAAGTACGCGAATCTCTTTCATTTCCATCCTCATTCATAAGTTGACGGGCATACCCAAACTATCGAAAAACAGCAAACACGCCAAATATAAGCAGTTCTACCCGTCCCGCCTGCAGGAACCGTAGGATCATTTACGCTCCGTCTGTGATCATTTCCATAAAAAGGTCCTCCAGGCTTGCGCCTTCCTTCACCACATCCTCCATGCGGCCGCTGGCGAGCAGCCGGCCGTCCCGGATGATGGCAACCTTGTTGCAGAGCTTCTCCGCCACCTCCAGCACATGGGTGGAGAAGAATATGGCACCTCCCCCGGCGGTCATTTCCCGCATCAGCTCCTTCAGTACAAAGGCCGCCTTCGGATCCAGCCCCACAAAGGGCTCATCCATGATCAGCAGCTTCGGGGTATGAAGCAGCGCGGAAATGAGTACCAGCTTCTGCTTCATGCCGTGGGAATAGGAGGAGATCAGGTCCCCCAGGGCTCCCGTGATCTCGAACCGCTCCCCATACTCTGCGATCCGGGCCTCGCGGTCCACAGCGGACACATGGAAGACATCCGCGATCATCTGCAGATACTGGATCCCTGTCAGGAATTCATAAATGTCCGGATTGTCCGGGATGTAGGCGATCCGCCGCTTCACCACCTGCGGATCCTCCTTCAGGTTGATGCCGTCGATTGTGACACTGCCCTTATCAAATTCATGTATGCCCGTGATGGCCTTCAGCAGCGTGGTCTTCCCCGCGCCGTTATGACCGATGAAGGCATAGATATCTCCCGGCTCCACATGGATGGAGATGTCCGTAACCCCCTTATCCGTGCCTTTATAGTGTTTGTCCAGATGATCTATGATCAGCATATTCCGTTATCCTTTCCTGTGTCATCCTGAGCACAGTGCTAAGCCTTCCGGTGCCGTGCTCGCGGCAGCGAGCGCGGGCAGGGAAGGCGTTCGCAGCCACAAGGCAAGCGCACTTGTGCGCGTAGCCTGCGTGCCTGTGAGCGAAGGATCTTTTTTCGCCGAAGCCTAAAAGATTCTTCGTCGCTGTCGCTCCTCAGAATGACAGCAGAGTGTCATCCTAAGCCCACATTGCCGTGTCATCCTAAGCCCACATTGCCGTGTCATCCTGAGCCCACATTGCTGTGTCATCCTGAGCGAAGCGAAGGATCTTATGCTTCGTCCTCTCCCACATTTGCCTCCCGGTGTCCACCCTTTAGCTTTCGATACAGGATCTCCGAGTATACAAAAGGAATCCCGATGGTCACAAACAGAAGCCCAAACATCAGCACCGCATGCACGCCCGTCACCGTCATGATCATACAGAAGATCCCTGCGATGATATACAGCACCCCGGCGAACCGGTGAGTCCTGTCCCAAACCTCTTCATTTGCCAGAGTGTGGAGCGTTCGGATCCCGAAAAATGTAGTTCTTCGCACCTTCGGCAGATAATTACCCAGCACCAGGAGCATAACCGTTTCAAGAACACCGATGAATGTCATTATATCTGTGGCCTTCCCCATGGAATACATGAGCAGAAAGATCTGCACCGCGTACAACACCGTGGGGAAGAGAAAACGGATCACCTTCTCGGCCCGGTTCATTTCTTTATTCTTTCGAAACAGATTGGTGGTGATGCAGTATACCGTCTGTATCAAAGTGACGACCAGCGGCAGACCGATCACGGCAAACAGACGGGAAGAATACCCGTTCGGCTCCCCGTCAAATCCAAAATGCGTCGCTATCTCCTCCGGCAGCCGGTCATATACCATAAGCCCCGGAAGGATCGCCACCAGGCAGAGTCCGATGGAGAGCAGATCCACCTTAGTCAGTCGTACTCTCTTCATGCTTCTCCGCCCCCTTTTTTTTACCGGCGAACTGGGAGAACCACATCATGATCTCCTCAAATACGGAGGTATTCAGCGTATAGTAGATGAAGTTTTTTTCCTTGGTCTCATAGATCAGGTCCGCCTGCTTCAGCTGCTTCAAATGATACGAGACCGTAGCCGCCGTCATATCAAACTTCGATGCGATCTCTCCCGCAGACATCCGCCCGTCCCGCAGCATCGTAAGTATCTCCCGCCGGACCGGATCCGACAGGGCCTTAAAGGTTTCCGGAAATCCCATGCTATCTCTCCTTTTTATTTCATATAAAGTTCCATTTTCTTCTTCCCCAAAACTCCTTCGTACATAATCCTGGAAGATAATCTTCCTACGGTCACAAAAATAAATACTTCCCTCATTACGTTCAACCAGGGGATCATCGTGTCATCCTGAGAGCTCTGCCCGAAGGACCCTCGAAGCACCGGCAAGTTCCTTCGCTTCGCTCAGAGCTTCCTCCTCCGTGTGATCACTACAGCCAACAGCACCAGCACAACCGACACTGCTCCTGTAACACCCGCTGCTGCAGCATGATCCCCGGGCAGCTTCTCTCCCGTGAGAAGCGCTGCGCTTCCCATAAGATACGTAGGAAGCAACGACTCCATGGATCTGATCATCCCAAGTGTGGTAAGCAGTACATATACCCCGCCGACACCCAGAAGCACCTGGATGGACGAATTCATAAAGGATGAGAAGAATGCCAGCACTGCCAGCAGAAAAACACCCATCATCCAGAAAAACAGCCCCACCCAAAGTATATTCTTTATCTCGGAAGTATCCCAGAAGTACGCCGTATACCCCCAGGTGATACCAAAAGTCACGGCGAAATATACAGTCCAGGCCAGAAGCTGTGTCAGCAGCTTGGACAGAACCATCCCCGTTCTGGTGAGCCCCTTGGTAACCAGCGGGATCAATGTACCCTTCGCATATTCATTTACATAGCTGCCGCTGAAGATCACAACTCCTACGATCAGCACGATCAGAAAATTCTTGTCGAACTGCGTCCAGGAATCCTTCGCGGTAACAGTCACCTCTCCCACGATGATCCCCTGCTCCCGGAAGCTATCTGCATACTGCTCCATCAGCCATGGTGTAAGCTTCGCAATGAGCGGATTCAGGATCCCGAAGATCAGCGCCACCGCACCCAGCAGAAAGACCCGGTATGTCCGGTACAGCTCCGTTATTTCTTTCTTAAAAAATACACCAAACCCTCTCATCCTGTAATTCCTCTTATCCCTTTGATCCTCACGTTTCGGATATTTGCAGACTTATTATGATGCCGGGTCAAAAGGCGTTCTTGCACCCAGCTGATGATTCGCAGCACGCACTACATTTGCAATGTGCTGCGAAAACACGAATACCTCACTCCGAGATCGCATGCAGGAACAGATCCTCAAGATCCGCTTCCTTCCGCTCGAACCTGGTCACGCCGATATGCTCGGACGCAAGAAATGCAAGGAGTTTTCCCTCCTCTTCCAAAGACAGCTCCTGAAAGTCGATGGTTCCTCTTTGTTCGGCAGTCGCCGCGGTTACAAACAGCATCGGAAATGCGTTCCGTACCTTCTCTTCATCCTCCACGTCCCTCAGCACCAGTCTTGCACCGGTTTCTGACCGCAGCTTCTTCAGCTCCCGGGTAGCGCCGGAAGCCTTCACCTCTCCGCCCTCCAGAAGTGCCACATGGTCCGAGATCCGCTCCACATCCGAAAGGATATGGGTGGAAAAGAGCACAGACGTCTGTTCTCTGGCAGCCAGCAGAATGTCCAGGATCTCATGCCGTCCCAGCGGATCCAATGCGGATGTAGGTTCGTCACAGATCAGCAGCCGCGGCCGTCCGATGAGGGCCTGGGCGATCCCCAGCCGCTGCTTCATCCCCCGGGAATAGCCACCGATCTTTCCCTTCTCCTTCGCCAGCCCCACCAGGGACAGAAGCTCTTCGATGCGGCTTATCAATTCCTTCCCCGCAAGTCCCGTGATCTTGCCGCAGAGCTGCAGGTATTCCTTTGCCCGCATGTAGGGATAAAATTCCGGCACATCCGGAAGATATCCCACGTACCGGTTGGTGGCCGTCTCTCCATAAGTGACCGGTTCTCCACAGACCAGGATACTTCCGCTGTCCGGAGGAAGCAGCCCCAGTATGGTCTTCATTGTGGTGGTCTTGCCGGCCCCATTTCTCCCGATAAATCCGAAGATACTGCCTTCACCCACGGAGAAACTCACACCCTTCAGGACTTCCTTATCCCCGAAGCTCTTTTTTATGTTGTTGATTGTTAAGATCTCCATGTTCGTCTCCCAGACCACGTCTCGCACCCTTCACGCTTTGTGCTCTCCGCTTTTTCAAATTTGTAATATGATGATAGGGTCAAAAGGTCTGAGCGACGCGCTTGCGCGGTCGCTTGAGACCTTAATTGACCCGCCGAACAGCTGGGGGCAAAATACCTTTTGCCCCCAGCATCATATGCTCAGTCGCTGCACACCATTTAGCCCGTGACTACTCGTCATCCGCCTTCCCCATGGTGAAATAAAGGATCGGCCCGATGAACTGCATACCCACAATGGCAATGACCAGCCAAAGGGCGCGGGTCCCACGCTTATAATGATCATGCTTCAGAATGTGACGGATGGTCACCGCCAGCAGGATAAACTCCACGAGAATGATCGGGATCAGAAACGGCAGCCATTCTTTCAACGTATCCATGCAAATACCTCCTTGAATTTACCGCAATTCGTAATACATTCCGATTTCTGTTACAGTTGGAAAAATCACTGCAATCATTTTGAATTTTCTCTAATTAGAAATCCATCTAAATAGACCATACTCTAGTAAAACGCATTTGTCAATATCTATTTTGAATTTTATCTAAATTCCTCTTTCCGCCATATTTACAAAATAAAAAAAACAGGTGCCACTGACCACATGAGGTTGTGTCAGTCACCTGCTTTTTTTCGTATACTGTACCATATCAAATCACACAATGGCGCAACCGGATATACGCGCAGAACACCCGTCCTTCCGGTTCTCAGATCAATGCCGTGGAGAAATACCTCTCCGCACGGTCCGGCAGGATCGTTGCGATCACCTTATCCTTCCCGTACTTCTCTGCCATCTGCATGGCCGTCCAGACATTTGCCCCTGCGCTGGTGCCCACCAGCAGGCCCTGGATCCGGGCCAGATTCCGCGCGGTCTGGATGGCATCATCATCCGTCACCTCCTGGATAT
>JAGBNH010000029.1 GCA_017634475.1 Eubacterium sp.
CCTGCAGAAGCAGGGGATCCGTACCGTCATGCTGACCGGCGACAGCCGGGAGGTGGCGGAAAGGGTTTCCAAAGAGCTGGGCATCAGCGAATACCGCGCGGAGCTGCTTCCGGGAGACAAGGTTGCTGCGGTAGAGAAGCTCCTGGAGGAAAAGCCTGCGAAGCAAAGACTCGCCTTTGTGGGTGACGGAATCAACGATGCGCCGGTGCTTTCCCGGGCGGATATCGGTATCGCCATGGGAGCCATGGGATCCGACGCAGCCATCGAAGCCGCGGATATCGTCCTTATGGATGATGATCCCGCCAAGCTGTCCCTGGCCATGCGGATCTCCGCAAAGACCCTTAGGATCGTGCGGCAGAATATCGTTTTTGCCATCGGCGTGAAGGTGCTCTGTCTCATCCTGGGTGCTCTGGGCATCGCCAATATGTGGATCGCCATTTTCGCCGATGTGGGCGTGATGGTGCTGGCAGTGATGAATTCCATCCGTACGTTGCGGATCAAATAAGATTTCCGTTTATTGTGTTGCTATCTTCTGAAGTTTGTCGTATAATGCGTTTCGTATGACTGTTTTTCGAATATACTTGAGGTAAGAAAATGATCGACGAGAAAGCAATAGAAGAACATATCCGAGGCATACTTGTGGCTCTGGGAGACGATCCGGAGCGCGAGGGACTGAAGGATACGCCGAACCGTGTGGCCAGGATGTATTCCGAAGTATTTGCCGGGATGAACTACACGAATCATGAGATCGCTGAAATGTTCAACAGAACCTTCGACGTGGAGATGGATGGTCTGGACCGTCAGGGTGAGGATGAAGTGAATGCGATCCCGGGGCGTGTGGTGGTGATGAAGGATATCGAGTTCTTCTCCTACTGCGAGCATCATATGGCACTGATGTATGACATGAAGGCAAATGTGGCCTACATCCCCAGGGACAGAGTGATTGGTCTTTCCAAGATCGCCCGGGTCTGCGATATGGTGGGAAGAAGACTGCAGCTGCAGGAGAAGATCGGTAAGGATATCGCGGATATCCTGGCAGAGATCACCAAAAGCGAGGACATCGCCGTGACCATCGAGGGTTATCACAGCTGTGTTACCGCAAGAGGGATCAAGAAGAACCACACCAAGACATTTACGGCGGAGCTCCGGGGAAGATTCCGGACGGATGCCAACCTGCAGTTTTACCTGAAATGATATCATTTAGGAGGAAAAAACATGAAGCCCATTAAAGAAGGCAAGGTACGTGAGATCTATGACAACGGTGACAGCCTGATCATGGTTGCAACTGACCGGATCAGCTGCTATGACGTGATCCTGAAGAATAAGATCAGCAAGAAGGGTACGGTGCTTACCCAGATGTCCAGATTCTGGTTCGATATGACCAGCGACATCCTTCCGAATCACATGATCTCTGCGGATGTGAAGGATATGCCGGAAGAGTTCCGGAAGCCGGAATTCGACGGAAATTCCATGATGGTGCGTAAGCTCACCATGCTTCCCATCGAGTGCATCGTTCGCGGATACATCACCGGATCCGGATGGGCCAGCTACCAGAAGAACGGAACCGTATGCGGCATCACCCTTCCCGAGGGACTGAAGGAGTCCGACAAGCTGCCCGAACCCATCTATACCCCTTCCACCAAGGCGGAGATCGGAGATCATGATGAGAACATCTCCTTCGAGCGTTCCATCGAAGTTCTGGAGAAGGAATTTCCGGGCAAGGGACAGGAATATGCCGAGAAGCTTCGTGATTACACCATTGCGTTATATAAGAAATGTGCAGACTACGCACTGACCCGGGGGATCATCATTGCCGATACCAAGTTTGAGTTCGGACTGAATGAGAAGGGCGAGATCGTTCTCGGTGATGAGATGCTGACACCGGATTCTTCCCGCTTCTGGCCGGCAGACGGCTATGAGCCGGGACACGGACAGCCTTCCTTTGATAAGCAGTTTGCACGGGACTGGCTCAAGTCCGAAGAGAACAAGGAAGAACCGGAGAACTGGTTCCTGCCTCAGGAGATCGTGGATAAGACCATCGAGAAATATCTGCAGGCCTATGAAATGATCACAGGCGCTCCGCTGAAATAGTCGGTTATACATGAAAAATGGTGTCATTCTGAGGGAGCCGTAAGGCGACCGAAGAATCTTATGGTTCGCACATATAAAACAGAAGGCCGGATCGGGTTTGACTCGATTCGGCCTTCTGTTTTGCTTTGTAATTATTCGTACTTTGCGATGATCTGTGCATTGGCCTTCTCGGCAGCCTCACGCATCTTATCGCGCTCCGCCCAGAGCTTTGCCTTAAGCTCGGCATTGGTATTGGCCATGATCTGCAGAGCCAGCCATGCGGCGTTCTTACTGCCGTTGATGGCTACGGTTGCCACCGGGATCCCCGGAGGCATTTGCACGATGGAATAGAGTGCGTCCTGACCATCCAGTACGGAACCGGAAAGGGGAACTCCGATCACCGGAAGCACGGTCTGGGAGGCAACCACCCCCGGAAGGGCAGCGGCCATTCCCGCAGCGGTGATCACCACTTCGGTGCCGTCCTCGTTGATCTCCCTGATATAAGCCGACAGCTGGGCAGCTGCGCGGTGTGCGGAGAGGCAGCGGACAGAGACCTGAACGCCGAAGCTCTTTAAGAGCTCAATGGCAGGTTCGACCTTGGTAAGGTCGCTGGTGGAACCCATGATGATACTTGTTTTCATTTGATTTCTCCTGACTGAAATATAGTGATCTTTTTTTCGGATACGAAGAAGTATACCATCTGACAAAGGGGCATGCAACCCAGGGTTCTTTCATGAAGTAAAAATGAAAACAGAATATTGTCAGGATTTATCAAGGGCTATAGAAATTATACAAAATTTCTGTAACCCTTGATTTTTGTGCCTTGTAGAGGTATACTATCTATAAGTATAGGTATACGCTA
>JAGBNH010000030.1 GCA_017634475.1 Eubacterium sp.
AATGAAGGACCGTCTGGCCGGGATCGCCGGAGTGGCCTCCGTTACCTGGATACCGGACAGCGTGGATTATAACAAGGACGGACATACCCTCTACGTGCTGAAGTCCGATGCGGAATACGGAACGGAGGAGTTTGACCGGATCGGGGAAGCGCTGGAACGCGATTATGCCGGTAACTATAAGGTGTACTGGCACGATGACAATCTGAATAACAACGCCCTGACGCCGGGGATCCTGCTGGGGGCACTGGGCATCCTGCTCCTTGTGCTTCTGGCCATGAGCAATTCCTGGCTGGAACCCTTTATCTTTCTGTTCTCCGTGGGGGTTGCGGTGGTGATCAACATGGGAACGAATGCGTTTCTGCCCCATGTATCCCAGATGACCAATTCCATAGCGGCGCTGATGCAGCTGGTGCTTTCCATGGACTATGCCATCATCCTGTCCAACCGGTACCGCCAGGCAGCGAAGCTTACGGATGACCATCCGGCCGCTATGAAGGAGGCGATCCGTCAGGCCATCCCCTCCATGTGCAGCAGTGCGGTGACTACCATCGTGGGCCTGCTGGCGCTGTGCTTCATGAGCTTTAAGATCGGAGCGGACATGGGTATCGTCTTTGCCAAGGGCGTATTCTTAAGCCTGCTGGGATGCTTTACGGTACTTCCGGCCATGCTCCTTCTGTTTAACCGGCCCATTCAGGCAACGGCCAAGAAATCCCTGAATATCCCTACGGGAGCGCTGGCAAAGTTCAGTACAAAGCTCCGCTATATCATTGCCGTGGCGTTTGTGGCCATCTTTGTGGTGGTCTTTATCCTGAAGGGCGGATCGGGGATTTCCTATGTGCTCCCCCTTACGGACGAGGCAGCAGAGGTATTCCCCAAGGATAATAATATCGCTGTGCTTTACAGCAATACGGATGAAGAGAAGATCCCGGAAATGGCTGAAGTCCTGGCTGGTAAGACCGGCGTCAGGGCGGTAAATGCCTACAGCACCACCCTGGGAAAGAAAATGACCGCCGAGGAAATGATGGGCTACGTTACCGCCATGTTCCCGGTGGGACAGGTGGATATGCTGGACGTAAGCATATTTAAGTTCCTTTATTATGACCATTATGCGGACCGGAGCAACGAGAAAATCAGCGCCATGCAGCTGATGGAATTTATGATCAAGGTGGCTGATGAGAACCCGCTTCTTTCCGGAGAGCTGGGCGATACCATCAGGGAAAAACTTTCCATGAATCCCAGGGTGTCGTCCCAGTCCTTCCCGGTGCAGATCCCGGAAGGACAGCTTACGGCAGCGGAAATGTATCCGTTCATCAAGACCATGGTCCCGGAGCTTTCGGAATCCATGCTTTCTCTGGCCTACGGTTTCTATTTCAGTCAGACTGCCTATGACGATTCCTGGAAGCTGTCCATCGACGATCTGATGCAGCAGGTATCCCAGTCGGAAGCCATCAATTCTCTTCTGGACGCCCAGTCGAAGCTGATCCTGACTGCAGCGGTGAACGGCATCGAAAGCGGAAAGAAGCAGCTGGTGGGACCGCAGTATTCGCTTATGGCCGTCACCACGGAGCTGATCGACGGAAGTGATGAAGCCATGCAGTTTACGGAGGATCTGGACAAGTATTGCGGCGAGCAGTTTAAGGGAGAGTATTACCTGATCGGAAGTACCCCCATGTCACTGGAAATGTCCAGGACCTTCGACGCTGAGTTAAACAAGATCACCATCATCACCGCCATCGCCATTTTTCTGGTGGTGCTGATCACCTTCCGAAACTTCCTGGTGCCCCTGATCCTGGTGGCGTTGATCCAGTGCTCGGTTTACATAACAATGGTGGCCATGCGGGTGGTGGGAGTGTCCATGTATTATGTGGCGCTTCTCATCGTACAGAGTATCCTGATGGGGGCAACCATCGACTACGCCATCGTCTTTACGAATTTCTATCGGGACAAGCGTTCCGACCGGCCGATGCCGGATGCCATGAAGAGTGCCTACAAGGCCTCCATCCGGACGATCTTAACCTCCGGTCTGGTCATGGCTCTCTGCACCTCCCTTCTGGGCTTTGCCTTTGAGGATCCGGGGGTGGGGCAGATCTGTCATATCCTTGCCATCGGAACCTTCTCGGCACTGATCATGATCCTGTTCATTCTGCCGGGAGTGTTGGCTGCCTGTGACCGGTTTGTGGCAAAACGGGACAAGACGAAGACCGGGGAATCGTAAGTTATCGTTTACTTTAACGCGATAGCATGTTAAAATAGCAAAGTATCATCGCCCGCACCGGTGAGGTGCGGGCTTTTCTATATCAAAAAGAATGGGGAAAGAGCAATGCCGATTACTGACTTACTTGAGAAAAATGCGAAGATCTATGCTAATGATGTGGCACTTGTGGAGGTGAACCCGGAGATCAAAGAGGTTCGTCGGGTGACCTGGCGGGAATACGAGCTGACAGAACCGAATCCCGCAGCACCGTATCGCAGGGAGATCACCTGGTCGGTCTTCAATGAGAAGGCCAACCGTTTTGCCCATCTTCTTTTGTCCCGGGGGATCAAGAAGAATGATAAGGTGGGTATCCTGCTGATGAACTGTCTGGAGTGGCTGCCCATCTACTTCGGTATCCTGAAGACGGGAGCCATCGCCGTACCGCTGAACTTCCGATACGACTCTTCCGAGATCGAATACTGTGTGAATCTGGCAGATGTGGATATCCTGGTCTTCGGTCCTGCATTTATCGGACGTGTGGAAGAGATCGCAGAACGGATCTCCAAGAACCGCCTGCTTTTCTATGTGGGAGACGGATGCCCCTCCTTTGCGGAGGACTATAATGAAATGGTGGCGAACTGCAGCAGTGCAAATCCGGACATCCCCATCATTGATTCGGATAATGCGGCGATCTATTTCTCTTCCGGAACCACAGGCTTCCCGAAGGCGATTCTGCATGAGCATAAGGCGCTGATGCATTCCGCAAGGGTAGAGCAGCAGCATCATGGACAGACGAAGGAGGATGTGTTCCTTTGCATCCCTCCGCTTTATCATACCGGTGCGAAGATGCACTGGTTCGGGTCTCTCATCTCCGGCGGAAAGGCGGTTCTCCTGAAAGGAACGAAGCCGGAATATATCCTGGACACTGCCAGCAAGGAACACTGCACCATCGTATGGCTGCTGGTTCCCTGGGCACAGGATATACTGGTAGCCCTGGAAAGCGGACAGCTTAAGCTTTCGGACTATCAGCTGGATCAGTGGAGACTGATGCATATCGGTGCGCAGCCGGTACCTGCATCCCTGATCACACGCTGGAAGGAGCTGTTCCCGAACCATCAGTACGATACGAACTACGGTCTGTCCGAATCCATCGGACCCGGCTGCGTGCATCTGGGCGTAGAGAACATCGACCATGTGGGTGCCATCGGCGTTCCCGGCTATGGCTGGGAGGTGGACATTGTGGACGAAGAAGGAAAAACGGTGGAGAAGGGTGATGTGGGCGAGCTCATCGTAAAGGGCCCCGGCGTCATGATCGAATATTACAAGAATCCGGAAGCAACGGCGGAATGCCTGAAGGACGGATGGCTTTATACCGGCGATATGGCCAAACTGGATGAGGATGGCTTCATCTGGCTGGTGGACCGGAAGAAGGATGTCATCATCAGCGGTGGTGAGAATATCTACCCGGTACAGATCGAGAGCTTCCTGATGAAGAACCGGAAGATCAATGATGTGGCCGTCATCGGCCTGCCGGATCCCCGTCAGGGTGAGATCGCAACAGCGATCATTGAGCTGAAGCCCGGCGAAACAGCCACGGAAGAGGAAATCAACGAATTCTGTCTGGAACTGCCGCGTTACAAGCGCCCCAGGAAGCTGATCTTCGCCGAGGTTCCGAGAAATGCCACCGGCAAGATCGAAAAACCGGTGCTTCGGGAGCGTTACGGAGCAGCAAATCTGGTGGATAAGGAAAACCGCTCATAACGGAAAAACAGAATGCTTTTGTGCAAAATGCCGCATTTTACCGAAATAAACGGGGAAAATGTGGCATTTTTGTGTAAATCTTGGGCACAATCACGAAATCTATCGTATGTGCACAAAAGTGGTTCCATTTTTTGGATAAATATGATATTATAACAGCATCGAAAAGAACTTGTGGGGTATGGAACAGGGGATTTTATATCGTAAAATGTTAGGGGCTTAAGATCTGTGTGATTCGGAGAAGGTGTCACACAGATCTTTTACATTTGCCCTTTTTTTCAAAATGAAGTATACTGATCGGCAGGCGGCTGTTTTGCCTGCCGATCAAGTTTTCAGGATACCGATATGAGTGATAATGAATTTAAAGAAAATATGACAGAGGATGCGGCGAAACAGCGCCGGGCAGATATGAAGGAGATAAACCTGCTCCGGGTCAGGCTGAACCGCACCAGACTGCTGATGGGGATCTGGATGGCAGTGGCGGTGATTCTTCTGATCCTCCTTCTCTGGGATAAGCTGCGGGACCGGTATTACGGAGAGACGGTGGATGCCCCGGAGGTATTTACGGAGGAGCTTCGGCTGGATGGCCCGGAAGGGCTGTCGGAGCTGTTCAAGGAGAATTACGTCCGGTATCTCAAGAAGGCCTATGTGCTTTTCGGAACCTACCCTGACTGCTCCTATTACAAGGTGGCAAAGGGAGTGGCAAGAGATGATTATGATTTCGAGAATGACTTCTACACAGCGGAAGGTGAGCGCTACCGGAATTATTATCCCAACGGCGTGAAGAGCGGAAGAGTTGCAGTGGATGTTTCCACCTATCAGACCAATGTGGACTGGGATATGGTGAAGGCCTCCGGCGTGGAGGTGGCCATTGTCCGCACCGGTTTCCGGGGATACGGAGAAGAAGGCAAGCTGGTTCAGGATAATCAGTTTGAAGCCAATCTGGGCGGAGCCCTGGCAGCCGGGCTGGAATGCGGCGTGTATTTCTTTACCGAAGCCATTTCCTATGAGGAAGGAGCGGAAGAGGCCCGTTTCGTTCTGAACCAGATCAAGGACTATAACATCACCCAGCCGGTGGTGGTGGATACGGAGAAGATCGCCCAGGAAGGGGTCAGGGCCAATGACATCGACAACGAGACCCGTACCCAGGCCCTCCTCGGTTTCTGCGAGACCATCGAGGCAGCAGGCTATACGCCCATGATCTATGCTTCCACAGCCTGGTTCTGTCAGGCCATGGATATCGCAAAGCTGGGAAAATATGAATTCTGGCTGGCAGCCTATGATACCCCCCAGTTCCCCTATCATGTGGAGGGCTGGCAGTACGACCCGGAAGGAAATGTTCCGGGGATCGAAGGGAACGTGGACCTGAACGTATGGCTTCGCTAGACTTGAACCGGATCGGAAGCAGGCAGACCTTAAGCCACGGCTTTCGAAGAGAAGCATAATAAATGCCGGATGCCTGATGCTGCGGCTTCCGATGAGTAATATACGATGAGAAACATAAAAAATGCCGGAGCGCTCCCGAGGGCACTCCGGCATTTTTTATATGCGCGATACGGCCGGCATGCGGGCATGCTTGCATGCACATAGGCCGGCCAACGCGACATCGAGTAGGAGGGACCCCCTCCTACTCGATTAATATTACGTTACGCAGCCATCAGGAATTCAGAAGATTGATCCCTCCCAGGCTGAGAAGGCCGATAATGACACCGGCAAGAAGTACGCCGCCCATAACGGCGATGGTGCTTTTCTTAAAATCCATATCCAGGAAGGAAGCGGCCAGCGTGCCTGTCCAGGCGCCGGTGCCGGGGATCGGGATACCTACAAAGAGAAGAAGCGCCAGATACAGGCCGCGGCCGGCCTTGGCCTTCAGCTTCTCACCCCCGCGATGTCCTTTCTCCAGACAGAAGGTGAAGAATTTACCGATCACCTTTTTATCCTTACCCCATTCCAGAAATTTTCTCGCGAAAAAGAAAATGAAGGGAACGGGAAGCATATTTCCGATGATGCAGATGATATAAGCTTGTAAAAGCGGAACCGGCGGATCCAGAGCCATTGTTCCGATGGGGATAGCTCCACGAAGCTCTACAATGGGAACCATGGAGATCAAAAAGGTGAGAAGATAACTTCTAAACATGCTGTACTCCTTTCCAAAACGGCACGATTATAACAAATAATCTGCAGGATGGCAACCGGATTTCCGGAATCCTGCCCATTTTTCGAAAAAAAGAGTTGACACGGCCCCGGGCTTTGTGATAATCTACAAGCCGATGAGCTGCCGTAGACAGCAGGTGCCGTAAGGCGTAACGTAGAACAACCTGCCGAGGAGGAGAAAAGAGATGTGCCCGGGAAGGCGCATTTGAAGGACTAAGTTGTCTCGCCCTGTCTGCATAACAGTGCGGGATTATTTTTTTTTCTAAGACGTGCACTCATTAGACTATAAAGGAGGTACGTTTCAGTGGCAAAGATTGAAGAAAAGAAGCCGATCGTTGCGGAGATCAAGGAAGCATTTGACGGCGCGAAGAGTGTGGTTCTGGTTGACTATCGTGGACTTACGGTAGCACAGGATACAGAGCTTCGTCGCAACATCCGCAAGGAAAACCTTACCTATAAGGTTTACAAGAATACGATGGTTAAGCTTGCGATCAAGGACACAGAGTGGAGCGAGCTGGAGAAGGACCTTGAAGGCCCCACGGCTGTTGTGGTTTCCAAGGAAGACGCAACTGCAGCCGCACGTGTCGTTGCAGATTTCGCTAAGAAGAACCCGGCTCTTGAGCTGAAGTCCGGTGTCGTAGAGGGTAACTACTACGATCAGAACGGCATCAAGGTGATCGCTACGATCCCGTCCAGAGAAGCCCTGCTTTCCAGACTTCTCGGTTCTCTGCAGTCTCCCATCAGCAACCTGGCTCGCGTATTGAACCAGCTGGCCGAGAAGAAGGCAGAGGCATAATTCTCCTCATGATCATGAGGACGATCATTTTCACAAATAAAGCATTATCAAATCAAATTTAATTGGAGGATAAAAAAATGACTATTGAAGAGTTTGTAGCTGAGATTGATAAGCTCTCCGTTCTTGAGCTGAATGAACTTGTAAAAGCAATCGAAGAGAAGTATGGCGTATCCGCAGCAGCTGGTGTAGTTGTTGCAGCAGCAGCTGGCGATGCAGCACCGGCTGAGGAGAAGACCGAGTTCGACGTAGAGCTGACAGAAGTTGGCGCTAACAAGGTTAAGGTCATCAAGGTTGTACGTGATGCAACAGGTCTTGGTCTTAAGGAAGCTAAGGATGCCGTTGAGGGCGCTCCGAAGATTCTTAAGGAAGGCGTATCCAAGGCAGAAGCTGAGGAACTCAAGGCTAAGCTTGAAGCTGAGGGAGCAAAGGCTACAATTAAGTAGTTTCTTCTCAAATGTAAAAGCAAGGTGGAGCGGTCATCGCTCCGCCTTGTTTTTCTATTATTTTATCTTTTGCTTCGGCAGAGGATATCGGTTTTATTTCTTCCTGTGCTCCGGCGGGAGATATCTGTTTTTACTTCTTTGGTAACGCTTTGTTACTGTCTGAAAAAATCTGTAAAATGTTCGAAAATTTCTCTTGTGTTTTCCGACTATTTGTGATAACATATTATCTTGTCATTATGGGCTAATGTGGGTTTTTATGCAGATTTGCTTAGCCTTGCTGTTTTTGTGCGCAAAAATACGAGCCGAAGTTCAGTTTTTTGCGTGGAAAACGGATCAGACAAATATAAATAAGGGGTGAACATGTCCATGAAAAAGTACAGAATGCGTCCGACAACATCCGGAAAAAGTACACGAATGAGTTACTCCAGTAAGAGAGAGGTCCTGGATATGCCGAACCTGATCGGCGTTCAGGTAGAATCTTACGATTGGTTCATTACTGAAGGACTTAAAGAAGTGTTCAGGGATGTTTCTCCGATAAAGCAGGTTGATGGAAAGCTGGAACTGGAGTTTCTGGAGCATCGGCTTTGTCGCGACGAGATCAAGTACTCTATTGAAGAGTGTAAAGAGAGAGATGCGACATATTCGGCACCGCTTCGGGTGAAGATCCGTTTCCGGAATCACGAGAGCGGCGTTGTGGTTGAGATGGATGATATCTTCATGGGAGATCTGCCCCTGATGACCAAGACCGGTACCTTTGTGATCAATGGTGCTGAGCGTGTTATCGTAAGTCAGCTCGTTCGTTCTCCCGGTATCTATTACTCCATGGAAAGAGACAGAACCGGTCTCCCCATGTTTGCGTGCCAGGTGATCCCCAACCGTGGTGCATGGCTGGAGTATTCAACAGATGCAAACGGATGCCTGTTCGTAGAAGTGGATCGTGCGAGAAAGATCCCCATCACCGTGCTTCTTCGGGCACTTCTTGGTATGTTCGAGCGTCCGGAGGATCCGACTATGGATGTGCCGGTTCCGGGAACCAATGAGTCCATCATTGCGAAGTTCGGAAATGAAGAAAAGCTGCTCAGAACATTTGACAAGGATAAGTCTACTACATATGAAGAAGGACTTCTTGCTCTGTATGACCGTATGCGTCCGGGCGAGCCTGCAGCGGTAGAGACCGCAGAGGCAAAGGTAAGAGATCTGTTCTTTGATTCCAAGAAGTATGATCTGGCCAGGGTTGGTCGTTATAAATTCAACAAGAAGCTGGCGCTGAAGAACCGGATCGACGGTCTGCGCCTTGCTGAGGATGTTCTGGATCCGGAAGACGGAACCGTTCTTTATGAGAAGGGAACCGAGCTTACCCGTGAAGATGGTAAGAAGATCCAGGATGCCGGCGTGGATCATATCGTTGTGGCTTATGATTACAACGTGAATACCGCCAGCGAGGATGGTGAGAGCGAAACCCTTACCAGGGAAGTGACCGTCCTTTCCAATATGATGGTAGATATCCGTCCCGCACTGGAGAAGGTATTCGGCGACAATGCCTTTGATCCGGAGGAGCTGGGCATCAATGAGGATGTATACTATCCCGTACTGAAGAAGATCCTGAAGGGCTATCGCTCCATGGTGGATGATTCCATCAAGTACGAGATCGTAAATATCATCACCAACCGTGTAAACGGCGAGCTGGACAATAATGAGAACAGCTATGAGGATATCGAGGCACAGGCTGCCCAGATCCTGAACTATATCAAGAACGATAAGGGCCGGGAGGAGATCGAGGATCTGCTCCGGAAGATCGTGAACAAGATGTTCGCCTTCGATGCATCCAAGGATATGGAGCTTCTTAAGGCCGTACAGATCGTACGTGAGAAGGCATCCGAGTTCCGTAAGATCACTGTAAAGGAATTGATCGCTGCAGCTTCCGAGCTGGTGGAAGAGGCAGATGTGGAAGGAACCGGATCCGGAGAGAAGCTGGATCAGCTGCATAAGGCGATTCTTAAAGAGGAGATCCGGAACAACGTTGCGGATCTGATCCCGAAGCACATTACAAAGGATGATATCTTCGCATCCATCAACTATAATCTGCACCTGGAGTACAACATCGGAACCACGGATGATATCGATCACCTGGGTAACCGTCGTATCCGCTCTGTCGGTGAGCTTCTTCAGGATAAGTACCGTATCGGTATCATGCGTCTGGAACGTGTGGTTAAGGAACGGATGCAGACACAGGATATTGAGACCATTACACCCCACAGCCTGATCAACATCAAGCCGGTGACCTCCGCTGTGAAGGAATTCTTCGGATCCTCACAGCTGTCACAGTTTATGGATCAGAACAACCCGCTTTCCGAGCTGACGCATAAGCGTCGTCTGTCAGCTCTGGGACCCGGCGGTCTGTCCCGTGACCGTGCCGGCGTTGAGGTGCGAGATGTACACTATACGCATTACGGACGTATGTGCCCCATTGAGACCCCGGAAGGTCCGAACATCGGTCTGATCAACTCACTGGCAACCTATGCGCGGATCAATTCCTACGGCTTCGTTGAAGCTCCCTACCGTCGGGTAGATAAGACCGATCCGGAGAATCCGGTGGTTACCGACGAGGTTGTTTACATGACAGCTGACGAGGAAGATAATTATATCGTGGTTCAGGCTTCTGAGCCCCTGGATGAAAATGGACATTTCGAGCGGAACAACGTGGCAGCCCGTTATCGTGACCTGACCTCCGAGTTCCCGCGTAAGGATGTGGATTTCATGGATGTGTCTCCGCGAATGGTATTCTCCGTCGCAACCTCCATGGTACCCTTCCTGCAGAATGATGATACCACCCGTGCCCTCATGGGTTCCAACATGCAGCGTCAGGCAGTGCCGCTTCTGAAGACCGATTCTCCGGTTGTGGGAACCGGTATGGAAGAGAAGACGGCCATCGACTCCGGCGTATGTATCCTGGCTAAGCGGGCAGGTACCGTAGAGATCTCCTCCAGTGAGAAGATCGTGATCCGTCCGGATGAGAGTCCGTCGGAAGAGGATGTTTACGTAGTTACCAAGTTTGCAAGGAGCAACCAGGGCAACTGCATGAATCAGCGCCCCATCGTGGTCCGCGGAGATAAGGTTAAGGCCGGAGAGGTCATCGCCGATGGCGCATCCACCTACAACGGTGAGCTTGCACTGGGTAAGAACCCCCTCATCGGATTCATGACCTGGGAAGGCTATAACTACGAGGATGCGGTCCTTCTTTCGGAACGCCTCGTTAAAGAAGATGTTTACACCTCCGTTCATATCGAGGAATATGAGTGTGAGGCAAGAGATACCAAGCTGGGACCCGAAGAGATCACCCGTGATCTTGCAAACCTGGGAAATGATGTGCTGGATGATCTGAATGAGGATGGTATCGTTCGCATCGGTGCAGAGGTTCGTGCCGGTGATATCCTGGTAGGTAAGGTTACACCCAAGGGTGAGACAGAGCTTACGGCTGAGGAGAGACTTCTTCGCGCCATCTTCGGTGAAAAGGCAAGAGAAGTAAGAGATACTTCCCTCCGCCTGCCCCACGGCGCTTACGGTATCGTTATGGATACCAAGGTATTTACCCGTGAGAACAGCTCCGATCTGGCTCCGGGAGTAAATGTTTCCGTACGTGTATATGTGGCTCAGAAGCGTAAGATCTCCGTCGGTGATAAGATGGCAGGTCGTCATGGTAACAAGGGTGTCGTTTCCCGTGTACTTCCGGTGGAGGATATGCCGTTCCTTCCCAACGGACGTCCCCTGGATATCGTGCTTAACCCCCTGGGCGTGCCTTCACGTATGAATATCGGTCAGGTGCTGGAGCTGCATCTTGGTCTGGCTGCACAGGCGCTGGGCTTCAAGATCTCCACGCCCATCTTCGACGGAGCAAACGAGAAGGATATCTCCGCAGCTCTGGAGCTGGCAAATGACTATGTAAATACCGAATGGGAAGACTTCGAGAAGAAGTATAAGGATGAGCTGGAACCTGAGGTTCTGCAGTATCTTTACGATAATCGTGATCATCGTGAGGAATGGAAGGGCGTTCAGATCGATAAGGATGGTAAGGTTGAGCTTCGCGACGGACGTACGGGTGAAGCCTTCCCGTCCAGAGTGTCCATCGGCTTCATGCACTATCTGAAGCTGCACCACCTGGTTGATGATAAGATCCATGCCCGTTCCGTTGGTCCCTATTCTCTGGTTACACAGCAGCCTCTGGGTGGTAAAGCTCAGTTCGGTGGTCAGCGTTTCGGAGAGATGGAGGTTTGGGCTCTGGAGGCATACGGTGCATCCTATACCCTTCAGGAGATCCTTACCGTCAAGTCGGATGATGTTGCGGGCCGTGTAAAGACCTACGAAGCCATCATCAAGGGCGAGAACATTCCGAAACCGGGCGTTCCGGAGTCCTTCAAGGTATTGCTGAAGGAATTCCAGTCCCTGGGTCTGGATGTCCGCGTGCTGGATGAGGATCGTAACGAAGTTTCCCTCAGCGAGTCCATTGAATATGACCAGTCTGCAAGGTCGGATATGGATTCCGATCTGGAGGAATTCGGCAGCGGTTACGGCTCACGTGGTCAGGACTATGCTGACGAACTGGACGACAGCGGCTTCATCGGCGAGGATGAGAACGGCGATGCCTTCTCACTCCGCAGTCAGGACGGCGACGATCTTGATGATGATTTTTCGGATGCCGGCGATTTTGACGGCTCCGACAGCGATGATGAATAGAAAAGGAGAGTAAGAAGATGGCGAATTATTCAGCAGAATTTTCGAACGAAGAACAGGAACAGTCAATCAACTTTGACTCCATCCAGATCGGACTTGCTTCTCCTGAAAAGATACATGAATGGTCCTATGGAGAAGTTACAAAGCCGGAAACCATTAACTATCGTACACTGAAGCCGGAGATCGACGGTCTTTACTGCGAGAAGATCTTCGGACCCACAAAGGACTGGGAGTGCCACTGCGGTAAGTACAAGAAGATCCGTTACAAAGGGATCAAGTGCGACCGATGCGGCGTAGAAGTGACCAAGTCCAGCGTTCGTCGTGAGCGTATGGGACATATCGATCTGGCAGCACCCGTTTCCCATATATGGTATTTCAAGGGTATCCCCAGCCGTATGGGTCTGCTGCTTGATATGAGTCCCCGGGATCTCGAGCGCGTGCTCTATTTTGCAAGCTATATCGTACTGGACGCCGGTCTTCAGGAAGATCCGGTAACCGGTGAAATGCGGAACGTCCTTGGCGTAAATGTTAAGGATCTGCTTACAGAGGCAGAATACAAGGCGATCATGGATCGTCCGAAGGAAGAGCGCGGAACCTTCAGAGCCGAGATGGGTGCTGAAGCGATCCAGACCCTTCTGAAGGAGATCGATCTTGAGAAGGAAGCCGTTCACCTGAAGGAAGAGATCGAGGGTGCTACCGGACAGAAGAAGGGCAAGCTGATCAAGAAGCTGGAGGTTGTTGAGGCCTTCCGCAACTCAGATAACAAGCCGGAGTGGATGATCATGACAGTCATCCCCGTTATCCCCCCGGAACTTCGTCCTATGGTACAGCTGGACGGCGGACGTTTTGCAACCTCGGATCTGAATGATCTGTACCGCCGTATCATCAACCGGAACAATCGCCTTCGTCGTCTGCAGGAGCTTTCCGCACCGAGTATCATCATCCGGAACGAGAAGCGTATGCTGCAGGAGGCAGTAGATGCCCTGATCGATAACGGGCGTCACGGCAGACCGGTAACCGGTCCCGGAAACCGGAATCTGAAGTCCCTTTCCGAAATGCTGAAAGGTAAGCAGGGACGTTTCCGTCAGAACCTGCTGGGTAAGCGTGTTGACTACTCCGGCCGTTCGGTTATCGTGGTAGGACCCGAGCTGAAGATCTATCAGTGCGGTCTTCCGAAGGAAATGGCCATCGAGCTGTTCAAGCCCTTCGTGGTAAAGGAACTTACCGCCCGCGGCTTTGCAGATAATATCAAGGCAGCCAAGAAGAAGGTTGAGCGTCTGGAGCCCCAGGTATGGGATATCCTCGAAGACGTTATCAAAGAGCACCCGGTTATGCTGAACCGTGCTCCCACACTTCACCGTCTGGGTATCCAGGCATTTGAGCCGGTACTGGTAGAAGGTAAGGCCATCAAGCTTCACCCGCTGGTATGTACCGCATTCAACGCCGACTTCGATGGTGACCAGATGGCAGTTCACCTTCCGCTTTCCGTTGAGGCACAGGCTGAGTGCCGGTTCCTTCTGCTTTCCACCAATAACCTTCTGAAGCCTTCAGATGGTGGCGTTGTGGCCGTTCCTTCACAGGATATGGTCCTTGGTATCTATTATCTTACCAATGACCGTTATCGTGAGGTAAAGGCCACGAAGGAAGAAATAGAAAACATGCGTTTCTATGATCTGGACAGCGAAGAGGAAAATGTAAAGAACATCATTGAGGACGCAAGGGAAGGTATTATCCGGCCGGATGAGAAGATCCGGGTACGGGTTGTCCGCAAGAAGTCCAAACGTGAGAAGAAAGAGAATAAGAAGAAGGTTGTATATTACGAGTATTTCTACAAGAATATCGTAAGTACCACCAGAGATATGGTTGGCCGTCGTTTTGCCAATAAGAACCGTGCCCTTCTTGCTTTTGAGAACAAGGAGATCACCCTTCACCAGAAGATCTATGTGGGACGCACCGTTACCACTCCTTCCGGAGAAGAAGTATCCGGTATGGTGTCTACCACCCTCGGAAAGCTCCTTTTCAATGAGGTAGTTCCGCAGGATCTGGGCTTCGTGGATCGTACGGATCCGAACAAGGTGCTGGAGCCGGAGGTTAACTTCCATGTAGGCAAGAGCATGCTGAAGAAGATCCTGGATAAATGTATCAAGATCCACGGCGCAACCAAGACGGCTGAGGTTCTGGATGATATCAAGGCTATCGGTTACAAGTATTCCACACTGAGTGGTATCACCGTATCCATCGCCGACATGACCATCCCCGAGAGCAAAGTGAAGATCCTGGATGATGCACAGAAGCAGGTTGACAGTATTGCCGAATACTGCAACGCCGGCTTCCTTACCGAGGAAGAGCGTTATAAGACGGTCATCAAGGTTTGGGAGAAGGCCGATGAGGATCTGACCGTAGCCCTTCTGGATAACCTGGATCGTTACAACAACATTTTCATGATGGCCGATTCCGGAGCCCGTGGTTCTGAGAAGCAGATCCGTCAGCTGATGGGTATGCGTGGACTTATGGCGGATACTACCGGACGTACCATCGAGCTTCCGGTCAAGTCCAACTTCCGTGAAGGTCTTGACGTTCTGGAGTACTTCATCTCCGCCCATGGTGCTCGTAAGGGTCTGTCCGATACGGCGCTCCGTACGGCTGACTCCGGTTATCTGACCCGTCGTCTGGTTGATGTATCTCATGATATCATCATCCGCGAGGTGGATTGCTGCGAGGATGAGGAGGAGAAGCCCGGCATTTACGTATCTACCTTCCGTGACGGTGATGAGATCATCGAGCGGTTCCAGGAGCGTATCACCGGACGTTATGCAGCGGTTGACGTATTTGATACCGAAGGCCGTATCCTTGTAAAGAAGAATCAGATGATCACGCCGCAGAGAGCGGAGAAGATCGTTGAATTTGGTGTAGATGAAGAGGGCAAGCCCTTTACCGATCCTGAGAAGGGCGAGGTAAGAATGGATGCGAAGCTGAAGATCCGTTCCATCCTGAGCTGTAAGTGTCACCTGGGCGTATGCTCCAAGTGCTACGGCGCGAACATGGCGGATGGACAGATGGTTCAGGTGGGTGAAGCAGTCGGTACCATCGCTGCACAGTCCATCGGTGAGCCGGGTACACAGCTTACGATGCGTACGTTCCATACCGGTGGTGTTGCCGGTGGTGATATTACCCAGGGTCTTCCCCGTGTCGAGGAGCTTTTCGAGGCACGTAAGCCGAAGGGTGTTGCCATCATCTCCGAGATCGAAGGTGTGGTATCCATCAAGGATGCCAGCGAATCTGCAAAGAAGGTTCGTGAAGTGACCGTTACCAATACGGATAATGCGGAGAGCAAGACCTATCCGATCCCCTATGATTCACAGATCAAGGTTCAGGAAGGACAGCATGTTCTTAAGGGTGACAGCCTGACGGAAGGTCCGGTTTACCCGAATGATATCCTGGCCGTTCAGGGTGTGGATGAGGTTCAGAATTACCTGCTCCGCGAGGTACAGCGTGTATATCGTCTGCAGGGTGTTGAGATCAACGATAAGCATATCGAGATCATTGTTCGTCAGATGCTGAAGAAGGCACAGATCGAGGATGGCGGTGATTCCCAGTTCCTGCCGGGTAACTATGTGGATGTCCTTGAGATCGAGGATGCCAACGAGACCATCGAGGAAGACGGCGGAAAGAAGATCGAGTACTCCCAGAAGCTTCTGGGTGTTACCAAGGCGGCTCTTGCCACCAACAGCTTCCTTTCTGCAGCATCCTTCCAGGAGACCACACGTGTACTTACCGATGCTGCCATCAAGGGTAAGACGGATGAACTTATCGGTCTTAAGGAGAACGTCCTTGTTGGTAAGCTGATCCCTGCCGGAACCGGTATGAAGCGTTATCGTTCCGTGAAGCTGGATTCCGATGATATGTATCAGAATGCAGCTGAGGAGGATGAGGTTTACGACGATATGGACGAAGAGGGCGAGATCGAGGATATGACCGAAGAGGCCGTTACCTATTCCGACAGCAATATCGACGAATACACAGATGGAGCCGATGAGGATCCCTCCGAGGAGTAAAAAAAGAAGAATTTCCGGTTGACAAGCCACCTGATTTGAGGTAAACTATGCCTTGTGGTTCAAAACCCACGGCATAGGGGCTTGGTCAAATGGTATGATAGGGGTCTCCAAAACCTTTGGTGGGAGTTCGATTCTCTCAGCCCCTGACCAACGAAAAAGGTCTTACAATTATAGATTGTAAGACCTTTTTTTGCGCGTAACTGAGCCACGCAATAAAAAACCACCACTGCCATGTGTGAACTTGTTCACGAACAGGGCAGTGGTGGTTTTTTATTATGCGGCGAAGCCGCGACATCGACGGCCACAAAGTGGTGGTCGATGCGCGTGGCTCATCTCACATCGACGGCCACAAAGCGGCGGTCGATGCGTGTGGCTCAAAAAATCCCCATAATAAACAAAAAATAGAGTTTTAGATGGTAATAATGCACGAAATATGCTATAATGTCTCGTATCTGTGGGAAGTACTGCGCGTCATTGCGAAGGAGTAGAACTATGATACTGATCGACACACAAAAAGAAGAATTCAGCAAACTGAAGAAGATCCGTATTTTTGGAAAATCAAAGGATAAGCAGCAGGAAGAGAACGAGTTCTACGGAGATCTTCTGGTGGTTGGCCTTGGAGGTGTTGGACGGCAGGTGGTTACCGCATTTAAAGGAATGATGCGGGATAAGATCACGCCGGAGGACAATATCAATTTCCTTCTGATCGATTCGGATATCCCCTCCATGGAGGAGACCATCAAGGAATCCAGAGAGGGCCTGGGACTCAACGCACTGGAAGTGATCAGTATTTACCGTCCCAATCTGACCAATCTTTTGACGGAGGGAACGGGTGAAGGACCGGTACAGAGTACCATCGCCAAGTGGATGCGCCCGGATTTCCCGGCACTTTCCATCGACCGTGACGGTGCCAAGGGAAACCGGCAGATCGGTCGTCTGATGTTCTCCAATGCCTACGGAGATATGCGGATCCTGCTTTTTGAGAAGCTGGATCAGATCTATAACCGTTCCAAGACGGGACGGATGGACGTGATCGTGGTCTCCGGTATCGCCGGAGGAACCGGCAGCGGTATCCTGGCGGATGTGGCCTATAACATCCGTGCCTACGGAAGATCCAGGAAATGGAAGAATTTCCGGGTCGGCGGATGTCTGCTCACTCCGGATGTGCTGTACGCAAATCCCCTGTTCCTGAAGAGCTGGGAGAAGAAGGGAATCCTGGATGCCAATGCTTTTGCCACCCTGCTTGAGGTTGAGCAGCTTATGACGCTTTCCGAACGGGGAGAGTCCTACACCTTTGAAAGCGGATCCCACCGTCTTACCATTAAAGAGAATCTTTTTGATACCTGTATGCTGGTATCCGGCAAGGAGGATGACAAGGGGTATCTTCCGGAGAGTGTGATCTACACCGATACAGCATATTTCCTTTATAAGCTTTCCTGCATGAAGAAGGTAGGTGACCCGGGAGAAGAGGGCGGAGAGGAAGTACTTCTCCGGGATGCCTTTTTCGACAAGAACGGTTCCCGGCTGTTTAAGGTCCTGAATGAATCGGATTATCGTATCCCCATCAAGGAGATGGAGAATATCTGCGAGTACCAGGTATTCAAGGAAGCGTATAATCGTATTCACCGGATGGATGCGCCGGTGCCGGAAAATGTTCTCGCCGACTGCTTCGGCGAGATCCGGGAATTCCTGGAGGCCGGTCCCTCGGATCCCATCAATATGCAAGTCAGCGGCCTGATCCGGGTGCAGTCCTATGTGAAGCCGAACTATAAGCAGATCAAGAAGGGACAGGATGATTTCCGTTACAATGTACCTAACCAGCTGGCTTCCTTTAAGGAGGAGATCCCGAAGATCGTCAAGATCCTGAAGAACGATATCATAGCCCGGCTGGATCAGCATATTCAGAATTACATGCGTGAGTATGGCCCCTTCATGACCATCGCACTGATCGGTTCCAACGGATTTGCCGGTCTGACTCAGGATCAGGGACTGATCCTGGAGGCAAAGCGTCTGGAGGAGCTTTGCAGGCAGCAGCAGCCGGTGGGTGAATATCGTCGGATCATTGATTCCATCCTGCAAATGGTGAGCAAGAGGCTCTTTGCCTTCCCGTCAGCCAAGCGGGAGACAGAGAACGGCTATTACGACGCCTGCACCAGAGAGATCCTGGAGACAGAGCGTAAGGCCATCCGCGACGGTCTGAATGATCAGGATGTATTCGGAGACGTGGTGCGTCTGCTCCGTCAGCGGGCGGAACAGTTAACGGATATCTATGAACGCTTCGACCAGGATCTGTACATTTCCGTGGAAGACCTGGCAAATAACGGACAGCGGGTCGTAGGGTATCTCCTGAAGGATGCCAGGCGTCATGAATTCCTTCCTGCGGATTACGTCACAGAGGGCAGGATCGAGGATGTACGCAAGGGCATCATCAACCTGATGGTGAACCATGAGGCGGATATCGATAACGGACGGATCGTTCCGGTGCGGCAGGAGATGGAGAAGATCTATCAGAACCTGCTCATCGGTATCGGGGCGTATGCACCGGAGAAACTGATCTTCACCGCATTTGCGGATAAAGCGCCGACGCTGCAGGAACTGAACATGATGTTCGTATCGCCGACAAATGACCAGCGTGAGAAAGTCATGCTCCGGGCAGCAGGGGCCTTCGTGGAAGGCGCCAGCCAGAAGATCCAGAAGAAGCAGATGTGTATCATGAAGAAGGAGGGCCTGGGCCTTCTGGAAATGAAGCGGATCATTTCCATTCCGGAGGAGATGCCGTATTTCTCCGCAGCGCTCCGGCAGGTGCTTACCTCCGATCCCTACAATGAAAATGCAAGCTCCATCACCATGAATGCCGGTGAGCTGGAGATCTCCATGGAAGATATGTATGTCAGTGTTCCGAAGGAGCAGCTGCAGTGCATCGACGATCTGCAGCAGGGCTATGCGGCCATTGACCAGTCCACATATTTTGGTCTTCATACGGATGAGACCAGGAACCTGCGCGAGAAGAACGATGCGCAGAATACAACAGCTGAAGAATCCTAAAAACAGGTCTTTACATTTTATCGGTTTTGTAAGATAATGAGGAACGGTTTTTTTTTACAAAGTGAGTTAATCAGATAGCAGGAGTACGGATCATGGGTGGATTTTTTGCAGCAACACTTAAGGAAGATTGTGTATTTGACCTTTTCTACGGAACGGATTACCATTCGCACCTGGGTACACGCCGGGCGGGAATGGCGGTATATGGCAAGGACGGCTTCAACCGTGCGATCCATAATATCGAGAATTCTCCCTTCCGAACCAAATTCGGCGGCGACCTGAAGGATATGGAAGGAACCAGCGGCATCGGCTGTATCTCGGATTACGATCCCCAGCCCCTTCTGGTACGGTCCCATCATGGTACCTACGCCATTATGTGCGTGGGAAAGGTAAATAATACGGAACAGCTGGTGGATCTGATCTTCCAGAAGGACCATACCCATTTCCTGGAAATGAGCGGCGGGGATATCAACAAGACCGAGCTCACTGCTACATTGATCAATACGAAAGATAATATCGTCGACGGTATCCGTTACGCACAGGAAATGATCGACGGATCCATGACGATCCTGCTTCTTACGCCGAAGGGGATCTACTGTGCAAGAGACAAATACGGACGTACGCCTCTGGTGATCGGACAGAAGGAGAGCGGCTTCTGTGCTACCTTCGAGTCCTTCGCTTACCTGAATCTGGGCTATAAGCCGCTTCGGGAGCTGGGACCGGGAGAGATCGTCATCATGACGCCGGAGGGTGTGACCACCCTGTCCAGGCCCGGGGAGAAGATGAAGATCTGTACCTTCCTCTGGATCTATTACGGTTATCCGTCTTCCTCTTATGAGGGGATCTCCGTGGAAGTCATGCGAAATGCCTGCGGCGCCAAGCTGGCCAAACGGGATGGCTTTAGCAGAGCAGATATCGACAGCGTTGCCGGCGTTCCGGATTCCGGAACCGCACACGCCATCGGATATGCCAATGAATCCGGCGTGCCCTTTGCCCGCCCATTCGTTAAATATACTCCCACCTGGCCCAGGTCCTTTATGCCGACCCACCAGGATAAGCGGAATCTCATCGCCCATATGAAGCTGATCCCGGTGCATGAACTCATCGACGGAAAGCGGCTTCTCCTCATCGATGATTCCATCGTCCGCGGTACACAGCTGCGGGAGACCACAGAGTTCCTGTATGACAGCGGCGCGAAGGAGGTACATATCCGTCCGGCATGTCCGCCCCTTCTGTTCGGATGTAAATATATCAATTTCTCCCGTTCCACCTCGGAAATGGAGCTGATCGCCCGTCAGGTGATCCAGGAGGAAGAAGGACAGGCTGTAGAACGGACCATCCTGGAGGATTATGCGAACCCGGATTCCGACCGTTATCATCGTATGCTGGATCGGATTTGCAAGAAGCTGAACTTCACCAGCCTTGCCTATAACCGTCTGGATGATATGATCGAGGCTACAGGACTTCCGAAGGAAAAGCTCTGTACCTATTGCTGGGATGGCAGGGAATAAGAATAAGAACGGAAATGAGCCGGGCGGATCGTATGCGGATCTGCGCCGGCTCAATTTCTACCTGTGGAGCAAAAAAAAGGTGCCGCAGAGCGGCACCCAAATTGGATCTATATCGTTTTATCCAGATGATAAAGCTTCTTCAGATTGTACAGGCATTCGCTGATGCCGTCCAATGCGGTTTCCAGCTGAAGAGCCACAAATACCTTGTGAACCTTTCCATCGGGATATAAACGCTGGAACAACCGGGACATATTCTGTACGGAAGTTGCGTCTTCCGTTTCCAGAAGATCGGCAAGCTGGGAACCGAATTCCACCAATGCATCATAGATCACGGGGTACTCGGTGAGCGCGCGCTCCTTCATGATGATCCAGTAGTAATATTTGATCCCGCTGGTAAATCCCTTCTTTATGGATGGAAGTTCGGAAACGGGCTTGATGGGCCGTTTGGCAAGCTCGGGATTTACAGGCATAAGATTATCATTCGTCATGGATACACCCCCTCATTAGATTAAAAGTCTGCTTCCATTTTAGGACCAATTTTCCCTCCTGTCAAGCATCATACAGGGGGAAAACGGACGGAAAGAATCGAGGGAGGATCGATCCGGCAGTATGACAGTATTTTGATACTTTTGGCGGCGCACAAGCAGGATCTGCGTCCTGGGAAGCTTCTCGGCAGGACTACGATTTGAGAAAGAAAAATGAGGTTCCGATATGAAAAGTACCATCGGGGTTATGGCCCATGTGGATGCAGGAAAAACGACATTGATCGAGCAGCTGATGGTGGCTGCGGGAAGGCTTAAAGAGGCGGGAAGAGTGGATCACGGAACCGCCTTTCTGGATTCGGACGCCCAGGAACGGGCCAGGGGGATCACCATTTCCTCCAAGAGCTGCCGGCTTTCTGCGGGAGACCTTTCCCTGACTCTGATCGATACACCGGGACATGTGGATTTTACCGCGGAGACGGAGCGGGTGCTCCCGGTGCTTGATGCGGCGATCCTGCTCATCGGAGCGGGAAACCGGATCCCGGCCCATGCGGGATATCTCTTCCGGCTGCTGCAGGAACGGAGCATCCCTACACTGGTCTTCTTCAATAAAATGGATCTTCCGGTTCCCGGGAGAGAGGAGCTGATGAAGCTTCTTCGTCAGACCCTGGGGGAGGGCTTTACGGACTGGTACGGCGACCCGGCCCAAAGGGACGAAGAGGCTGCGGTGCTGGACGACGCCTTGACGGAGCATTTCCTCGCAGAGGGACAGCTCCCGGAGGGGGCTTTGCAGGACCTCTTTCAGCGGGGGAAGCTCTTTCCGGTGGTCTTCGGTTCGGCGCTGCAGGGAAAGGGTGTGACGGAGCTGCTGCAGATGATGCAGGAGCTGCTCGGTGAAAGGCAGGAGAAAACGGATGAAGGCCCATTTGGCGCTTATTGCTATAAGATCCTGCATGACATGGCGGGGCAGAAGCTGAGCTTCCTGAAGATCCTGTCAGGAAGGCTTTCGGTACGGGAACAGATCACCTATTCCGGCAGGGGAGAGGATGAAGAATATACGGAGAAGGTTACGGGGATCCGGCTCTATGACGGCGCCGACTTTCTTAAGGTGCAGGAGGCACTGCCCGGGGACATCGTCGCCCTTACCGGCCTCAGCTCCACCTTTGCGGGCTGCGGTCTGGGGATCGCTCCCTCCCTCCGGCCGGAGAGCAGCCGGCCGATGCTCAGTTACCGGCTGATCCTTCCGGAGGGAACGGATCCGGCGGAGTTCCTGCCGAAGCTTCGTCAGCTGGAGGAAGAGGAAACCACCCTTTCGGTGGAATGGTTCCCGGAGAGAGCCCAGATCAACGTGACCCTGTACGGAGGGGTGCAGATGGAGATCCTGACGGAACGGATCAGGGAACGGTTCGGCCTTCAGGTATCCTTCGATGAGGGAAATGTGGTTTACCGGGAAACTCTGGCAGCCCCTTCCTATGGAGTGGGACATTTTGAACCCCTCAGGCACTATGCCGAGGTACATTTCCTTCTGGAACCCCTTCCCCGGGGGACAGGACTGCTTGTGGAAAGCCGTCTGTCAACGGATGAGCTGGATCGGAACTGGCAGCAGACCATTCTCAATGCCGTAAGGCAGGAAGAACTCACGGGGGTTCTGGTAAATGCCCGGCTTACGGATCTTCGGATCACGCTGGTGGCGGGGCGTTCCCACAAGAAGCATACGGAGGGCGGAGATTTTCGGGAAGCAGCTCTGCGGGCCGTCCGTCAGGGACTGATGTCCGGGACCTCTCTGCTTCTGGAGCCTTACGTGCGTTTTTCTCTGACGGTTCCTCAGGAATCCGCGGGACGGGCGCTGTATGATATGGATCAGAGGGCCCAGGAATGCAGGATCACGGAGCAGGGCACCGACCAGGTCACCATGGAAGGCCGGGGCGCTGTTTCGAAGCTTCGGAATTATGTGGCAGAGGTGCGGGCCTATACCCGGGGAGAAGGTGTATTCCGGATGCTGTATGACGGCTATGATGAGGTGCCGGATGCGGAGAATGTGGTGGAAATGACGGGCTATGATCCGGAATCGGATCAGGAGCATCCTTCCTCCTCCGTATTTGTGGATCACGGGGCTGCGGATCTGGTGCCCTGGGATCTGGCTCCGGAACGGATGCATCTCTTCCCCCGGTTTGGGGAGTTTTATCCGGAGCTTAGCAAAAAGGTGCAGGAAGAACCGGAGGATGCGACAAAGGAAAGAAGGAGAACAGGCTCCGTCATGGACCGGCTCTCTGCCATAGGAACAGAGGAGATCGACCGGATCCTGCAGCAGGCCGGCCACGCCAATGAAACGACGGAGCATGCAAGGGAAAGGAAGAATCGCTGGACCACGGCGACCCGGAGAAAACAGACGCCGGACGCGGGAACTAAGAATCGGACGATGTACGTAAAAAAGCCTGCCTCCAGGTCCTATCTGCTGGTGGATGGATACAATATTCTTCATGCCTGGGAAGAGACCAAAGGTCTGGTGGAACTTGATCTCCATGCTGCCAGAAATACCCTGCTGGAGATCCTTACGGAATACAGGGCCCTGTCCAAAGAGGAGATCATTGTAGTTTTTGATGCATACCGGGTGCCGGGACACACGACAGAGGTGATGGAGTACCAGAACCTGCATGTGGTCTATACCCGTACGGCAGAGACGGCAGACCAGTACATCGCCCGGTTTGCCAAGGAAAATGAGAAGAATTACGATATTACGGTGGCGACCTCTGACGGGATGATCCAGCTGATCATCCGGGGAGCGAATTCCCGGCTGCTTTCCGCAAGAGATCTGCATGATGCAGTGAAGCGGAAGAAGGACGCCCTGGGTGTCACTTATTTATGATAGGGCTCACAGTGCATGATCCGGTAGGCACGGTAGAGCTGTTCCGACAGGATCACCCGCATCAGCTGATGGGGGAAGGTCATGGCGGAGAAGCTGATCTTTTTGTCTGCCCGGGAGAGCACGGCGTCGGAGAGTCCTAAAGAACCGCCGATCACAAACTGGATATGGCTTGTGCCGCCTACTCCAAGCCGTTCCAGCTCGGCGGAGAAGCCTTCGCTGGTGTAGCCTTTGCCGTCGATGGCAAGGGCGATCACCGTGGCGCCGTCCTTCATTTTCGAAAGAAGCCGATCACCTTCCTTCTCCTTGATCTGTTTTTCTTCTGCTTCACTGGCAGAGTCCGGCGTTTTCTCGTCGGCCACTTCGATCTCGCTCAGCCTGCAGTAGCGGCTGAGTCTTTTTTTATATTCTTCCAGTGCATCCCGGTAGAATTTCTCCTTGATCTTTCCGACACAGAGGATATCGATCTGCATGGGGACTCCTTTCTTCGTAACGGCGAATTCAGTATTCGAAGCACACGTGAATCGGTTGAACCTGCCAAAGCGGGTGATCTGTTTCTCCGGATTCTCAGCGGATAAACAGGTACAGGGGATACAGCACCGCCAGGAACAGGATGCTGATCACGGTAAATTTCAGCAGATAATGCTCTCCCTCCTGCTTCTCCTTTGCATAGAATTTGAAGGTGATCAGGCTGGCCATGCTGGCGATCAGGGTTCCCAGTCCTCCGAGATTTACCCCTACCAGAAGGTCTGCGCCCTTTTCGGTAAAGGCGGAGAGCAGCATGGCAGCGGGAACATTGCTGATCACCTGAGAGGATGCGATGGCGGTGAGGGCCACATTTTTCTCTACGATACGGGTAAGGGTGTCCCGGATCACCTCGATCCGTCCCAGATTTCCGATCAGGATAAAGAAGAAGACGAAGGTAAGGAGCAGCGAGTAATCTACTTTTTTGAAGGCTCCCCGGTCCAGAAACAGCATTGCCGCCACACATACGCCGAGCATGATCAGGTAATGCAGGATGCCGGCCACGTTCAGCATGCAGATGACAAAAAGCACCAGGTAGACCGTGAGCTTCACCAGATCCGGACGGGGTGCCTGCCGGATCGTTGCACTGTCCATGGTATGGTCCGTCCGGTTCAGGAGAAAGACGGAGAGCACCAGCAGCACCAGGGCGGCCAGGCTGTAGGGCAGCATCAGCCGGAGAAATTCGCTGAAGCCGAACCCGTATTCCGTATAGAGATACAGGTTCTGGGGATTGTCGATGGGAGTCAGCATGCTTCCGAGATTTGCGCCGACGGTCATCAGGATCAGCGTATAGACGGTCCGTCTTCTGTCCCCGAAGGCCCTGAGCAGAAGCAGGGCAAAGGGAACAAGGGTCACCAGCGCCACATCATTGGTGAGCAGCATGCTGAGGAAGAAGGAGAGCAGGATCAGGAACAGGGAGATATACCGCTCCGAGCGGATCCTGCCCAGAAGCCGGCTGGTAAGGAAATCGAAGGTGCCGATCCGTACCAGAGCGCTTACCACCAGCATCAGGGAAAAGAGGATGGCCAGGACTCTGTAGTTTACATAATCCAAATACTCCTTATCCGGAGCAACAAAGAAGCAGGAGATCAGAGCGAGGATCCCTGAGACAACAAGGATCGTATCGGTTTTGAGTAAATGAAGTATTTTGTCTTTCATGGCAGTCCTTTCCGGGAATTCAGTAACAGCAATACTATACAACATTTGAATATTTGATGTAAATATGGGAAGAGTATTCCCATATCGTTAAAAAACGACGAAAAAGAATGAAGAATTTAGAAATAATTGTGAAAAATGAATAGATTTATTGCCTGTTTTCGTGTAAAATATAAGTGATATGTTGTGTGTATGAATCCGTGAGAGGAGACGAACCGGGTGGAACGATACTGCTTTGATGAAAAACTGCAAAGAAGCATGGAGATTTCACGTATTCCGATGGCTGTATATCAGTTTGTGGGCGGTCGGATCGTTACCCTTATGCTCTCTGACGGCTTCCTTGATCTGTTCGGCTATACAGACAGGGCACGGGCCTTCCAGGAAATGGATCAGGATATGTATAAGGATACCCATCCGGATGATCGGGCAAGGATCGCCGAAGCCGCTATGCGTTTTGCCGTAGACGGCGGGAAGTATGAAGTGATCTATCGTACGAAGAACCATTACATGGATGGCTATAATGTGATCCATGCCATCGGAGAGCATGTGTATACGGATACGGGGATCCGGCTGGCTTATGTCTGGTATATGGATGAGGGAACCTATGCCGAAGGGGACGATGCCATTGACCTTCGTCTGAATCAGTCCATGAATTATGCATTATATGCGGAAAGCGTGATCCGGCAGACCCGGTATGATTATCTGACCGGCCTCCCCAATATGACCTATTTTCTGGAGCTCATCGCCGTGAGAAAGGACGAACTGGTGAAGGACGGAAAAGCGCCGGCATTTCTTTTTACCGATTTCTGCGGCATGAAATACTTTAATCAGAAGTATGGCTTTGCGGAAGGGGATAGGCTTCTTCTGGCTTTCGGAAGGCTTCTTGCAGAACATTTCGGAAATGAAAACTGTTCCCGCCTTGGCCAGGATCATTTCGGCGTGGTCATGGATGATTCCCAGATCGAAGAAACCATGCAGTGGCTGTTCAAGGCATGCAGAAGCCTGAATGAAGGTCTGAACCTTCCGCTTCATGTCGGGATTCATCAGTATCGTCTGGAGGCGGTAAACGCAAGTACTGCCTGCGACAGGGCGAAGCTGGCCTGCGATGCCCTTAAGGGAACCTACGCCAATACCTATAAGTATTATGATGCGTCCATGCGGGATGCGGAGCAGCGAAAACAGTACATCCTGGATAATCTGGACAGAGCCATCGAGGAAGGCTGGATCCAGGCTTACTATCAACCCATCGTTCGTGCAGTGAACGGCAGGGTATGTGATGAGGAAGCGCTGGCCAGATGGATCGACCCGGTGATGGGCTTCCTGTCTCCGGCGGATTTTATCCCCATCCTTGAAGAGGCCCGGCTGATCTATAAACTGGATCTCTATATCCTGGATCTGGTGATCAGGAAGATCGAGGAGCTGAAGAAAAACAAACTGCATATCGTACCCCAGTCCATCAATCTGTCCCGTTCGGATTTCGATACCTGCGATATCGTGTCGGAGATCTGCCGGCGCGTGGATGCCGCGGGACTTCCGCGGAGGCTGTTTACCATAGAGATCACGGAAAGCATTGTGGGAAGTGAGCTCAGCTTTATCCGCTCCCAGGTGGAGCATTTCCGCGAATGCGGCTTCCATGTATGGATGGATGATTTCGGAAGCGGCTATTCCTCACTGGACGTTCTGCAGAGTATCCATTTTGACCTGATCAAATTTGATATGCGTTTCATGCAGAAGTTTGATGAGGGCGAGAGCGGGAAGATCATCCTTACGGAAATGATGCGTATGGCTTCTGCCCTGGGCGTGGATACGGTGTGCGAGGGTGTGGAGACAGAGGAGCAGGTGCAGTTCCTTCGTGAAGTGGGCTGTTCCAAGCTGCAGGGCTATTATTATACCAAGCCCATCCCCATCATCAAGATCCTGGAACGATATGAAAAGGGGATCCAGGTCGGATTTGAAAATCCGAAGGAAACCCAGTACTTTGAGACCATTGGCGGTGTTAATCTGTATGATCTTGCCGTTATCTCTCAGATCGACAGGGATGACAAAACACTGCACGGAGAAGAAACGCAGAAAAATCAGGGATTCTTTAATACCCTTCCCATGGCGATCCTGGAATTCAAGGATGACAGGATGCGGTTTGCCAGGACCAATCAGTCCTATCGGGATTTTGTCAAGCGGTTCTTCAACTATACCATTGGCGGCGGGCTCATCGAAATGATCGATGTATCAGCGGCAAACAGTCCCGGCCTGAAAGAATTGGTGGGCTTTTACCGGCAGGTAGACGATAATCTGGAGAACACGGGAAACCGAGGCTTTGTGAATGAGCATCTGCCGGGGAATTATATCGGTCATTATTTCGTCCGGCGGATGGCAGAGAATCCGGTGACCGGAGTGAAGGCTCTCGCTGTAGCGGTGCTGTCCATTCAGGACGGCAAGCTTGGAGCAACCTATGCGAATATCGCCAGAGCCCTTGCAGCTGATTATTTCCGACTCTATTATGTGGATCTGGAATCAGAGGATTTCATCGAGTATACCTCCAATGTGGGAGATGAGGAACTGGCCATCGAGCGGCATGGAGGGGATTTCTTCCGTGCGAGCCGTCAGGATGCGATGAAGATCCTGTACCGTGAGGACAGGCAGAACTTTGTAAGGCAGTTCACCAAGGAACATGTTCTGGAGGAAATGGATCGTCAGGGAACCTTTACCATCTCCTACAGGCTCATGCAGAACGGAGAACCCTTCTACGTAAATATGAAAGCTACGCGAATGCAGCAGGATGGCCGTCACATCATCATAGGAGTCAGCAATATCGATTCCCAGATGAAGCAGAAGGCGATCCTGGATAAGGCAAATCAGGATCGGATCCTGTATTCCCGGATCATGGCGCTGTCCGGCGATTACATCAGTATGTATTCGGTGGATCTGGAGACAGAGCATTATGTGGAATACAATGCTTCAGATCTTTATGCTGAACTGGGACTGGCGAAGCAGGGGGACAGGTTTTTCGATAAAACCCTGGAATTCTCCGATCGGGTGGTTTATCCCGACGATCTGGATTCCTTTAAAAAGAAGTTTTCCAGAGAGCAGGTACTGGAGGAGATCGGACGGACTGGTGTCTATAAGCTGGATTACCGCCTGGTGCTGGAAGGAAAGGTCCGCCCCATCACCCTGCGGGCTGCGGTAGTAAAGGAAAATGACCGCAGCGTCATGATCGTGGGGATCCTGATGCGGGAGAATCAGCACGTGTAAAACCGAAAATGAATGCACTACAGTCGTTTTTCGTGTAAAATGATTGTAGTGCATTTTTCATGCGGCTTCGGGGGAGCCTTAAGCTGCGTGATCCGATGCTTCAGGAGGAGCCTTATGTCATACAAGCTTATGCTTCAGGGAACCATGTCAAATGTGGGGAAGACGCTTCTCACCGCCGGACTCTGCCGGATATTCCGGCAGGACGGGTTTAAAGTCATGCCCTTCAAGGCGCAGAACATGTCCCTGAATTCCAGTATCACGGAAAAGGGAGAAGAAATGTCCAGAGCCCAGGTGATGCAGGCGGAGGCGGCGGGAGTAACGCCGGCGGCGGATATGAATCCGCTCCTGCTGAAGCCCACGGGACTTACGGGATCTCAGGTGATCCTGCAGGGGAAGGTTCTGGAGAATATGACTGCACGGGAGTTTTACCGGCGTAAGAAAGAGTTTCGGGAACCGGTCCTGGAATCCTTTCACCGGCTGGAGAAGAGAGCGGACATTCTTCTTATTGAAGGAGCGGGAAGCCCGGTGGAGCTGAATCTCCGGAAGGATGATCTGGTGAACATGGGCTTTGCGGAAATGGTGGATGCCCCGGTGCTCCTTGTGGGAGATATCGATCCGGGTGGTGTATTTGCCCAGCTTCTGGGGACGCTGTCCCTCCTTTCGAAGGAGGAAAGGGCCAGGGTAAAGGGCCTCATCGTGAATAAGTTCCGGGGAGACAGGACGCTTTTTGAAGAGGGAGTCCGGATCCTGGAGGAGAAGTCGGGACTGTCGGTGGTGGGGGTGGTACCCTTAACCGAACTGAAGCTTCCGGATGAGGACAGCATGTCGGACCGGCTGAAGCAGAAAGATAAGGACGGCGCATGCTTTGATCTGGCGGTGATCCGTTATCCCCGGATCTCCAATTTTACGGATATGGATGTATTTGACGCCTGGCCGGATATGCAGATCCGGTATGTGACTGCCCCGGCGGAGCTGGGAAATCCGGATCTGCTGATCCTGCCGGGTTCCAAGAATACCCTGGCGGATCTTGCCTGGATCAGGGAGACCGGATTGGACAAGGCAATCCGGGCATATGCCGCCTATGGACCGGTCCTGGGGATCTGCGGCGGATTTCAGATGCTGGGAGAGACCGTCCACGACCCGGGTGGAGTGGAGTGGTCTCACCGGAGCGAGGAAGGAACAGGCCGGAATTTTGCTGCGGCAAAGTCCGGGAGCAGTACTTCGGAAGCCCCGGGACTCGGACTGCTTCCCATAAGGACCGTCATGCTTCCGGATAAGGTACAGGTGAAGAAGGAGGACAGGATCGGTAAGCTTAAGGGAACCCTGTCTCTGCTGAGTGATCTGCAGGTCTCCGGGTATGAGATCCATATGGGACGGACGGAGTCTTCGGATCCCGCCGGAAGCACCGAGGAGCATGGAGCAGGGATTCTCCTGGAAACAGGAAATGTCTACGGAACCTATCTTCATGGCTTTTTCGATGGGCCGGAAGTGATCCCGGCCTTAAGGAAGAGTCTCGCCCAAAGAAGGGGCATAACCCTTCCGGAGGAGGATAAGGTAGAGTATCAGGAGTTTAAGGAAAGGGAATACGACCGACTGGCAGAGGTGCTGAGGCAGTCTCTCGCCATGGACAGGATCTATTCCATCATGGGCATAGCCCGGGGGGATTTATGATGAAGGATGATACTTTGGAATTTGCCATGCTTGACCTCCATCTTCATTTGGACGGTGCGCTGACGCCCCGAATGGCCGGGCAGCTGGCAAAGGTGCAGGGAATAAAGCTTCCCGCAGAGGATGAGGAGACCCTGAAGGAAATGCTCATGGTCCCTGCAGACTGCAGCAGTCTGAATGATTTCCTGAAATGCTTCGAGCTTCCCCTGTCCCTGATGCAGACGGAAATGGGGATCCGAACGGCGGTAGAACTGGTCAGAGAAAATATCGCTTCCCAGGGAGTGATCTATGCAGAGATCCGGTTTGCTCCGCAGCTCCATACCCGGAAGGGTCTGACCCAGGAGGACGTGGTGAAAGCTGCCCTGGAGGGGATCCATTCTCCCGGGTGTAAGACCAATCTCATCCTCTGCTGTATGCGGGGCGCGGACAATGAAGAAGCCAATGCCCAGACCCTGGAGCTTGCGAAAAAATATCTGGTGGAGGACGAAGGGGTAGTAGCCCTGGATCTTGCCGGTGCGGAAGCTCTTTTCCCCACCAGGGGATACCGGGAGCTCTTTGCGAGAGCGAAGGAATACGGCATCCCCTTTACCATTCACGCGGGAGAGGCGGACGGCGCGGAGAGCGTACGGCTGGCAGTGGAATACGGCGCCGCAAGGATCGGTCACGGCACAAGAAGCTATGAGGATCCGGAGGTGATGAAGCTCCTTCAGGAGAAGGGGATCTTCCTGGAAATGTGCCCCACCAGTAACCGCATGACCCATGCAGTTCCGGACATGCGGGACTTCCCCCTGATCTCTTATCTGGACCGGGGGATCCGTGTCACCCTGAACACGGATGATATGGGGATCGAAGGGATCACCCTCAGGGATGAATTCCGCTATATTAAGGAGAGCTTTGGCATGACAGAGGAGCAGAGAAGGACGCTGATCCTGAATGCCATCGACGCCGCATTTACAAGTGATGAAGTGAAGAACTCCATGCGGAGGAAAAACGAAAGAGATCATTGAGGAGAGAGGAACATGGGTGTCATATCCGTGATCAAATCCATAGGCAGTGCATTTTCCATGTACTCCAGGATCCCCATGCCGGAGGCAGTCTGGAAGGGGGATCCGCCCCGCTATACCCTGGGGTTTTTTCCCTGGGTGGGAGCGGTGATCGGCGGAGCAGAGTATCTGATGTACCGGTTTCTTCCGGTGCCTGTTCCGGCCCTGGTGCTCCTTATGGCGATCCTGCCTCTGATCCTTACGGGCGGGATCCATGTGGACGGGTTTATGGACACCGCGGATGCATTTCATTCCTACGGCGACCGGGAGAAGAAGCTGGAGATCCTGTCGGATCCCCATATCGGCGCCTTCTCCGTGATCCGGGTACTGCTCCTGGCGGGGCTTTACCTGGCGGGACTGTTCTGTCTTCTGGACAGCACAAGGGATGGGGCGCTGCAGCATGAAGCGGTGATCTGCTTCTGTCTCGGTTTCCCGTTGGGACGCTGTTTTTCGGGACTTCTGGTGATGCTCTGTCCCCCGGCCAGGTCCAAGGGGATGGCGGCGTCCATGAAGGCGGATTCTTCCCGGAAGGGAAATGTGGTGCTGTTAGCCCTTCAGGGAACAGCCCTGATCCTCTGGGGACTGATCCTTTCCCCCATGATCATGACACCGGGGGTACTGGCGCTGATCTTTGTGATCGGCTTCTTCCTGGTGGAGAGAGTGAAGCCTCTTGGCGGGATCACGGGAGATCTGGCGGGATGGTTCCTTACGGTTTCGGAATGCGGTATGCTCCTGGGGATGGCCGGGACATTTCTTGCGATTTCTTTTTAAAATGCCGGGGGGCAAAAGGGTTTTCCCCTGTCATCATATGAACGATGAGGTGAGTCATGATACTATATGTGGGCGGAAAGGCACAGGGTCTGGAGGAAGCGGTGAAGCATCGATTCCCGGATAATGCATTGATCCTTCCGGCACTGGAGGAAGAACTCCGAAGGGATCTGGAGGCGCGTCCCATTTCTTTGGAGGAGGTGCCCCGGAGAGCGGAGGAATGGAAGAAAAAAGTCCTTTCCATGGAACAGGGAAAGTTGCTTGTGGTGGTCTGCCGGGAGGTGGGCTGCGGCGTGATCCCCATGGAGAAGAAGGAAGAGATCTACCGCGAACTCGTGGGACGGCTTCAGGTCCTGCTGGCGGCGGAGGCTTCGGAGGTCTGGAGAGTCTGGTGCGGGATCCCGGAACGGATCCGGTGATCTGGGTATGCAGTACATTTACGGAGTACGGAAGGAAATGAAGAGCAGGGATACATCGAGGCTGACGCTGATCCTGGGGGGAGCAGCCTCAGGAAAATCGGAATATGCGGAGCAGCTGGCCCTTAAGGAGGGCGGCAGAAGGATCTACCTTGCCACCATGCAGAACAGTGAAAGCGCCCGTGTCAGGATCGAGAAGCATATCAAACGGCGGGAAGGAATGGGGATACTCACGGTGGAGGATCCGTTTCTCAGGGGAATCGCTCCTTCAGAGGGAGAGACTTCGCCTTACGAAGGGACAGTACCCGGGGAGAAGACAGGGGTAATCTTGTTGGAGGATCTGCCGAATCTTTTGGCTAATCGCATGTTCTCCTCCGGCGAAAGTCCAGCCGGGGAGAAGGGAGTCGATCTCCGATTAATGGAGGATCTTAACCGGCTGCGGGAGAAGACCAATCACCTGATCCTCGTATCCGGAGATCTTTTTCGGGATGGTACGGTATATGATGAAATGACGGAGCAGTACCTGCAGTATCTGGGAGACCTGCACCGCAGGCTTGCCGCAGAAGCGGACCGTGTGGTGGAAGTGGTCTGCGGAATCCCCGTGGAACGGGGCTGCCGGGTTAAAGAAGGATAAGCAGAAGAAACGGAATACGCAGTATGGAATGGATGATCATCCGGCACGGAGAAACCGCCGGAAATGCAAAGAAGCAATATATCGGGGTTACGGATCAGCCCCTTACAAAGCAGGGGATCCGGGAACTGAAGGAGAAAAAGGCCCGGGGCTGCTACAGCGAGGCCCAGAAGGCGCTGGAGCTGGGGGCAGGACTCTTTGTCAGTCCCATGCTCCGCTGCCGGGAAACCGCGGAGCTGATCTTCCCCGGCACACCCTATACCCTGATCCCGGAGCTTCGGGAGATGGACTTCGGGGAATTTGAAGGGAAGTCCTATATGGATCTCAGCCAAAATCCAGAGTATCAGAAATGGATCGACTCCAACGGGGAGCTTCCCTTTCCGGGGGGCGAATCCAAGGAGACCTTCAAGAACAGGATACTCCGGGGCGTGGACCGGATCCGGGAGATCATGGAGGGTGACGCAAGAGCAGATGGTGAAGCAAGAGCAGATGGTGGCACAAAGGGTGATGCAAAGGCAAACGGTGGTGTAAGGGCAGACCGTGACACCGGCCCCGATGGGACCCCTGCCAAAACAGCCGTGATCGTGGCCCATGGCGGAACCATCATGGCGGCGAATCAGATCTTTAACAACGGCGAATTTTACGACGGACTTACGGAAAATGGAGGCATCCGGAAGTATACGGGATGACCCGGCTAGATACGGATTTTGGGAATATGATACTAACCTGGCTAAAACTGCATTTCCTTGCACTCTCCATCGGGATCCTTCTGGATCTTCTGATCGGTGACCCGGAGTGGATGCCACATCCCATCCGCTGGATGGGGAAGCTGATCGCGGATTATGAGAAACGCTGGAATCTGGAGGAGCTTACTCCGGAGGAAAAACGGGAGAGGGGCAGAAGGATGACCCTTTCCGTGGTGATGTTGACGGGGTTCTATACTGCGGCCGTGGTGGTGGTGGGGTACCTCCTGCATCCCGCGGTGGGAGTGGGTATTGAGGCAATCCTTTCCGCCTATATGCTGGCGGCCCACTCCATGGCCAGGGAGAGCAGCAATGTCCGGCGGGCTCTGGAGCTTGGAACGCTGCAGGATGGACGGGATGCAGTGGCCAGGATCGTCGGACGGGAAACAGCAAAGCTTTCGGAGGAGGGAGTGATCCGGGCCGCGGTGGAGACCGTGGCGGAGAATACCTCCGACGGCGTCATCGCTCCGCTGTTTTATCTGGTCCTTGGGGGACCAATCCTGGGGTGTATCTATAAAGCCATCAATACCATGGACTCCATGGTGGGCTATAAGGATAAACGGTATCTGGACTTCGGCCGTGCGGCGGCGAAGCTGGATGATGCGGTGAATTTCCTTCCGGCAAGACTCACCGGCGGGCTGCTTACTCTCTCGGCGTTTTTTACCCCGGGGCTCAGCGGAAAGCAGGCCTTACGGATCCTTCGGCGGGACGCGGCAAAGAGCACCAGCCCGAATTCCGGACATCCGGAGGCGGCGGTGGCCGGAGCTCTGGGGGTAGAGCTGCTGGGGGATGCCTTTTACCATGGGGAGCTTGTCCATAAGCCGGTGATCGGCGATCCCGGGCGGGAGATCCGGAGGGAGGATATTTCCAGAGCCAATCAGATGATGTTCTCGGCGGAAGGGATCCTCGTTCTGCTCACGGTGGTGATCCCTGCCGTTCTTCTGGCAGTACCGGCATAACAGAGGTTTTGTTCATTTCCAAAGGGGGAGTAGGATTATGGAGCATTCACTGGAAGGGGAACGAGTGTATCATGAGTATGTCCAGCGGGAGGAGGAGTTTCTTCGTGCGGGCTATAATCCGGAGCTGGAATTCTATTCTGCGGTAAAGTCCGGGGAGGTGAAGCGCGTCCGTGAACTCAGCGCTGAACCCTTGCATATGAAAAAGGGCCTGGGGAAGCTGGCGGAGCAGCCCCTTCAGAGCCTGAAATACCATTTTGCCATTACAGCGGCGCTGCTTGCCCGGTATTGTATCGAGGGCGGCATGAGCCTGGGAGATTCTTATGGCCTCAGCGATTTTTATATCCAGAAAGCGGACAAGGCCAAAAGGCCGGAGGATATATCCGACCTGCATCTGGCCATGTGCGTCGATTATACCAATCGGATGAAATCCCTGAGAAAGAATCAGATCACCTCTCTGCCGGTGGCCAAGGCCGTGGATTATATCTATGAGCATCTGCATACCCGGATCACACTGTCGGAGCTGGCAGCCACTGCAGGGGTAAGCGAGGGCTATCTGTCCCGGCAGTTCCGGAAGGATACGGGGATCACGATCACGGAATATATCCGGAGAAAGAAGCTGGAAACCGCCGCAAACATGCTGGTGTATTCCGATTTCTCACCGGCGGAGATCGCGTCGATCCTGGCTTTCCCCAGTCAGAGCTATTTCACCGAGGTCTTCCGGAAGGAGATGGGGCTTACGCCTGCAAGATACCGTACGGAGATGCATTTCCATAACGAGATCGATGGAAAGTACCAGGGAGAATAGATATGGTAAAATGATAAACAAGACATGAAAACGATATAGAAATAACCTCCATTCGCGTATGATTAAAACAGAACAGAGGGAAATACAACCGAAGTTGGGGCGAGACTCGAAGGAGGTAAGTATGAGAAAAGATCGACTGATGAAGACGATGTGCGCTGTATCGGCTATGGGAATGCTCCTCACCGGATGCGGTAAGGAAAAGGAGACCACAACCGCGCCTGCCACGGCAGCTGTAACCACAGAAGCTGCCACAGCAGAAGATAAGCAGGAGACGACAGAGGCAGTTTCCGAAACCACAGAGGAAACCACCACGGAGAAGCAGGCGGAGGGCGAGATGGTGATCCCCGAAGGCTACCGCCTGTACTGGAATGATGAGTTTGACGGAACCGAGCTTTCGGAAGAGGACTGGAACTATGAAGAGCATGAAGTAGGCTGGGTGAACCATGAGCTGCAGGAATATGTCCCCAGTTCGAAATATGCATTCGTTAAGGATGGTGAGCTGATCATTCAGCCCACCAGGGAAGTGGATGCGGAAGGAAATGTACATTATACCTCCGGGCGTGTTAACACCCAGGGCAAGCATGATATCAAGTACGGCTGGATCGAGGCCCGGATTCGGGTTCCTCAGGGAAACGGCTATCTTCCTGCATTCTGGATGATGCCGCTTCAGGAGGAGTATTACGGTCAGTGGCCGAAGTGCGGTGAGATCGACATCATGGAAGTCCTTGGAAATGATATTACCACAAATCACGGAACCATTCATTACGGCGAACCCCACAGACAGAACCAGGGAAGCTACACCCTGGAAACCGGTGATTTCGCAAATGAATACCATACCTATGCACTGGAATGGATGCCGGGACTTATGCGCTGGTATGTGGATGGTGAAATGTATTATGAGACGAATGACTGGTTTACCGCTGTAGAGGGCGAAGAAGAGAAGCCCTATCCCGCACCCTTTGACCAGCCCTTCCACGTGATCCTGAATGTGGCCGTAGGCGGTGACTGGCCGGGAGATCCGGACGAGAATACGCCCTTTGATGACCGTGGATCCATGCATGTGGATTATGTCCGTATGTTCCGCAAGAAGCTGTATAACGAAAAGGTTTCCAAGCCGGTCCGCGAGATGGTCTGGAAGGAAGCGGATGCAACCGGAAACTTTGTGACCAACGGGGACTTTGCCCAGGCAGAGGATCTGACGGATGATACCGACTGGAAGTTCATGGCCCAGAACGACGGCGTGGGCTCTGCAGAGATCAAGGACGGCGAGATCATTATTAAGACCGAGAACTTCGGTTCGGAGGAATACTCCATTCAGCTGGTGCAGCCCGGCATGCCCATGATGAAGGGCAAGAAGTATAAGCTCTCCTTTGAGGCCTTTGCAGATGAAGAACGTCAGATGAAGCCGGCCATTACGGCACCTTATGCGGACTGGATCCGGTATCTGGAGGATACACCCGTCAAGCTCACCGGGGACTGGCAGAAGTATGAATTTGAATTTGAGATGACCGCAAAGGACGATGATCGCGGACGCGTAGAGTTCAATATGGGCAATCAGGGCAGCACGGCAGCCATTCATATCCGAAATGTTCGTCTTGAGGTTGTGGAGTAGTTTGTAGTAGAATAGAGATGGACGCTGGTGCTCCGCATGGTCAGAAATGATCGGAGAAGCGAAGAATCAAAAAGAGTATTTGGAGGGAACGAATATGAAAAAGTTCGAAGGGTATCAACATGGCATCGACCTGGGTGGCTGGCTTTCCCAGTGTAACCACACAGAAGAACGATATGACACCTTTATCACCAAAGCCGATTTGAAACAGATCAGTGAATGGGGACTGGATCATGTTCGTGTTCCCGTGGATTATGATCTGGTGGAGGATTCAGAAGGAAATTACAAGGAGTCCGGTTTTGTCCGGATCCAGGGCGTGATCGACTGGTGCCTGGAATATGGTCTCAACATGATCCTGGACCTGCATAAGACCTTTGGCTTCTCCTTCGACAAGGGAGAAGAGGAATTTGGCTTCTTTGAGAACGAATCCTATCAGGAGCGTTTCTATAAGCTCTGGGAGGAGTTCGCAAAGCGCTTCGGAAAGTATAAGGATCATCTGGCCTTTGAGCTGTTGAATGAGGTGACGGATAAGAGCTACAGCGATACCTGGAACCGCATTTCCACCACCTGCATCAAAAGGATACGGGCATATGTTCCGGATATCTGGATCCTGCTGGGCGGGTATTACAACAACAGCATCGAATCCCTGAAGGATCTGGCCCTGCCCGTTGACGATAGGATCGTTTATAATTTCCACTGCTATGAACCCCTGCTCTTTACCCATCAGGGCGCTCCCTGGGTGGACGGCATGTCGGAATCCTTCCGTATGCATTTTGATACCACCTATGGTGCATATGAGGAGAATTCCCGGAAATATCTGGATTGCTACAAGAACGTACCGGAGACCAATTTTACCGGCTTTGACAAGAACAAGGTCATGGGAATCGAGTATTTTGAACGCCTGGTGGAGGAAGCGGTACGGGTATCCGAGGAGAGAAATGTTCCGCTGTACTGCGGTGAGTTCGGTGTGATCAATCTGGCCAGCGCGGAAGAAACACTGAAGTGGTACAGGATGATCCTTTCCTGCTACGATAAGCATGGGATCGGACGGGCAGCCTGGAACTACAGGGAAATGGATTTTGGCATCGTCGATCCCCATATGGATCCCGTAAGGGAGGAGCTTCTGAAGCTTTTATAATTGAATCATTAAACCAGGATAAGGGACGCCTTCCGGGCCTCCTCCGGTTTCTTCGGAGGAGGCCTGGAAGGTGTCCTTTTTTTGCGGTCTGCGGCATCGTTTTTCAGTTGGAAAATCCCCGGATTTATGTTACAATGAAAATGTGTATGCCAGTAAGGTTTGACAGCAGAAAAATACACCGAAGGGAGGTGTGGTAATGCTGGAGGATTCCGAAAGGAAAAAGCAATTTGACTCGTTATTCTACCAGATCGTGGATGTGACTCACTGGGTTGATGGGTTTGACCGTGAGAAGTATAAAGAGGTCATGATCGCGATCTGTAAGATGCTGCATATTACCAAGGCTGTAGCTGAGTTCTTTGTGAATATGGCCAGGGAAAAGGAAAATGAGGGCGAGTATTACTGCGATTATGATACCGGCAGGGGTGATAAGGTGGTGGTTAACCTCAGGATCGTGACCGGGACACAGGCCGTCGTCCGGGGACAGCTTTTTATCGCTGAGGAGGATGAGATCAGTGATGAGGACAGGGGCAGAGCGGAGCTTGTTATGCGGGTGATCCTCGGGATGGTCGCCCGGCGACGATTGCAGAAGGCTGTGGAGCAGTTCGGCTTCCATGATGATGCAGGATATCCGAATTCCAGAAACTTCTTCCGTTTTGTAGACATCGCGGGAAATGAGGGCCGGTTGAAGGGCATGTATGCCGCGCATTTCGACCTGCATAATTTTACTATGGTCAATCAGGAGATCGGCCGATTATACGGAGACGAGGTGATCCGGAATTATTTCGGGATGATCCGGGATTCTATCGGCGAAACGGGAGTATTGACCCGGCTGGGAGGAGATAAGTTTATCTGTATCTTTTCGGAAGAGAAGAAGGATGTGGTGCTGGGACTCCTTTCCGGTACTCCGGTTCCCTATGGGGAGAATAAGGTAAAAAGAGTTTTGGTATCCGCTGCTGTGGGCGTATATAAGATCGTAGAGGACAGCTTCCAGAATCAGAACGAGGTCATGGATAAGATCATGATGGCTTCCCAGATGGCGAAACGCTCGGAAGAAGGCGCCATTGTGTTCTATGATGTAAGCATGAAGAACCAGAGCGACCATATAAAGAAGGTCCGGAAGGATTTCCGGGAAGCTTTGGCCGGAGAAGAATTCCGGGTATTCTATCAGCCGAAGGTAAATATCGATACCGGCGAGATTACCGGTGCCGAGGCCCTCTGCCGGTGGATAAAACCGGAAGACGGAAGGATCATTTCTCCTATGGAGTTTATCCCTATTCTGGAAATGAACACGGATATCTGTGATCTGGATTTCTATATGCTGGATCATGCGTGCAAGGATATCCGCCGGTGGCTGGACGAGGGGATCCTGAAGCCGGATGAAGCCGGAAAGGTGATACGCGTATCCGTAAACCTGTCCCGGAAGCACCTGGTGGATGTGGATCTTCTGGAGCATATCATGAGCATCATCGATCAAAACAGGGTCCCCCATCGGTTTGTTGAGGTGGAGCTTACAGAAACCACCACGGATGTGCAGTTCCGTGATCTGAAGCGAGTGGTCCGCGGCCTGCAGGATCAGGGGGTGTCCACCGCTGTGGATGATTTCGGCGTAGGCTATTCCTCTCTGAATCTGATCCGTGAGATCCCCTGGAATGTGCTGAAGATCGACCGCTGCTTCCTGCCACAGGATGATGAACCGGAAGACAGCATCACCTTCATGATGTTTAAGCACGTGATCTCTCTGGCGCAGGACATTGGACTGGAGTGCGTGGTGGAAGGTGTGGAAACCGTAAAACATCTGGAACTGCTTCGGAAATATTGCTGTAATATCGCTCAGGGCTTCTACTACGACCGGCCCATTCCGGTGAAGGAATTCGAACAGAGACTCCTGCAGAAGAAATATGTGATGTAGAGACCGGAATGCGATTTCGGGTCCTGCAGATGAAAGACGGACCATGATGAAGAATGAAAAGGATCAAAAGAATCATAAGTCACCTGAGGGGACGGCTCCGGAACTCCGGGACCGTCCCCTTAAGTCGTTAAACAGCCGCCGGGAGGATACCGTCTCCGGAGCTTGTGCTTCTCCGGGATATTCGGGCCACGGAGGGGACTGCTACAGGAATGCGGTCCGGCTGGACTTCTCCGTAAACCTGAATCCTCTGGGAATGCCGGACTGCTTCCGGGAAGCGCTGGAGCGAGGGATGCAGTGTGCCGGCCGCTATCCGGATCTGCTGCAGGAAGCCCCCAGAAGGGCAGCGGCATTGTTCTATTCGGAGAGATACAAAGAGGCATTTTCTCCGGAGGAGATCCTTCCGGGAAATGGAGCGTCGGAGCTCATCACAGCGGTGTATCACGGACTCCGCCCCCGGCGTGTACTGCTTACCGCACCCTGCTTCACCGGGTATCTGCACGGCGTTGATCCCAGGAAAACAAAACCGGACCGGTATGCAACCGGTGAAACCCTCAGCTTTCAGCCGGATGCGGGCTTCGGGATGATGATCCGTCCGGATACGGAGCTGGTGATCCTGAATAATCCCTGCAATCCCGGAGGTGGCATGCTGGACCGGAAACTGCTCCGGGATCTGCTTAAGCTTACTGCAGAGCGGCATATACCGGTCCTGCTGGACGAATGCTTCCTGGAGTTTACGGGCAGGCTTAAGGACAGCGGACTGCGTCTCATGGAGGAATACCCCAACCTCATGGTACTCCGGGCATTTACGAAAAGCTTTTCCATGCCGGGAGTGAGACTGGGACTTCTTTTTGTACGGGACAGGCGCCTGAGGGAGAAGGTCCGGCGCGCCCTTCCGGAATGGAATCTCTCCGCCTTTGGACAGGAGGTGCTGATCACGGCAGGGGAAAGAAGGACCGTGCTGTATGACTTCCTGGACCGGACGGCAGAGAAGACCGGGAAATTGAGAAACCGTATGGAAGAAAGGCTCAGAGCCCATGGGATACAGGTGATCCCGTCCGCCGCCAATTTCCTGCTTACCCGGGGGCTGGGAGAATATGCGGATCAGCTTTTAAAACAGGGGATCCTGGTGCGCCGGTGCAGGGATATGCAGCCTCTTTCCGAAGAGTATATCCGTCTGGCGGTAAGGACAGCGGAAGAGCAGGATCAGTTTTTTGATGCCCTTCGCCGGATCCGGGCAGACAGGGGATTGCCTGGACAGGGGGCTTCAGAGAAGTCCGGGAGATAAAATGGATAGAAAGGTTTCATTCGCCATGGATAATACAGAGCGTGAACAGGAGAAGATCCTCCGGCCGGAGGAGATCGAACAGGAGAGCTTTCGGATCATTGACTCGGAGCTGAAGGAGTCGGGAATCCTTCTGCCGGAGGATCGGGGACCGGTGATCCGCAGAGTGATCCATACCACTGCGGATTTTTCCTATGTGAACACCCTGTATTTCTCGGAAGGCGGTCTGGAACGTCTGAAGGCCCTTCTCCGGGCGGGGACCCGGATCGTTACCGACACGGAGATGGCCAGAGCGGGGATCAACAAGAAGAAGGTTTCCGCCCTGGGAGGAGAGGTGCGATGCTTCATGGCGGAACCGGATGTGGCAGAGGAAGCAAAGGCCCGGGGAGTGACCAGAGCGACGGTCAGTATGGAACGGGCGGAGGCGCTTCCGGGGGAAACCATATTTGTGGTGGGAAATGCTCCCACAGCCCTGCTGCAGCTGCGGGACCGGATCAAGGAGGGCTATCAGCCAGCATTTATCGTAGGAGTGCCTGTGGGCTTCGTCAATGTGGAATACGCCAAGGAATGTATCCGGAAGCTGGATGTGCCCTGTATACTGAATATGGGACGAAAAGGCGGAAGCAATGTGGCAGCGGCCATCATCAATGCAGTGCTGAAAATGCTGAACTAAGGCAAGGGGGCAACATGCGTAAAGGGTTTACCACCGGGAGCTGTGCGGCGGCAGCGGCGAAGGCGGCGGTCTGGATGCTGCTTTCCGGACAGGAGAAAAAGAAGATCGAGATCACGACTCCGGCAGGCGTGAAATATACACCGGAGCTGGTGGACTGTATATTGGAGCCGGACCGTGTTTCCTGTGCCGTGGTAAAGGACGGAGGGGATGACCCGGATGTGACCACGGGGCTTCATATCACGGCCACGGTAAAACGGATCCCGGAGACAGACGGAGAAAGGATCCGGATCCTGGGCGGCGAAGGCGTGGGCCGGGTGACCGCACCCGGGCTGGATCAGCCGGTGGGAGAAGCCGCCATCAACCATGTCCCCCGGGAAATGATCCTTCGGGAGATGAAGGAGGTGATCACCCTCCTGGATGATCCCGGGCATTTTGAGGTGACTGTTTCCGTTCCGGGAGGAAGGGAAGTGGCAGAGAAGACCTTTAATCCCCGGCTGGGTATCACAGGCGGGATCTCCATTATCGGCACCAGCGGGATCGTGGAGCCCATGAGCGAAAAGGCCCTGACGGATACTATACGGCTGGAGCTCAGGCAGAGGAAGCTTCAGGGACAGCGGATCGCCGTGGTGACACCGGGAAACTATGGAATGGACATGCTGAAGAAGGCGTATCAGTATGACCTGAACCGGGCGGTGAAATGCAGCAATTTCATTGGCGATACCCTGGATATGGCGGCAGAGGAGGGCTACCGGGAAATGGTGCTCCTGGGGCATATGGGGAAGCTGGTGAAATGTGCCGGGGGAGCCATGAATACCCATTCCCGATACGGGGACCGGCGGATGGAGCTTCTTGCGGCAGCTGCTGAACAGCTTAAGATCCCTCCGGAGACTGTGGAGAGGATCCTTGCTTCTGTATCTACGGAAGCGGCACTGGACTGGGTTTCCCGTAAGGAAGCCGGAGAGATATCTTCTGTTATCCTGGAACAGGCGCTGGAACATTTAAGAAAAAAGGCGGCCGGAAGGCTGCATCTGGAGATGATCCTCTATACCAATACCCACGGGATACTGGCGGAAAGCAGCGGAGCGGTAAGGCTGCTGGAGGAGAGCATGAGGAAAGCAGCAAAGCAGTAAGGCTGCCGGCGGAGAGTATAGAGAAGAGCATGGATCAGGGATGAAGGGAGGATGCTATGGTACATTTTGTGGGCGCAGGACCGGGAGCTGTGGATCTCATCACGGTGCGGGGGCAGAACTGCCTTATGAAAGCGGATGTGGTGATCTATGCCGGTTCACTGGTGAATCCGGAGCTGCTCAAGCTCTGCAGGGAGGATGTGGAGATCTATAACAGCGCGAAGATGGATCTTCCGGAGATCATCGATGTGATGAAGAAGAAAACAGAAGAAGGGAAGGATATCGTGCGGCTGCATACAGGGGAACCCAGTCTGTATGGTGCCATAAGAGAACAGATGGATCAGCTGGACCGTCTGAACATTCCCTATGACAGCTGTCCCGGAGTGACAGCGGCCTTCGGTGCAGCAGCCCGGCTGAATATGGAATATACACTTCCCGGCGTTTCCCAGTCTCTGATCCTTACCCGTATGGAGGGAAGAACCTCGGTGCCTCAGGCGGAATCCATTGAAAGCTTTGCAGCACATCAATGCTCCATGGCCATCTACCTGTCTGCAGGCATGCTGTCGGAGCTGGCCAGAAAGCTGGTGGTAGGCGGGCGTTCTCCCGATACGCCGGTGGCGGTGATCTATAAGGCAACCTGGCCGGAGGAGAAACGTGTACATACAACCATCTCCCGTATGGCTGAGGAAGCGGCCAGGGCCGGCATCGACCGTACGGCGGTCGTTCTGGTGGGAGATGCAGTGATCGGAAGCGGATATCAGAACAGTAAACTGTATGATCCCACATTTGAAACAGAATACCGTCCCGCAAGGAATAATCAGGACTAAAGATCAAACAGGTCAGATTAAAAGAGATGGGAGAAGAGCTATGCTTCGTGTGATCACGTTTACCGAACAGGGGAAAGCTGTTGCAAAAAAAATAGCAGACAGCATGCCTGCGAAAATATATACGAAATATCATTCGGCTGCGGATTCTCCGGAGTATGTTTCCGTGCCTCTTTCTGTCTGGGCAAAGGAAGGGTTTCTCGCGGGGGATGCCCTTTTGTTCATCGGTGCGGCTGGGATCGCCGTACGGGCTATCGCGGGATGTATACAGGATAAGCTTTCGGATGTACCGGTACTGGTGATGGATATGCAGGCCGGCTTTGTGATCCCCATTCTCTCCGGACACTACGGCGGAGCAAACCGCCTGGCACAGGAGCTGGCAGAGATCACAGGGGCAGTCCCGGTGATCACCACGGCAACGGATCAGATCGGTGCATTTGCCGCAGATCTGTATGCTAAGGAAGAGCGGATGAAGATCCGGAATCCCAAAGCGCTTCCGTATATATCCGGAAAGGCAGTGGCCGGAGAGGAACTCTGTATATTCGTGGATAATGGATGGGGGATCACTCCTCCGAAAGGAGTTAAGATAAGCGGGGAGGAAAGGGATGCGGATATCGTCGTTACCCTTCGTCCGCTTACGGAAGAAGAACTACTGAGAAAGGATATCCTGTATCTTACACCTGTTCGGATCCACGTAGGGATAGGATGTAAACGAAATGCGGATCCGAACCAGGTGGAAGTGTATCTTCAGCGTATATTAACCGAAAACTGTCTGGATATCCATACACTTGCAGACATTGCAAGTATTGACCGAAAGAAGGATGAACCGGCGATCCTTATGCTTTCGGAGAAGCTTGGTCTGCCGTTTCATACATTTTCGGCCGGGGAGCTTCAGGCAGTCCCCGGAGAATTTCCCGTTTCCCGGTTTGTGGAACAGACCGTAGGTGTGGGAAATGTGGCGTCCCGGGCAGCGGCCTGCGCAGCGGGAGCGGGATTCCGTATGCTGATGTTCAATGCGGCTGAGTCGGGAGTAACCCTGGCTCTGGCCTGTGAAAAGGAATAAAAAAACTTCGCTTCGATAAACAATGCCCGGTGAAACTGCATCGTGAGCGAAGCGAAGTTTTTTATATTCAGTCAGACGGATTTACAGAAGATTCTGCAGAGCCTTCTTCAGCTTTGCAACCTCAGCCTTAAGTGCTGTGTTCTCGGAACGAAGGACTGCATTCTCAACGATGAGCTTCTCCTGCTCCTTAGCGGTGAGCTCCTTCTTCTCCTGGAGCTTTGCCTTAACCTCGGCCTTCTTATCTGCTGCATTCTTTTCTGTGGTTTCGGCTTTCTTTTCTGCCTTCTTTACGGCTTTCTTTACCTTTTCCTTAACGGCTGCCTTAACATCCTTTACGGTTTTTCTGGATGTCTTCTTTTCTGCTGCTGCTTCGGTCTTATTTTCTGCTGCTTCGGTCGTATTCTCTGCAGCAGCTGCTTCTGCAGCGTTTGTATCTACAGCACTGATCTCTGCTGTTTTCTTCTTAGTTACTTTCTTTTCTGTCGCTTTCTTTTCTGCAGTCTTCTTCGCTGCAGTCTTCTTTGCTGCGGGCTTTTTCTCTGCAGCCTTTACCTCTGCCTTATTCTCCGTGCTGTCGTCCTTGTTTGCTTTCTTGGACCAAAGGGCTACTGTGGGGAAAGGAATGGATAACTCCTCTGCGGCCTTGCGGATACCGATCTCTGCGGCACGTGCAATGGCTTTCTGTTTCTCATCTTCAGAGTACTGTCTTCTGGTTGCCATGGGAATACCTCCTTGAATAATGTATGCACATTCTAACATAGGATATTTGTATATACAATATCAAAGTGTATATATTTGTATATTTCTTTCGGGATTATACAGGCAGTTTCCCCGGCCCGGCGGGAAAACCCTTATTGATAAAGGCCGTAGAATCTGCTAAACTAAACGTAGTTTGCGCATTTTCGCATAGCCTATCCGAAAGCAAGGAGTGAAGAACGGATGAAAGCAGTTTATCTGGAGGAGGCGGCGGTAAATCAGGGAGATCTTTCTCTGGAACCGCTGACATCCTTGATGGAAACGGTGGTTTACCGGAATACTACGGAGCAGGACAAGTTTGAACATATCGGCGACGCCCGGATCGTATATTCCAACAAGGTGATCTTCGATGAAGAGACCTTTGCGAAGCTGCCGGAACTGAAATATATCGGTGTATGTGCAACCGGCTATAATGTCATTGATCTGGAGGCTGCGGCCCGTCACGGCGTTACCGTGACAAATGTACCGGCCTACAGCACGGAATCGGTAGTCCAGCTCACCTGGGGCTTTATCCTGGAGTGCGCATCCCATATCGGCCTGCATAATGCCAGTGTCCACAGAGGAGACTGGGTACGGGCGGAATCCTTCTGCTACTGGCTGGAAGGGATCACGGAGCTAAGCGGACGGACCATAGGTATCGTGGGCTTTGGAAATATTGGCAGAAGAGTTGCCGAGATCGCCCGGGCATTTCATATGAATGTCCTGATCCATACAGCCCATCCGGAGAAATATACAGAGGAACCCTATACCTTTGTGAGTCTGGAAGAGTTGTTTGAAAAGGTGGATATCCTTACCCTTCACTGTCCCATGACCGAGGCCACGAAGGAGCTGATCTCGGCAGCAAATATCGCCCGGATGAAGAAGGGCGTCATCGTGATCAATGTATCCCGGGGAGGGCTGGTGAATGAGGCGGATCTGGCTGAAGCACTCCGTACGGGAAGGGTCGCATCGGCGGCTGTGGATGTGGTGAGTCGGGAGCCCATGGCACCGGATAATCCTCTGCTTACGGCACCGAATCTGGTGATCACCCCTCATATTGGCTGGGCCAGTCTGGAAGCCCGTGAACGGCTGATCGAAACGGTGGCAGAGAATGTGAAGGCCTACCTTGC
>JAGBNH010000031.1 GCA_017634475.1 Eubacterium sp.
CAGCATCTGCCTGGAGAAGGATCTGGAACCGGATATCCGAAAGGATATGGAGGAGATCCGGGATGCAGGAAGAAGAGTGTCCGAGCAGATCGGTGACATTCTGGATTATTCCGAGATTGACAGGAATGACCTGGCGGTGAATTATGAAGATTATATGCTTTCTTCCGTGCTTCATGATCTGGTGACGGAGATCCGTGCAGAGAAGACCGGCAATCTGGAACTGGTGATCGATGTGGATCCGTCCATCCCGGCCATGATGAATACGGATGTGAGCAAACTGAAGAAGATCCTTCGTTCGCTGATCTCCAACGGGTTGAAATATACCCAGGAGGGCGGCGTCTATGTTCGTATCACCTCGGAACCCAAGGAGTACGGGGTGAATCTGCAGATCGAGGTTTCCGATACCGGTATCGGTATGAGTGAAGAGGAGCTGGAGCGGATCTCCGAACAGTTCTATCAGGCGGATTCCGGAAGAGCCCGGTCCGCAGGCGGCCTGGGTCTGGGAATCTCCATTGTCTATGGTTTTGTTTCGGCCCTTGGCGGCTTCATGACCATTTCCAGTAAGAAAAATGTGGGGACCAGGGTTCATGTCAGCCTTCCGCAGAAGGTAATGAATCCGGCCAGCTGTATGTCCCTTTCCACGTCGAACACGCGTTGTATCGGCGCATTTCTGCATTTCGACAAATACGCGAATCCCAATGTGCGTGAGTACTACAATTCCATGGTCCGCAATATCGTTAACGGTTTGAAGGTCCAGATGCACCGTGTGGACAATGTGGAGAATCTGAAACGGCTTACGAGCTCCACCAAGCTGACCCATCTGTTTGTGGCGGATGTGGAGTATAAGGCGAATCAGGAGCTGATGGAGGAGCTGTCCAGGAAGATGGTGGTCGCGGTAGTGGCAAGTAAGGCGTTCCAGCTGCCGGAGGGCTCCTGGGCGAAGATCCTGCCCAAGCCCTTTTACTGCTTCCCGGTTACCTCCATCCTTAACATGTCCGTGGAGGATAGTCGGGATACCAGAGTGAAACGGATGATGCTCCGTGGAGTACGGGCACTGGTGGTGGACGATGAGCCCATGAACCTGACGGTTGCCCGGAGTATCTTCAAGCGCTATGGCATGGTGGTCACCACGGCTCTTTCCGGGCCGGAGTCCATCGATCTCTGCCGTGAACAGGAATTTGATATTGTTTTCATGGATCACATGATGCATGGAATGGATGGCGTGGAGGCCATGAAGCTGATCCGTGCCCATACAAGGTATTCCGGTCATGAATTCCCCATCATTGCCCTTACGGCAAATGCCATGAGTACCGCCAAGCAGATGTTCCTGGCCGAGGGCTTTGACGGCTTTGTCAGCAAGCCCGTGGAACTGGAGGAACTGGAGCGTGTAATGGCAAGAGTCCTGCCGAAGAATAAGATCACCTATGAGGAGATCGGCGGGATCAGTGAAGTGAAGACGGATGCGGAAGGCGATGTCCCCACATTTTCCGATGAGGATCTGGCTTCTCTCGATGAGGAGCCAGAGGGTAACTTCCTGGATCAGCTGAAAGAGCTGGGAATCGATACGGAAACGGGCATGCATTACTGCAACCAGGATGAGGCGTTCTATCAGGATCTTCTGGTGCAGTATGCTTCGGATACAAGAAAGAAGATCCCGATGCTGAACCGGTACCGGGAAGAGAAGAATTATGCGGATTACGCCATCCATGTGCACTCGCTGAAGAGTACATCAAAAATGGTGGGCGCAGGAGAGCTTTCCCAAGAGGCAAGAGCTCTGGAAATGGCGGCCAGGGAGGGTAATGCCCAGGTGATCGAAGCGGGTCACGAGCATGCCATGCAGGAAACAGACAGGATCACTTCCGGTATTCTCAGGATTCTGGGACAGGATGAGGAAGTGCTGGAATTCGGTCCGGATAGTAAAGCGGATGATGAGATCCTGGAATTCAATCCGGAAAGCGAAGCGGATGATGAGATCCTGGAGTTCAATCCCGAAAGCGAAGCGGATGATGAGATCCTGGAGTTCCTCCCGGATAAGGAAGGGAGGAGCCTATGAAAATGTATGATCGATTAAGAGAAAGGCTCTTCGACGGAGATATCCATATCCGTAAGCGGCTGTTCGTCCTTACGGTAGGAATAACCATAATCGCCCTTTGCGTCATGCTGATCGAGGTGGCCATCACGGATCCCTCCTGGGTGAATGTACTGCTTCTTGCCCTGGGGATATTCACGGAGATCGTGGTGGCAATTTTCTCCCTGAAGCATAACAAGGTTCGGATCGCGGCAGTCGTTTCCTCCATATTTGTGGGGTATATCTATGTTCCCTGCAGTTTCTTCTTTGGCGGCGGGATCAACGGAGATGCTCCGCTCTGGTTTGTCTTCTCCGTTCTGTTCATGAGTATGATCCTCAGTGGCAGGATCAAGATCTTCTTCCTGCTGGGGGAGGGGCTCGTAGCAGTGGTATGCTACGTGATCGGATATATGTACCCGAATTACATCCTGCAGAACTCCAGGCTGATGGCCCATATCTATTCCTTTATTGCGCTGATCCTGATCGGCGTGGCTATCAGCATGATGATCGAGCTGGAGATCCGGCTTTATATCCGGGAATCCATCCGTGCAGAGAAGCAGAAGAAGGAGATCGAGAAGCTGATCGCTTCGCAGAATCAGTTCTTCTCCAGCATGAGTCATGAGATCCGGACACCCATTAACACCATTATCGGTCTGAATGAGATGATCCTCCGGGAGAATATCTCCGACGAGGTGGCGGAGGATGCGGCAAGTATTCGCTCCTCCAGTAAGATGCTGCTTTCCCTGATCAACGATATCCTGGATATGTCCAAATTCGAATCCGGGAAGATGCAGCTGGCCAGCATCCGTTATCATCTCAGCACTATGCTGTCGGAGCTGGTGGGCATGTTCTGGCTCAGGATCAAGGAGAAGAAGCTTGATTTTCATGTAAATGTGGCGCCGGACCTTCCGGATGATCTGATCGGTGATGATGTCAGGATCAAGCAGGTGCTGATCAATATCCTGAACAACGCCATCAAATATACCAGAGAGGGTTCCATTACCCTTTCCGTACAGTGCGCGGACATGAATGAGGAAGAGGCAAGGATCATCTTCTCCGTTACCGATACGGGAATGGGCATCAAGAAAGAGGATATCCCCTATCTGTTCACCGCCTTCAAGCGTGTGGATGAGGATGCAAACCGTCACATCGAGGGTACAGGACTGGGACTGTCCATCGTGAAGAATTTCGTAGAGCTGATGGGCGGGACCGTTAAGGTAAACAGTATCTATACCGAGGGCTCCACATTTATCATCGAGATCCCCCAGAAGCTGGCAGGCGACCGGCGGATCGGTGAAACGAATCTGGAGAAGAAGCATAGGCTGACCCGGCTTACCGGTTATAAACAGAAGTTTGAGGCACCGGAGGCCCGGATCCTGGTGGTGGATGACAACGCTGCCAATCTCATGGTGGTTTCCAAGCTTCTCAGGGAGACGAAGGTGAAGGTGGAAACGGCTTCCAGTGGTAAGGAAGCCCTGAAGAAGACCATGAACACGGAGTATCATGCCATCTTTATGGATCATCTGATGCCGGAAATGGACGGCCTGGAGGCACACCGGCAGATCAAGAACCAGACCGGCGGTAAGAACAAGACCACGAAGGTGGTGATCCTTACGGCAAATGCGGATGAAGAGAGCCGGATGCTTTACGAGCATGAAGGCTTTGACGGATATCTCACCAAGCCGGTAAGCACGGATCAGCTGGAGAATGAGCTGATGCGCCTGCTGCCCTCGAGTCTGGTATTTGTTACCGGAGATAATGAAGAGATCCTGGAGGAAACGGTTTCCTGGATGCGCAGCAATCAGCTGAAGCGGCCGGTTGCCATCACCACGGAAAGTGTGGCGGATCTTCCCGAGGAGCTGGCGCAGCGTTACGGCATCGCCATTCTTCCCCATATGGTATCCACGAAGGAAGGTCTCTTCCTGGACGGACGGGATATCGATACCCGGGGACTTCTTTCCTACATGGAGAAGCCGGATGCGGAGGTACATCCTCTGGCCCCCAGTGTGAAGGAGCATGAGACCTTCTTTGCAAAGACCCTGACCGGGGCAAATGATATCATCCACATTTCCATATCGGAGAAGGTGGAGCAGAGTGGTTTCCCCCTGGCTATGGAAGCTGCAGGTGCATTTGAAAATGTATCGGTGGTGGATTCCGGACATCTGTCCAGCGGGCAGGGAATCCTTGCCATTATCGCGGCTAAGGCTGCGGAGGAAGGAAAGAAACCGGAGGAGATTCTGGAGCTCCTGAAGAAGGAGAAACGGAGGATCCACACCAGCTTCATCGTGGATAATCTGGATTTCCTTGCAAAGACGAAGCAGGTGGGCATCCGGGTGGCCAATCTGACCAAGGCATTCATGGTACGGCCCGTCCTGGCCATGAAGCACGGGAAGATGACCGTCAGCAAGGTCACCGTGGGAACCAGAGAGGAAGCGTGGAAGAAATACATTCATTGCACCCTCAGAAACCCGTCCAGGGTGGATAAGAGCATACTGTTCATTACCTTTGCGGGAGTGACGAAGAAGGAACTGGACTGGATCCGTGAAGAAGTGGAGAAGCGGATAACCTTTGATGAGGTTTACTTCCAGCAGGCATCACCGTCCATTGCATCAAACTGTGGACCGGGGACCTTCGGACTGCTGTTCCGGACCAGGGAAAACGAAGATCTGAGTTAAATATGCGGCGAAGCCGCGATATCGACCGCCGCTGTGAGGCGGTTCATCTGCCAGGATAATTACAAAAGGCTCTGTATCAGCCGGGATCACCGGAGGATGCAGAGCCTTTTTTTGTCAGTGTGTACTGTCGTATTCGCTTAGCGCTTCTTTGGTATATTCCGTATCTGAGGGGCAGGGGACATAGGTGCGGCCGTATTTCTGACGGGTCTCGTCTCCCTTGCCGGTGATCAGGATGAGGGAGGGACGGCTGCATTCGGCAATGGCGGCCCGGATGGCTTCGCCCCGGTCTTCGATCATTTCCACCGGGCATTTTACATACTGTGCGATATCCCGGGAGATCACATCCACAGGCTCTTCCCCGGGATCCTCCGCACAAAGGAAGACTTTCTTACTGTATTCTCCGGCAATGGTACCCAGATCCCTTCTGCGGACCAGAGCCTTCTTCCCGGGACAGCCGAAGACAGCGTAGATATCCCGGTCGGGATATTCCTCCCGCATGGAGGAGAAGAGCTTCTCGAAGGAGAGCTTGTTATGGGCATAGTCTACAATGGCCATGATCCGGTTGTCCCTGGAAGCGTAGCATTCCATCCGGCCCTTGGAACGGGCACGGAAGAGTCCGGAACGGATGTATTTCACAGGGATATTGTAGCAGTTGGCAGCGGTGATGGCCGCCAGAGCATTTTCCACATTGAAGAGTCCCGGGATGGTCAGGGTGAATTCCTCGTCAAACCTGTCGCACCGTACCCGGAAATGGGTGGACTGGCCGTCCTTTCTTATGTCATAGCCGTATACATCGCTTCCTTCCTTCATGCCGAAGGTGATGACCCGCTGGGATTCTGCGGCTGCTTCCATGACGTCCTCATACCGGTCGGTGTTGGAGCAGACAAGAGCGGTCCTTGTCTGGCTGAAGATCCGGAGCTTGGATGCAAAATAATCCTCCATGGAAGCATGCTCCACGGGACTGATATGATCCTCGGATATGTTCATGAAGATCCCCACGTCGAAGGTGATCTCGTCCACCCGGTCATATTTCAGGGCCTGGGAGGAAACCTCCATGGTGAGGTAATCGATGCCGCTGTCCGTGGCATTTCGAAAATGCCGCATGAGCTCGAAGGATTCCGGGGTGGTGATATGGGATTCCTCCAGGGTGACGCCGTCATAGGTGTCAATGGAGGAGATCACGGCACTTTCCGGTTTCTTCTGCTCCGAAAGGTAATCGTCCAGGATCGCCTTCAGATAATAAGAGGTGGTGGACTTACCCTTGGTTCCCGTGATGCCGGTAAGGAAGAGCCGGTTCGCCGGGGAACCGAAATAGAGGTCTGCCAGATAGGGCATGGCTCTTCGGATATCGGTGACCAGAATAGCCGGGATGTCCACATTGTGATAGAGCACCTCGCTGACATAGGCCACAGCCCCTGCGGCTGCCGCATCGGCAAGGTAGTCCTCCTTAAAGGCTGCACCCTTGCAGATGAACAGTGTTCCGGGGGTGACCTCCCTGGAATTGTAGGTAAGACCGGTGACCAGTGTGGCCGAGGTTCCCGGAAACTGCCCCATGATCAGCAGACGCTTCTCACGAAGACAGCGGATATAGGTTTCCAGTGTATATTGTTTCATGTTGAATGGTTGTCCTTTACTGGTTTTATGGGATACGGAGGGTTCCGATCCTAGCTGTAGTACTCCTTGAAATTCTTATACTGCCGGAAATGATTCTTCCACATACGGAGCATCCGGTTCAGACCGTTATCACCTTTCAGAAATACGGGGTTCACGTACTTCTTCTGCTTCAGCAGCTTATTCAGCTTGGCCAGGTTTTCTTCCTCGTAAATGTATTTCCGGGCCACTCCCTTGGGTACCATGAGCCACAGGTGCTCATGCTTCGGAGTGATGAATTCCAGATGCTCGTCCCGTACATACTCATCCACCAGGAGCTTCGCGATGTTGATCCCGGAGCCCGTGACATAGTAGTTGGAACGGCCCTGACGGGTATTGATCTCGAAGAATTTATATTTGCCGTCCCGGCGGTCGTACTTGATGTCGAAGTTGGAGAAGCCTACATAGTCCAGGTCCTCCAGCAGGGCCTTCACCTTGTCGTAGAGGTCGCTCCTGGGTTCAGTGATGATCACCGCATGATTTCCTTTGCCGTGAGGGGTATGCTCCTCCAGAAGAACATGGCCCAGGCACATCATTTTCACATGTCCGCGGCGGTTGGAGTAGCAGGTGAGGACCCGCATAAATTCGTCATTTCCGGGGATCATGTCCTGCAGGATGAGGGAATCCTCATAGCCTGCTTCGAAAATGTCGGAGGAAACCTTCGCCAGCTCCTCCTTGTTCTTTATGGTATAGACCTTCTCCTGGGTGTCAAAAGGGTGCTCCCAGTAGGCGATACCGTTGGAGGGCTTCAGGATGATGGGATATTTAAAGGGCAGCTCCATATTCGGATCCATACCCTTACGGAAGATCACAGTAGCCGGATGGTCGATGCCGTGCTTGTCGCAGAGCTGATAGAACCGTTCCTTCTGCTGCAGGCTGTCCATCAGGGCAAAATCGATATAGGGAGCGATCACATTCTCCGGAAGCTGATCCTTGATCTGAGAGAGGGTAGCCACATAGGAATCCCCGCAGCCGATGGCCAGGATCTTCTTACGTTTATGCTTCCTGGCGAATTCCGTCAGTGTGGGGAGCAGGACTTCGGGCTTGTCCATATCCGGATTGGCGGTGAACTCCGTGATCTTGCTCTTATAACTGGGCCCTGTGGGGAACTTTCCGAAGACGTAGGACTTCACCTTATAGGCTTCGTAGAAGGCCCGGGCCACGCTGTAGGTGTTGATATCTCCGGCGAAAACGGCGGGGATAAAAGGCTGTTTCTGAAATTCCATTTTGTTTTACCTCATCACGATAGATTAACGAAAATAGTATATCACTTTGCCCGGAAATATGGTACAATTATTTCGTATGACATATTCCGGAAATGCGGAAAAATATCATGAATCAGGAACGATCAACATGAATACGGAAACAAAGAACAGGAATAAACATATGCTGGGGATCCTCGGCGGAATGGGACCTGAGGCTACCAGTGTACTGTATAAAAGGATCACGGACAGGACCGTGGTATCCTGCGATCAGGAGCATATCGATATCCTGATCTATTCCCATGCGGGACTTCCGGACAGAACCGGCTGCATCCTCTGCGGAGAAGGGGATCAGCTGTGGAGTCTGCTGGAGAGGGACGTGGAGATGCTCAAGGCTGCAGGCTGTGAGTATCTGGCGGTTCCCTGTAATACGTGCCATTTCTTCGGCGAACGGTTTCAGAAGGTGATGGATGGGCATTTCATCAATATGATCGAAGAGACCGCGGATTATGTGGCCCGGAGAAGATATCACAAGGTGGGGATCCTGGCTACGGACGGAACGGTCAAGGCGGATCTTTACCGGAAGGAACTGAATAAACGCCAGATTGAGGCAGTATACCCCGATGAAGAGCATCAGAAGGCGGTGATGACGCTGATCTACGATCAGATCAAGCGGGGAGAGAAGGGAGATAAGCACCTGTTTCAGCGGATCGCGCAGCATATGCACGGCTGCGGCTGCGAGGCAGTGGTGCTGGCCTGTACGGAGCTTTC
>JAGBNH010000032.1 GCA_017634475.1 Eubacterium sp.
GGTTTATGCATGGGAGGGCCCACCGCCTTCACACGCACCAAACTGCAGAGGGCGGGCATAAACCGCAAGGGGTAGGGATGAAAAGTGGGGATGGTTCCTGTTTGATCCGATGTCATTTTTCTTAACTTAATGACATTGGGGACGCCCAGAACCGTCCCCACTCGTACCGCCGCAAACGGGGGCGACTATGGATTTAAGTCAGGTAAGAAAACTATATACGGATGTTCTCGAGAATATCGGAAAGGTCATCGTAGGGCAGGAGGAGGTCTTTACCCTGATGTTCACTGCGGTGCTTTCCCGGGGACATGTGCTGCTTGAGGATACTCCGGGAACCGGTAAGACCTCCCTGGCCAAGGCCTTTGCCAAAAGCGTCAGCGGAACCTTTCATCGGGTACAGTTTACACCGGATCTGCTTCCCCAGGATATCACCGGGCTTTCCATCTACAATCAGAAGACCCAGGAATTCCAGCTGATGAAGGGGCCGGTGTTCACGAACCTGCTGCTGGCGGATGAGATCAACCGGGCCACTCCCAGGACCCAGAGCGCCCTTCTGGAAGCCATGGAGGAGCGGCACGTGACCATTGACACGGAGACACTTCCTCTGGAGAAGCCCTTCCTGGTCATCGCAACGGAGAATCCGGTGGAGACTACGGGAACCTATCCCCTGCCGGAAGCGCAGTTGGACCGTTTCCTGATGAAGCTGTCCATGAAGCCTTTGGAGCAGGAGCAGGAAGCAGCAATGCTGGACCGTTTCCAGGCGAAGAACCCCATGGAGGAGCTTCAGCCGGTGACCACCGTCCAGGTGCTGGAAGAAGCGGCGGAAGCAGTGAGTGAGGTAAAGGTTCATCCGGAGGTAAGGGATTATATCCTGAGCATCGTGGGCGCGACCCGGCATACCAGCCGGCTTCTTCTGGGCGCAAGTCCCAGAGCATCCCTGGCGCTGCAACGCGCCGCCATGGCCTTCGCTGCGGTTTCCGGAAGAAACTATGTTACGCCGGATGATGTCCGGTATCTGGCGCCCTATGTGCTTGCCCACCGGGTCATGCCCGGAGCGGGCACCGCGGATCCGAAAACACTGATCCGGGAAATGGCCGGCCGGGAAACCGTTCCGGTGGAAGATTGGACGAAGTAACGAATGCATCTGATATTTGTGATCATCAGCATCATATTGATCTATGTCCTGCAGAAGAATCTGTATCACCGGTACTGGAAGAAGGGGCTCAGCACCCAGATCCGGTTCGACCGGGAATATATGGAGTGCGGGGAGGAAGCAGAGCTTGGCCTTACGATTGTAAACGACAAGGCTCTGCCCCTTCCTGTGCTCCATTTTAAGTTTTCCGTGGATCGGGCGCTCCGGTTCAAGGATATGGAGAATTCCGTGGTGACGGATTACTATCATCGAAATGATGCATTTTCTGTGCTCAGCTATCAGAAGATCAAACGGTCCCTGGCCTTTACTGGCAGCGAAAGAGGCTTCTTCCGGGTGGAATCCGTAAATGTGACGGTTCGGGATTTCTTCCTGTCCGCAACCTTCGCGGAGACCAGACGGGAGGACCAGGGGATCTATGTATTTCCCAGGAAGGTGGACCCGGGCAGGCTCACGGAGCTGATGCGTGGCAGGGTAGGAGAGCTTCCGGCAAGGCGGAGTCTCATCGAGGATCCCCTGTCCTTCCGCGGACTTCGGGATTATCAGCCCGGCGATCCAAGACGCAGCATCAACATGAAGCAGTCCGCCCGTACCGGGAAATGGAAGGTGAATCTTTATGAGGTTACCCTGGACGCCCGGGTACGCATCCTGATCAATCTGGATACAAATTCCATGATCCGGGCGGACGTTCTGCTGGAGCAGACCCTGTCTCTGGCAAGCTCCATCGCCCGGCATTTCCTGTCGAAGAAGGAGCGGGTTTCCATCTGGTCCAACGGTATGGGTGAAAATGGACAGCCTCTCAATCTTCCCGGCGAGGGGGCGGAAATGTCCCACGCCGTAACCATCGACAAATATCTGGCCGAGATCATGACCTCCACCGGGAAGGATGCCTTCCTGGAACAGCTCCGGGCCGAGCGGAGCAAAGTGAGCAATGCGGTACTCTATCTTGTGATCTCCCCCTATTATAAAGAGGATCTGCTGACCGAGACAGATCAGCTCCTGAAGGATGGCGGCGGCGTATTCTTCGTTGTCCCCTATTACCGTCAGGTGGGCATGACCGCTAGCCGGCCCTATCTTACCGGATGGGAGGTGGATGATTATGCGGAGTGAGCTTGCGAGAAAGGCATTTCGCCTTGGCTATCATTATACCTTCCTGGTTCTGCTCATGGAGGTTATGCTCCTGGTGGTGAAATGCCCGGAAATGACCTGGCTTGCCATGCTGGTGCTGCTGGGGCTGTTCCTTGCCTTTTATTTCCTGAGGGAGCATGTGCGACGGATCTGGCCGCTATTCCTTCTCTGTATCGCCTGCGGCGTGGGGATCTGGTTCCTGCAGGAGATCATGCTGCAGAAGCTGCTTCTCATAGCCGTGGATATCGGGCTTCTGGTCACGTCGTCCCGTTATGTAATGAGCGGCGGGAAGCTGCCTGAACCTATGGATATCCCCTGGCCGGGGATCCTGCTGGGGATCCTTTCCACCATCTCCGGCGTGTACTACGACATACATGTACTGGTGGTTTATTCCGTGATCCTTACGGTAGCCAATATCTTTTTCTTTCTGCTGGTCCTGTATGCAGACGGACTGGGGAAGTATGCCCAGGCCACCCGGGATGTGAAGGGGATGCCCATTTCCAGGATGCTGAAGATCAACAATCTGATCATCCTGGGGATCTTCCTGCTCATGCTGATCACCATCGGCCTGGGAGAACTGCTGGGGATCCCCAATGCAGTGGGAGAGTTCCTGGATATGCTGGGCGGACTGATGAAGAGCCTGTTCTACGGAGTTGTGCTGCTCTATAAGTGGCTGGTGAAACTTCTTGGGTCAGACAATGCGGAATCCATCGAAGAGACGGAGGAAGCGCTGGCTGCGGAGATGGCGAAGCGAAATGTGGGCTCAGGGTTTATCTTCGTGATCCTTCGGATCATTACCCTGCTGGTGCTTTTGTTCCTGGCCTTCCGTTTCCTGATCTGGCTGTTTAAGATCCTTGCGGCAAAATATCATAAGTCAGAGCGGGAGGTGGTGACCGAAACCACCCGCCCGGATGTACGGGAGCGGCTGAAGGACAGAGACCTTCGGAGCAGGATCCGGAAATATGTGTCCATGGAGGAACGGGCCAGACGGATCTACCGGAAGCGGGTGCTGGAGGCGGCGAAGGAAACAGAGCTTCGGCAGAACGATACCACCGGTGATATCCGGGAGATCCTGAAGCTCCATACAGATACGGATCTGTCTGAACTTACCGAGCTCTATGAAGCCGTTCGATACGGGGGTGTTACGGTGGACCGGGAATATCTTCTTCGTATGAAGAAGGCCGGTAAGCAGGAGAAACGATAGAGCACATTTTGACATATTTTGACCTGAACATCAGCATCTTGTATTTTGCTGCGGTTTTTGCTACAATAACTGCGTATGCAATTTGTCAGGAGGCGACAGATCTTGAATTTTAACAAGTACAGCGTACGGAGAAAACAGGCCCAATTGGTCTCAAAGGGGCAGAGAGTGGAGCGTCGGGCGTTCATTACCGCCTTCAAACTCTTTCTGGCCCTTTTTGTGCTGCTCATTGTGGTATGTGCAGGGGCAGGCTTCGGTATGATCAAGGGGATCCTGGATGATGCGCCGGATATCAACTCCATCAGCATCAAGCCGAAGGGGTTTAAGACCACCATCATGAGCCAGGATGGTGCCAGAGAAGTGGATTCTCTGTCCACCATCAATTCCAACCGTATCTATGTGTATTACAGTGAGATCCCGAGACAGCTGGTGGATGCCTTCGTATCCATCGAGGATGAACGTTTCTGGGAGCATAACGGTATCGATATCAAGGGTATCTTCCGTGCGGGTGTCCGCCTGATCACCACGAGAAATGCGGATCAGGGTGCATCCACCATTACCCAGCAGCTGATCAAGAACCAGGTCTTTAACGTAGGTATGAACGAGACCACCTTCATGCAGCGTCTGACCCGTAAGATCCAGGAGCAGTATCTGGCCATCGAGCTGGAGAAGAAATATACCAAGGAACAGATCCTGGAGTATTATCTGAACACCATCTATCTGGGGCAGGGCGTTAACGGCGTGGAGGCTGCGTCGAAACGATATTTCAACAAAAGCGTGGGAGAGCTGAATCTCTCGGAAATGGCGGTGATCGCTGCCATTACCCAAAACCCCTACCGGTACGATCCGGTGAACTTCCCGGAGTACAATGCTGAGCGTCGGGAGTGGGTGCTCTACAAGATGCTGGAGCTGGGGTACATCGACCAGAAGACACTGGACGCTACACTGAAGGACAAGGTCTACGACCGGGTGCAGATGGTTGCCACGGTACGTAAGGAGAATTCCTCCTACAACTCCTGGTTCATGGATGATCTGATGCGTGAGTTCGTCCGGGATCTGATGCGGCTCTACGGCACGACCCGTGCCGAAGCGGAGACGGAAATGTACACCGGAGGATATACCATTTATTCCACCCAGGATGATGATATCCAGAAAATATGCGATGATACCCTGAACAATCCGGAGTATTTCCCAGACAAGAAATCCGTGGCGCTGGACTATGCGCTGACGCTGCTGGATCCGGACGGGGAGACTACCTATAACTACGGTCATGGTTCTCTGGTGAGCTACAATCAGCGGCTGACCGGAAACTATGATTACAACAATATTTATCCCAACGAGGAAATGGCCCGGGCGGCTGCGGACACCTATAAGGAGGCCATGATCGAAGAGACGGGAGCCACCTTCCTGGCGGAACGCTTCAGTGTCAGCCAGCAGCCCCAGATCTCCTTCACCGTTATGGATCCCGCAACGGGCTACATTAAAGCCATCGTGGGAGGACGTGGAGAGAAGACAGGTAACCTGACCTGGAACCGTGCCACCATGTCCACCAGACAGCCGGGCTCCACCTTTAAGGTCCTGGCAGCCTTCGGACCGTATATCGATACGGGCGGATGTCTGGCCACAAGCTTCGACGATGCACCCTATAAGTACATCAACGGAATCGAGGTGTCCAACTGGTATAAGGGCTACCGGGGCGTAAATTCCATCCGTGTAGCCATTATGAACTCCATGAACATCATCGCGGTAAAGACCATCACGGACCTTACCCCGGAGGTGGCATATCAGTATCTGATCAATGAAGGTTTTACCACCATTGTGGATCAGAAGACCACCAGTAACGGAAGCGTGCTTTCGGATATCAACCAGTCCCTTGCCCTGGGAGGTATCACCGATGGCGTAACAAACCTGGAGATCACGGCTGCTTATGCGGCCATAGCCAATATGGGAATCTACAGGAAACCGGTTTATTATACCCAGGTATTTGATCATGACGGAAACATGATCATTGACAACCGGGATCCCGACGACCCCGCAAGGACTCACCGGGTATTTAAGGAAACCACCGCTTATCAGCTGATCCAGGCTATGCGGGATGTGGTTACCTCCGGTACCGGTAAGACAGCCAGGATGAAGACCGGCGTATACAATGTGGGTAAGACGGGTACCACCTCCGAATCCTATGACCTTTGGTTCTGCGGATTCACCCCGTATTATGCGGCTTCCATCTGGTATGGTTATGACTCCAATGTGGATAACGGGAATGTTTCCAATCATCAGGCCATGTGGCGGGATATCATGGACCAGATCGCAGAGCGTGAGGCTCACGATCCGGATCTCAGGTTCCCGAAACCGGATGGACTGGAGACGGTGAAGCTTTGCAGTATCACCAACCGTCTGGCCGGAGAAGAGTGTCCGGCATGCGAGGACCTCTGCGCCAAGGAAAATGTACCCCGGGAGCGGTGCGGCGGTCATGAGATCATTGAGATCTGTAAGGAGACCCATCATATCGCCACCAACACCTGTCCGGAGAAGCTGAAGTTTGCCGTACAGATGAAGGAGAACGGAGAGAAGGAGCTGGTGGGTGCCCCCTTCGAATATGATCAGACCATTTTCGTCATCCCCTGTGAGCTTCATCCTGCCGAGGCGGAGACAAGGACCATTTCCACCAGCTGCAGCGCGGGAGGTATGATCTCCCCCTCAGTGGACGTGGAACCGGATTCTACAGTAACGATCTATATCGCACCGAACATCGGTTATGTGATCGGTGATGTTATCGTGGACGGCGTAAGTGTCGGACCGGTAGCTTCCTACACCTTCAGTATGGTCACCGAACCTCATACCATTCATGCGGAGTTTGTCGGAAACGGCATCACTCCCACACCGCCGCCGGATGAACCGGACCCGCCGGTTGATCCGGAACAGCCGGAGAATCCCGAGAATCCCGAGGGAGAATAGGTAGAAAAGGCTTGTGTTTTGCACAGGCCTTTTTTTAATGTCGTTTAACAACTGAATAAGCTCGGATCAGTGCGGAAAAAGGGGGATTCCGTAACCAGTCAGGAAGACAGGGGGTAGCAAAATGAATGTATTGATCTATGACCCGAGCGGAAAATACAGGGAGTTTTATAAGGAGGTGATCCATGAAGGCTGTGCGGATGCACAGATTTTTATCAGCGGTAATCCGAGAGAGATCTATGGACAGGGGATGATGGCCCCGGTGGATCTGCTCATCGCAGAGCTTCAGCTTACGAAACAAGGGAAAACGGATATGAGGGAAATGTATTTCCTGGAGGACCTGCGGCGTCTGCCGAGGTTCCGTTTTGTCCGCCTGGTGGTGGTGGCGGACGTGCTGGATCAGGAGCACATCGTCTTTTATCATCTCCGGAGTGAACGGTATTATGAGAAGCCCATCAACCAGAAGGCCTTTCGGGAGGATATCACGGAGCTGGTCCGGCATCTTTCCGGGGAGAGAGAAAACTGGCTGACGGAGTATAACCGACAGAACAGGAGAGAGTATCTGTACTTTACGGACCAAAGGGATCTGTATGTTGTCCGGAGTGACATGCTCATCCGCTTTGAGAAGCACGAAAAGGAAGGGTTTATCGTTACCCCGGAGGGAAGACTCCGTGTGAACATCGCGTCTTTAAGAGATAATCCCTTTCTTTTTGAGACCGGGCTGTTCATTTATTGCAGCAGACGGGACTATGTGAACCGGGATTATATCCAGGGGATTTCGGACGGAGAGCTGATCCTCAGGGACACGGGAGAAAGGATCCATCTTACCCCTGCGGGTAAGGAAAATGTGGAGCGTTTGCTCAAGATCGTCCGGTTATAAAACCTAAAGAAGCATACCGAGATTCAATTGTTCCGGAATCCCCTTTACTGAAGGAAAACTTGAATAAAAGAAGGCTTTCTGATAAAATATCCTCTGAATGTGCTTCTTTATTACGAGTGAGATGAACGGAGGATGCTCATGATCATTAAGAATGGTATAATCGTTGATCCGTCACAGGGGATCGAAGGACCGGGAACGCTGGTGATCCGCGATGGCAGGATCGCTATGGTATGCAATCGGAAATGCGCTCCCGAGAAGATAAAGGAAAGTGATGCAGAGGAGCAGGTGATCGA
>JAGBNH010000033.1 GCA_017634475.1 Eubacterium sp.
GCTCTTGCGATGGCGGTTCTCTGACACTGCCCGCCGGACAGCTTCGCCGGCCGTTTCCCGAACTCCCGCTCGGATAGTCCCAGCTTCTTCAGGAACTCCCGGGCCCGCTGCTCCGTCTCCCGGCTTCGATCCACGGCCGCAACCATTACATTGTCCAGCGCTCCCATATAGGGCACCAGATAATGCTTCTGGAAAACAAATCCGAATTCCTTTCTGCGCAGCTGCTCCCGTTCCGCATCCGTGCAGGACGTTACCTCCTTGCCGTTATACCGGACACTCCCCTCTGTGGGCTTCTTCAGGGTGGAGAGGCAGTACATCAGGGTACTCTTCCCGCTGCCGGAGGGGCCGATGATCCCCACCAGGCCGGTGTCCGGCAGATCCAGATCAAAGCCCCCGAGTGCATACAGTTTCTCATCCGTATCCGAATCATAGATCATACTGATATTCTTTACTTCAAACATGGAACAATCCTCCGTTTATCTCTGTTCATTCTGTTCTCTCCATCCGCCGGGGGGAGAGGACACTGTGATTTATCGTCAGTCATCCATCAGGTCCATGGTCTTAATGTTATGGACCGTAACCAGGATCGGGATCTGCAGCAGTCCCACCACCGCGGCGAATGCAGCGGTTATGTTCAGAAGCTGCTGGGGATACCACCAGCCGGAGACCAGTCCACTGGAAGTGATCAGCAGCGGATCCAGGATCGCCATGGTGATCAGGGAGAAGATCCCCCCAAGCAGCAGACCGGTGCCGAACATGATCCCCATTTCCCGCATGATCATACCGTAGATCTCCCGCCTGGAATAACCGATGGATGCGTACAGACAATACTCACCCACACGGTTTCGCATGAAGGAGATATATGCTACCATCACCGAAATGGCAAGGAAGATCATCACCACCAGAAGGAGTACCCGGTTCACACTGTCCGTGACCGAAATGACCTCGCTTTGCATGAATTCCTCATAGCCCGGACGGTCATCCACATTATCCAGCTCCGATAGCTTTACCCCCAGAGGCTCTGTGAGCTTCCGGAAATCGGAATGCTCCTCATCCGTCAGCACCACGATCCACCAGCCCGTATTGTTGAAGCCGTTGGGGGTTCCGATACAGGCCCGATAATCATTTTCAATGGATCCGACAACCTTAAATGCCTTGCCGTAGGACCATTCCATGAACCAGTCTCCCATGGATAGTCCCAGGTTCTTCAGGATCTCACTGTCACAGAGGATCTCCCCGTCCCCGGAGGGAAGTCTGCCTTCCACCAGCTTCGCGTCCATATGCTCCAGGAATTCGGGGATCTTCTCCGGCTCCACCAGGGGGAATTCATATCCTGTCATTCCCAGCACCGCGTTGTAGTTGGCTTTCAGTGTCTGGGTATAGTATGCATCCCGGACACCCTCGGTCTTCTTCAGCTCCTCTATCAGCTTTTCTCTGGCGGCACGATAATCCCTGGACAGGCTTCCGTCCTCTGCCGTATAATCCGCCGGATCTATCCCCAGAGCCTGTGGCGTCAGATCTGCATAGGTGACATGCTTCGGCAGCTCCAGAAGCGGCGGCTTAAAGCTCTCCTCCGTGACCTTCAGCAGATAGTTCACGATATACATGGCCATGAAGGTCAGCGCCAGTGCGATGATCAGCACAAAGCAGGTTCTTTTGTTATTTCGTATGTATTTTGATGCGGATAATCCTGATCTCATTTTCCTACTCCTCCGCGTGCATCACTCATTTGCTGAACCTAATCTAACATACGCCCAACATGAAAAACAGTGACCGCGGTCATATCTTCCGGGAAGGAGGGTATGACTGCGGTCATATCGCTTTTCTTCTTCATTTTTTCACGGGCAGTCTGTTCATCCGCAGCGGATACGGATAAATCCGGCCCAGAAATACGGTGCCGCAAAGGGCTTCTCTTCCGGTTCTGCCAGATCCAGCAGATCCAGCTCCCTTTCGTTCAGGTGAAATGTACGTTCACTCTGCGCCTGAAGGGAATGAAGGATCTCCTTCACCTCCGTACCGGTATATCCTTTCAGTTTCTCCCGTGCTGTGTTCAGCGCTTCGGACAAAGATCGCTGCTCCAGCAGGAAGGCCCGGTAGAGATCATTCATCAGGATTGCCGCCGGTATGTCGGGAACCTCCCACAGGGAACAGATGATATTCTTTACCCCTGCGACCTCAAAGGCACTCCGCAGTCCTCTCAGTCCTTCTCCGTTCTGTATAAACCCGGCACCGCTGTTGCATGCTGCCAGTACCAGCAGATGTACCCCGGACATATCCCGGGACAGTACCTCGTAGCCTGTCATGATCCCGTCACCGCATTCGGAAATCGGCGCTCCCTGCAGTGCATTTTCCGCGCCGGCCAGGATCAGCCCGCATCGCTGCAGCGGGTTGGGGGCATGACTGAACCAGGTTCCGTAAAACAGTCCGTCCCTCGTTCGTTCCTCCAGTCGGTCCCGGCTCTGGGGAAAGGCAAAGCTATGCGTTGCAAAATGTACAATATCCGCCCGGATATCCTCCAGCTGCTTCTTATTGGCTGCTTCCCCTTCATAACAGATCACCTGCATTTTCGCAGATTCACCTATACGTTGTACCGCACTGCTCTCCAGTGCCGTTCCCGGAAGAGGCGCGATCCCGTTCCGGAAGAAATCCGCACCCGGATCGCGGACAAAGCCGGAAGATACGACTTCCTTATCCGTACCGGCCGTCCCGTCTGCCTGTATATGAAATGCAGGATCGGCGATGATCATCATCTTCCGCTGATCCTTCTGCTCCGGCACGTTGTCTCTGATCCGCTGTACAGAGGAGAGATATTCCACGGAATCCACCATATCCATCAGCCGTTTTCCATTCTCGTTCTCCAGAAGCTCAAAGGGCACCTTGCAGAGCTCACCCTCCGGGACGATGTACAGATGCTTCGCGTGTTCTATCGATACCTCTGCCGGTAAGAGCAGTATATCCCATAGTGCCCTTTGTATACCTCCATCACCCGAAGCTTTAAGCTCTTCCGTATATTCCTTCACCACCTGATCGATAAACGTGGTTTTGTCCAGATAAAATATACGCGTCACCTTATTAAAATAAAGGGTCATATAATAATACCGGGCGTATGGGAAATCTTCGTTTTTTTCAAGGCCCAGGGAATCACCCACATAACCCTCTTCGTCATAGATCCCATCCGTATAATAAAAGCTTCCGAAATGAAGGATCAGGCTGCCGGAAGGAAGGTCGCGATCAAACACAAATTGGAGAGACTCCAGCTTCTCCTTTTTATCTGCCCTGGCCAGACAATGGAGTACTTCACCCTCCAACCGATGAATCTCCTGCCCGACAGTACTCGTCAGATGATCCAACGTAAAACCCGGGCACTCTGCCTGTTGTTGTTTTCGAAGCGATAACAGCCTGTCATATGCACTGCGGATATGATCATTTTCCCGAACCAGCCACCCGGCGGCTCTTACGGATATTCTGCCTCCCACGCCTACCGCACATAAGGCAAGATCCCGGATCTCCCGGCCGATAAACAAACCCGGATTCCGCAGAGAATAAGAATGACACAGCGACATCAGATGCCTGCACACTCTGAGATAAACATATCGTTCTTCCTCATCATAGATCTCATAGGCTTTGATACACCGATCCACCATATACACACAGGCAAGCTCTACTGCCTTCATCCCCAGTTCCTTCGGCACAGCATCACCCGCACAGATCACGGAGGAAAGAAGGTTTACCAGTAATATGCCATCCTCGCCAAAGGGCATGGCTTCGCC
>JAGBNH010000034.1 GCA_017634475.1 Eubacterium sp.
CCTGTAGGCCAGAATCCAATGGGTCAGGCACCGAAAGCACCGATGGGCCAAACTCCTATGGGCCAGGCACCGATGGGTCAGCCGCCGATGGGCCACGCACCCATGGGTCAGGCACCGAAAGCACCGATGGGCCAAGCTCCGATGGGCCAGCCGCCGGTAGGCCAGGCACCGAAGGCACCGGTACCGCCGATGGGTCAGCCCGCACCGATGGGCCAGCCGTCTGTAGGACAGAATCCGATGGGTCAGGCGCCGAAAGCACCGATGGGCCAGCCGCCGATGGGTCAGCCCGCACCGATGGGTCAGGCACCGAAAGCACCGATGGGACAAACTCCTATGGGCCAGGCACCTATGGGTCAGCCGCCGGTAGGTCAGGCGCCGAAAGCACCGATGGGTCAGGCACCTATGGGCCAGCCGCCTTTAGGCCAGAATCCGATGGGCCAGCCGCCTAAGGCACCGGTACCGCCGATGGGCCAGACACCGATGGGCCAGCCGCCTAAGGCACCGGCCGCTCTGACAGAAGAGAAGAAACAGGAAGCTCCGGCGAATGAGAAGGATAAAGCACCGTCGGTAGATCCGCTGGTAGCAGGTCAGACGGCTCAGCTTACGGAGCTTAAGAATAGCGAAAAGAATATTGATGAACTCGATCTCGGCAAGATGATGGGAAGCAGCGCACCGACAGCACCTGCTGCACCGGAAAAGCCCGCAGCACCGACAGCGGCTGCCGCACCGGAAAAACCGGCAGCTCCTGCAACACCCGCTGCACCGGTAACACCTGTCTCACCGTCAGCACCGCAGCCGAATCTTGTTCGTTTGAAGACCAGCGAGCGCATTATGATCCTGAAGAGTGGATTTACCATCGGTAAGTCCAGGATCAATGCCGATTATACGCTGGAGAATAACTCGGCCATCAGCCGGGCACATTGTCGGATCATTCAGGAAAGAGGAGTGAACTATCTGGAAGACCTGAATTCGACAAACGGAACCTATGTGGATGGGATCAAGATCGATCCGGGTGAAAAGGTGCTGCTGAAGAACGGCGCACGGATCCGCATGGGGGACGAAGATTTTATCTTCTACCTGAGAAAGGGAGAGTAAAATGGAATATACCGCAACCTATAATACGGATATCGGAACACGGAAAAATACAAATCAGGATTCCCTTGCGATCCGGATCATCGATTCCCCCATAGGACAGGTGGCCTTCGGGATCGTCTGTGACGGAATGGGCGGTCTGTCCAAGGGAGAACTGGCATCTAAGGAAGTGATCATGGCCTTCTGCAAATGGTTTGACGAAGACTTCACGAATATGATCCTGGATGGAGATTTCTCCGTGGCAAGACTGAGAAAGGACTGGGATACCATCATCCAGACACAGAATCAGCTTCTTGGAAAGTACGGCGCGGCAAACAACCTGATGCTGGGTACTACGATATCCGCCATACTTATGGTCAATGATGAGTTCTACATAGTACATGTGGGAGACAGTCGTGTATATGAAATGACGGAAGCAGGATCAAGGCTTCTTACCAATGATCAGACCTTTGTGGCCAGAGAGATCGCCATGGGCCGGATGACTCCGGAGCAGGCAGCCATCGACCCGAGAAGAAGCGTACTTCTTCAGTGCGTCGGTGCATCCGCAGTAGTGGAGCCGGATTTTGTAAAGGGGCATCTGAAGAGAGATGCCGTATACATGCTTTGCTCGGATGGATTCCGCCATCAGATCTCCGATGAGGAAATGATGGAGAAGCTGGGGCCGAAGGCCTGCAATACGGAAGAAGAAATGAAATACGGCTGTGTTTATCTGACGGAAATGGTAAAGAACCGGAAGGAGACGGATAATATCACGGTAGCCGTGATCAAGACCGCGTGATTGACCATACTATGGAGTGAGAAGTGCAGGTCAGAAATGACCGTAGTATTGGAAAAGGATTATAGAAAATTGGAGTTACGGTAGAATGACTAGAGAAGGTACAGTATTAGATGGAAAATACGAAATACTGAAAGAGATCGGACGTGGGGGCATGTCCATCGTTTATCTTGCTCGTGATAACCGTCTGAACAAGCAGTGGGCGGTAAAGGAGATCAAGAATGACGGATCCAAGGACACGGAGACTCTTCTGAAGGGCCTGGAGCGAGAAGCGAATATCCTGAAGAATGTGGATCATCCCGTACTTCCCCGGATCGTGGACATCATCAAGAGCCGTGGAACGATCTATGTAGTAATGGACTTTATCGAGGGTACAAACCTGGCAGATGTACTTAAGGCAGAAGGCGCGCAGCCCCAGGAGACTGTGATCGACTGGGCTATACAGCTTGCTTCCGCACTGGACTATCTGCATTCCATGAACCCGCCAATCATTTACCGGGATATGAAGCCTTCAAATGTAATGCTTCGTCCGGAGGGTGGCGTCAAGCTGATCGACTTTGGAACAGCGAAGGAATATACCATCGAGAACAACGCTGATACCACTGCGCTGGGTACCCGTGGTTATGCGGCACCGGAGCAGTTCGGTGATAAGCAGGGACGAGGCATCTATAATACGGATGCCCGGACCGACATTTATAACCTGGGTGCAACGCTGTACCATATGGTAACGGGTATGAACCCCAGCGAACCGCCCTATGAGATCAAACCGATCCGTCAGTGGAACACTGCGCTTTCCACCGGTCTCGAGCAGATCATCATCAAATGTACGCAGCCGAACCCGGAGGATCGTTATCAGTCCTGTTCGGAGCTTTTATATGCATTGGATCACTATACGGAGCTGGACGATTCCTACAAGAAATCCAACAAGAAGAAGGTTATCCTTTTTGGCGCGGCTGTGCTCTTTACCATTGCGGGAGCCATTGTCTCCGTTGTGGGTTATAACGGGATGAAGCGGGTGGAGAAGGAGAACTATTCTTCGTACATTGAGTCGGGTAATAATGAGAAGGTTAGCCGGCAGTACAAGAAGGCCTCTGAGGAATACAAGAAGGCGTTTGATCTGAATGATGAGGATGCGGACGCGTATGTATCCTACATCGACCTGTACATCGATGCCTCCAAGGATCCGGATGCGGAGGGGGAAAATGCCCTTACGCTGTCCGACGGTCTGTCGATCATTGCGAACCGGGTGAACAACAGCGATTCCAAGCTGAACAAGAATGCTGAGGTGCTGTATCGCCTGGGTCTGGCGTACTTTACGGAGCTTTCGGATTACGGCGCTGCGGATAAATATTTCCGTATGGTTCCCTCCGATGATCCGGATTACGGCGAGCTGGCCGGATACTATGAAAGTATTGCATTTATCCTTTCCAGTAATAACGTAAATGTGCAGAATCTGATGGAGAAGGTAGATGGCTTTGCCAACTACAATATGACCCATTTCAACAATTCGGATGAGCAAAAATTTGTAAACTACAGGATGCTGGGAAGAATCTATACCACCTATATCGGCACGGAAAATGTGGCTGAACAGGCGGAGCGGGTTATGGCACAGGCAGTGTCCGATCTGGAGAACTACAGCGGAGAGGATGCATCCCAGTACGACTATGATTTCCACAACAGCCTGTCGGAGATCTATTACCAGCTTGGAAAGGTGAATGACGACGCAGCAAGCTATAAGCTGGCCATCAGCGCCTGCAAGGAAGTGGCAAATCAGGCCAGCGGTAAGATGTCCATGAACGCAGCGGCGCTGGAAAGCGCAACTCTGGTTTCCTACCGGAAGGCTTATGAAGAGAAAATGTGCCGGATCGCCGAGATCTACGAGATCCTTGAGGATCCGGACAATGCAAGAAAGACCTATCAGGAAGCGGAGGCTGCTCTGGCAAAGAGCAATCTGACCCAGGATAATCTGGGGAAGGTTTATACCAAGCATCTGCTCTTCCTTTACAATGAATTCAATCGGACACATGGGGATGATATCACTACCTGGCCGAAGGCCGCAAGAGATGAGATCCTTTCCGTGTATACGGCAGGACTTGCGATCCCGGGTATTGAGAATAATTCCAACTGGCTGAAGATGGTTACAGATATGGAAACATTGAAATCCCTTCAGGATGGTACAGCCAAGATCAACGAGGAAGGGGTGTTGAACTATGGGAATGTATAAAGCATTATTCTTGGCGGGTTTGATCGTCGCACTCGTTTGTCTGCTCCTTTCCGTGGTACTGTTCTTCGTATTTAAGATCCCCAAGGCATTGGGCGTTGTTACGGGAAGCGCAGAGAGGAAGGCAATCGCAGAGATCCGCGCCAGCGGTTATGAATCGAAATCGAAGAAGGAAGCGATCCATGCTTCCCAGGATAAGATCCATGTAAGAGATGCGGAAATGGACACCGGAGCCCTGAAGAAGGATAAGTCAGATACCCTGCGGACAGAACCGGAGAAGGATGTATCCAAGGATTCGGCAAGAACCAGAAACCGCAGAAACGGCGGAAGAAGACCGGGCAAGGATGTTGCTCTGGAAAATGAAGAGACGGAAGTACTTGGCCAGGATTCTCCTACGGTTGTGAGTTCCATTTCCTCTGAAAAGGGCTGGACCGAGGATGCGGACGAAACGGATGTTCTTTCCGGCGCTTCAGGAGGTACAGTTGGAGGTACGGTAGGACGCGGCGGCTACGAGGATGCAACGGATGTGCTTTCCGGTGCAGCCGGAGCTACAGTTGGAGGTACAGTAGGACGCGGCGGCTATGAGGATGCAACAGATGTGCTTTCCGGTACTGCAGGAGCTGCAACAGGACGCGGCGGTTACGAGGATGAGACGGATGTACTCTCCGGCAGCGGCAGTAAGGCTTCCAGGGCAGCCTATGAGGAAGAAACGGATGTGCTGTCCTCCGGAAAACAGTCGGGACCGGTTGCGGCAGGAGAAGAAGAGACGGATGTGCTCATGGCGAACCGCAGGACGGAAACCGTGGGCAGGTCGGCAGGCACCGCTGTGGATGACGAGGCTACGGACGTGCTGATCTCCGGAAGAAATGAGGTTCCGGAGGATGAGGAGATCGTCGGCAGGTACAGTGGTGAAGAAACCGCCGTACTCCGGAGTATCCATACAAGAACGGATGAAGATGCCGGAAAGGGTATCCGCGTGATCGCAAAGATCACCATCGTCCATTCGAACGAATCATTATACTAATAGTACTACCATTAAGATAAATGCACAGAATCGGATGCTTTGCTGATCCGGTCTGGAAAGGATGGTAACAATGAAGAAAGCAAACAGCAGAAAATGGCAGATCGCGAAACGGGCCACCGCTCTGGGCCTGTCCGCTGCCATGGCCCTCAGTGTGGTCTACCTGAATGGAGAGGAGGACAAGTCCTCCGCGGCAGATCTGGAAGGTGCTGTGGAGTTTACAGCATTTCAGGATACGGATTATCTGAAGAACTCAGGGATGGATTTCAAAACGAGCACCACATTTATCCTGAATTCTCCGTCGGATAAGATCAGCTATGCGCTGCCGACATTTGAGGGGACGGATGAAAATGGTTACTGGTATGCGTGGTATAAGCCCGGCGCTGTACCGGCTTATGTGGATGACGCCACCTACACAAGCGGCGAAACACTGACGGTTGTGGATAAGGACGCACCTCAGGCCGTGCTTTATGGTATACGTGAAGCGGCTCCGGCTGTTGCGGATGATCCGGCGACACTGGACGTGGATGAAACCAGACCGGCGGTTACGGTGGATGTCGTTTCGTACTCTACGGTGGATCTGAAGCAGACCGATATGGACGAGCTGGCAGCTTCCATTGATGATGTAAATAAAGAGGTCAGCATCAGCGGAACGGATGTTTATGAAAATGTGGATACATCGCCGAACCTCTATTACGGAGTGACAAGCTTTGCCTACGAGAAAACGGATGATGCACCCAAGACGGATGCGACCCAGGTGAGCGGCTGGGGAACAAAAACGAGTGTGATCACCGGTGTAAATGCAAGCGGGAATTCCAATGACGGGAAGTACAACATTTACAAGAAGGTTGAACTGAAGAATACGGAAAGTACCCTGGTTTATTTCCTGGCGAAGACGGTGGAACGGGATCTGTACATCAACATCACCGGTGCTTCCATCAGCACGGCCACGAAGACCGGAACACTTGCGGACAAGAATCTGTCCATTTCCGGCATCAATCCCTTACAGGATGTGGAGATCGCCTTTACCTCCGATGATACGGACCCGCTTTCGGTATCCGCATCGGATGGAGTGGATACCTACACGGGCGCTGCGGGAACCGTAGTGATCCCCGGTGCGGCTGCAAATGAAGGTGCCACCAGGAATTTCACCGTGACGGTTTCCGCTACGGGAAAAAATGATGTAGTCTATAACGCCGTAGTTACCTATTCCCAGAAACCGGTCATTGACGGATATCGCGTGGTCGGAAAGAACGAATGGGGCAGTGATGTAGAGAAGAGCAAGACCGACGGTAAATATTATTTCAGCGCCTATGATACAACGGTTAAGATCAACGCCAGCGTAAGGACCGCGGATGGATCCGAGCGGATCACGAACGTGACCCTGAATGACACAGTAGCTTCGTCGAAGGTGGATGAAGCAAATCCGAATGCCTCCAGCGCAAATGTGAATCTTAACATCACGCCCTCCACACCGGGGGCAGGAAGCTATCAGATCGTAGCAACTACGGATATCGGCACCGAGATCAGCTCGGAACTGATCCCCACCTTCTATGATCCTGATGCACCCACCATTTCCGGAATTTCCGTAAAACAGACCGGAAATGCCAATGACGAAGTGATCACGGACGGAAAGGTGGAAGGAAAGCTTTCCTCCGGACAGGGTACGGAATTTTCCTTTACCCTGAAGGACCAGGGAACCGCGGTCAGCGGAATCCCCGCTTCGAATTCGGTATATATGGAGATCGACGGCACCAGGTTCTACGGCGTTAAGGGCTCAGGCGATGTCTGGACCATTACCGTTCCGGCAAATACAAACTACAAGAGCAGAACCATTGATGCCAGGATCACGGCTTATGATGTGGCCGGCAACAAGAAGGAAGAGAGCATCTCCTTCGGTTTTTCCAATGAAGTGATCGAAGTGTCTCATACCTTTGATCCGGTGCTGAGCGGAAGCTCCGCTACCAATGCAGGAACCGTAAAGATCAATTATACGATCTATTCCGACATAGAGCTTACGGAATTCCAGATCAGCGCACAGGATGATGGCCAGGCCGTTACGGATACCGTTGTTCCGGTGGCAAAACTGGGGGACGGCGCAAAGGACGGAACAGGAAAGTATCATTATACTTATACCTACGAGATCACAAGAACTGCTTCCACGAAGATCAATAATATCACCGCACGGGGCAAGAACGCACATGGATCCGTTGGTGAGCCGGATACGATCCAGTATATCGGCATCGACCTTTCCGATCCGGAATGGGAACAGAAGACCACCATCGTAGACGCGTGGTATCGTTCCATCCTTCTGGATGTGAAATATTCCGATAAGATCGAAGGAACCTATGTATCCGGTATAGGTGCGGAATCCCTGGTTGTGGAAAAGGGAGCTACCCGGGGAACACCGGTGGACAACGGAGACGGATCCTATAATGTAACGCTGGAGATCAATCCTTCGGAAACGGAGGCAGGTACAGACGTAGCATTTAAGATCGTTGATAATGTGGGAAATCCGTCAGTTAACTTTGAGAAGACCTGCTATGTGGATGCGCAGAAGCCTGAGATCCAGAAGTTTCTGGTGAACCGTCGTTCTACCATCAGCGTTCCCCAGACAGGCGATCCCATTATCAAGTTCAACAGCTCGGATAATATCCTGGTGGATCTGGTACGAATGACCATCAAGCTTGACGGTTCAGTGATCCACACCATCGACAGAGCGAATACCACTCCCATCTGCAACATGGCAGAGACGAAGCTGAGTGAGCTTCTTGGCGTAGATCCCTCCTTAGTTCAGGACGGGCGATATGAGATCACCCTGGAAGTATGGGATAAGGCATATAACCAGGAGTCCAGCAAGCGTGACGGTGCTGCAAAGAAGACCATCGTCTTTGATCTGGATAATACACCCCCGTCAGTGGGTATCGAGCTTGATCCGGAGTATTGCAAGGTAAATAAGACACCGAAGCATTACGAGAACAAGGATTTCCCGGGTCTCGCCTACGACTACGATTATTACATCAATCAGGATAATGTTCAGCTGTATGTCCTTGTCAGCGACGAGGGTAAGAATGACGCAGAGATCCTGGTAGACGGAACCAGCGCACCTGTAGTGTGGACAGGCGGAACCTATCCGGGCGTTTCCAGAACAAGAGTAACGGTTTCCGGAGAAGGAAAGCATACCATTTATGTAAGTACAAAGGATAAGGCGAATAACGCATCCAGGAAGGATTCCCTTACATTTGTTATTGATACGAAGAAACCGGTGATCACCCTGAAGGCCAACGGAGAGGCAACTCCCGCAACGGATATCGGGTATTTCTCCAAGACAGTAGATATGGAGCTGCTGATCACCGAGCATCATAAGGATGCAGCAGAGAACAAGCTGGTTGTTACCTGGATGGATAACTCCACCGGAGAAACCGGAAGCGAGACCGTATATCCCATCGAGGAGGGTAAGAAGTCCTTCAGCCGGAATGCAACCTACAAGCTGGTTTACACTGTACTGGATCTGGCCGGAAATCCGGCAGAGAAAACGGTGACCTTCACCGTGGATAGTGTTAAGCCTGTAGCGGATATCGATGTGGATGGCGCAAAAGATGCACCGAAATTTGATGCATACAATACAAGCTACAACAACGCGGAATCCGGTGATGCATATTCTTATGCACAGTATTTCAACCGGGATGTGACCCTTAGCTTTATCGTAAGAGATTTCAATCCGGAATCCGTTACGGTAACCGATAACGGAACTACAGTGCGGACGCTTTCACACTTCAGCACCACCAACGGAATATCCAGAGCATCTTACACCGCTTCTTCGGAAGGAGAGCATGTGATCAAGATCAACTCCAGAGATAAGTCCGGGAACAGTGCAACAGAGCAGAGCGTAACATTTACCATTGATAAGACCGATCCGGTGATCAGCACGGATCTGAACGGAACCACCTTCAGTGAAGGTGCTCCCGAGCGGTATCTCACCGGCGAGGGACTGGTTGCGGTTACCGTTTCCGACGCAAATGAGGATGAGGGAGACCTGACCAGGACCGCGGCAGTGACCGCACCGACAGGAGGAACGAATACCACATCCACGAAGATCTCGGAAGGAAACGACCGTTACGCGGATGAGGCGGATTATCGGATCTCCTACAAGGCAGTGGATCGTGCAGGTAATGAAAGTGCTGTAAGGACAGTGGCATTCCGGATCGATAAAACAGCTCCGGAGCTGACCATTTCCTCTGACGCAACCGACGGAGCCTCCACAAAGGATGTTACCGCAACCTACACCATGGTAGAATCCTTCTACTCCGACATGCAGTCTGCAGTTGTTCGGGTTTATAAGAAGGTGGATGGTTCACAGGAGAACCTGGTGAAGACCGTACAGTTCAAAGCCACAGGCAGGACCTCTACCATGGAGGAACTGTTCACAGAGGATGGTGAGTATCGTTTCGATTTCGATGCTATGGATAAGGCCGGAAATACCGGACACACAAGCTACACCTTCGTTATGGATAAGACAGCGCCTTCACTGGTTCTGGATGGCGTAAAGAACTACGACAAGACGGTTTCGGATGTTCTGCTTGAAGTGGCAGTGACAGAGAATTTCTACAAGACCAGCCAGATGACCGTCGAAGGAACGAGAGTGGATATCGATCAGAAGTCGAATCCGGTGGAAGCACAGCCCTTTGATATCAACAGCGGCCGGGAATCCAAGTTCTCCCAGAAGTACGTGGACGACGGAATCTATGATATCAAGATCGATGCCAGGGATAAGGCAGGGAATACCTCCAATCAGGCTGTACATTTCACCATCGATAAGACGGCTCCGATCATCGGAGATCTGTCCAAGTATGACGGAAAGCGCCTGAATAAGTTCGTATGGGATATCGATGAGAAGGAACTGGTGAAGGATCTGACCGTCTGTGATGTAACGGTTTACCTGGATGGTACGGTTTATGACGGTATTTCGGATCTGGCCGACGGATCTCATGTCCTGAAGGTAACGGCAGTTGATGAGCTTAAGAATGAATCCTCCAAGGAAGTAAGCTTTATCCTGGATCAGATCGCTCCGAATATCATCATCACCGGTATCGAGGATAAGCAGGAGATCCTGGAAGCAGCAAATGTTTCCATCAGCATGCAGATCGATGACGATGTGCTTGATTCAGTGGTACTGAACGGCAAGGAACAGTCCATTAACAACAATTCCTCGAAATTCACCGTAGACCAGAAGGGTGATTATACACTTCTTGTTAAGGCGCATGACGAGGCAGGAAACGAGAGTACACTTTCCTGGACCTTCAGCTTCGGAAGCAAGGTCAACTGGGGAATGATCCTGGGAATCGGCGGCGGCGTACTGCTGCTACTGATCATCATCCTCCTCATTGCACGGCAGAAGAGCTGGAAACAGAAGAAGTAAGACAGAGCAAAGGGGCGGTTTTTCGTAAAATGATCACGGAAACCGCCCCTGTTTTTCAGGAGACATTTATGAAAGAAAAGATTGAGGCTGTGGTATTTGATATGGACGGCGTGATCTTCGATTCGGAGAAGGTCTATCGCATGATGGAACGGCGGGCCTTCGAAAAATACGGATTACCGCTGGATATGGTGGACCCCTTCTGCGAGCGGATCGCCGGAGGAACGAAGGTCACCAACCGCAGGCATTTTGAGGAAATGTTCGGAACAGACATCGATTATCTGGAGTTCAGGGAATGCGTCAACAGCGGCGTGGATGTGTATGGACGGGATCCGGGCTTCGATGTAAAGCCGGGGATCCGGGAGCTGCTGCGGTATCTGAAGGACAGTGGCATCCGGGTAGGCCTTGCCACATCCACCGCCAGTGACCGGGCCGAATACCATCTGAAGCGCCATGGGCTGTATGACTTTTTTGACGAGATCGTTTACGGCAATATGGTGACCCGGGGAAAACCCTTCCCGGACATCTTCCTGAAGGCCTGTGAGAAGCTGGGAACCGCGCCGGAGCATACCATGGGCATCGAGGACTCCATCAACGGGATTTTGGCCTGCCACGCGGCCGGACTCTATACCGTCATGGTGATCGACCTGATCCAGCCCAATGATGCGGTGAAGGAAGCTGCAGATGCCATCCTGAACCGTGCAGATGAGGTGATCCGGCTGCTGGAAGCGTAATAAGGGAATGGCATTAAAAAAATGCCTGTCATTCTGAGGACAATGCATAGCCTTCCGGTGCCGTGCTCGCGGCAGCGAGTGCGGGCAGGGAAGGCGTTAGCAGGACAATGCATAGCCTTCCGGTGCCGTGCTCGCGGCAGCGAGTGCGGGCAGGGAAGGCGTTAGCA
>JAGBNH010000035.1 GCA_017634475.1 Eubacterium sp.
ACCTCGGAAAGCTTCGGTGGATGAAGCGGAAGGGGAAATCTGGAAATGGCGATGCCCGAGCATGCGCTGGCGAACCGCACCAGCTCTTTGTCCGACATACCCTGCAGCAGGCCATAGACGCAGCCGGCCTTATAGGTATCTCCCGCGCCAAGGGTGCTCCGTACTTCAACGGGAATGGGTTTCATTCTGTGGATCTCCTCTCCCCGTCTGGCGTACAGCATCTCTCCTCCGCCCTGGGTGATGATGGTAAATCCCTCCGCTGCCTCCGTCTCCCCTCCGGGGAGAAAATACTTCTCACTGATCTCCGAATACTCATCCGGCTGAAGGAATCCACCCTTCAGCAGAAAGGAATGGGTCCCCAGGATCTGTCCGAATAAATACACCTCCGGTTTCTTCTTCATTTCCGTTCCTCCTCTCGCTGTCCTCAACTCTTCTGACTCAGTTGTATTTTTTAGTTCAGCTGGCTAATATTCATTAGCTTGATTATATCGGAGCCGAAAACACTTGTCAATATCCGTCTTGCCATCTTGACAGGTTCAATGCTAAACTTATAGAAGTATCCGCATTTTTACGGCTATGCGGACAGTGTTTTTGGTAAAGGATCAAGGAGGGGATTATGAAATGTATGATCTGTGGCGCAGAGTTACCTCTGGGCACACAATATTGTGATTACTGCGGCGCACCGTTGGCCGCCCAGCAGGAGATGCAGGTGCCCGGGGAGCAACCGATGCAGACCGCTGAACAGCCGGCACAGCAAAGTCAGCCGGCACAGCAGCCTGAGTACATGCAGGTTCAGCCGAATCAAGTGGTTCAGCAAAATCAGCCTGTGCCTCAAGCTCAGTACCAGCCGGTCCAGCCGAATCAACAGGCACAGCAGACCCAACCGATGCAACAGCGCCAACCGATTCAGCAAAACCAGCCCCACTACAGCCCGGTACAACAGTACCAGCCGGTGCCGCCGGTGCAGCCTTCAAGAGGGCCGGAAACACCTTCCCCGAATAAGGGCGGCGGAAGTAAAAAAAAGCTGATCATCGGCCTGTCCATTGCAGGTACAGCCCTGATCGCCGGCGTCATCATCCTCATCATCATGCTGAACAAAGGTGATAAGACGGAGCCAACTCAGGCCAATGCTTCCACGGAGATCGTCACCACCGAAACGGTCACAGCGGTTCCCACCACGGAGATTGTCACCACGGAAGAACCCATCACGGAGAAACCCACCACGGAAGCGGTCACCACGGAAGAACCCACCACAGAGCAGCCCGAACCCGTGCCCTATTTCGAAGAAAATGCCCTCACCTTCTCCCCTGCGGATACCAAGGTGACGCAGAATGGTTATATGTATTTCGTGAACTATTACGAATCACTGGAGGATCCGAATGCCAAGCCTATTGATGATCCGGGCCTGATCCCCGAACGTTCGGAATACACCTCCCACATCGACAAGGTCCTGGTCTCCGATCCGGACACTGCAGGAAATGTGAATTACACCATTGAAGTGAACATGGATTTCATGGGGGATTTCCGGGACAAGACCGACGGAGTGGAATGGTCCATACTGAACGGAATGATCACTCCCATCTTCTTCGATTACACCACCGGCTATAAGATGGAGTTTTATAACATCGTAGACGGGATCGACAATCAGAAGAACAAGGTGATCTACGATATTCCCGTAAAGGACAAGACCATCCATGTGGAGGGCATCTTCTCCGAAGAACACCGGACAGACTATTTTGATTTCGAAGACAGTACCGACGGAAGCAGATACCACGAGACATCGTATACAAAGATACTTTTCTTCATCACCGCCCCGCAGGATTATGACGGTCTCTGCATGGCCCTCTACGGCGGAAGTGTGGATAAGGAATTGTACCACTCCTATATGTGGTCGGACAAATCTTTTAAGGAACTGTATACCGCTCCGGACGGAAATCCCTATCATCTCTTTGATAAGGATTCCTTCGGTTATCAGGTCAAGCCGGAAGATTTGAAATTCTTTAAGGTCAGCGACCTGGCGGTTTCGGAGACTCCTGCACTGAAGGCCGATCTTCTGTCCTGCTTCGGCACTCCCATCCTGGATCATTTCAACTGGGTAAAAGAGGAGATGATCTATCAACCTACCGGTCAGCAGGTCATGAACGCAGAAGAGATCACCGGACGCTGGGAAGGCTATATCATCTGGGATTTCAGAAGGGAATTCGATTCCTATGGAGTCTCCCTTGTGGATGCCAACTTCGAACTCGTGGATACCAACCGGATCATCATGAGTTATGATTATCCATGGACCAAGATGGGCGAAGACGGAGAATGGCAGCAGCCTGTGGACAATGTGGACGAAAGCATTCCCGGATACTTTGTATCCAACGGTTCCATCAGCGTGGATTCCGATGAGACCGGAAGGGATTTCCGTATCAACGGTATCTACACCGACGGCGTCATCCAGTATGCCGTAGGCGTATCCTACACGGATTACGGAGCAATGAATTACATATTCCTGTATCGGCCATAAGCGTAAAGAAGACGCCTTCCGGGCTATCCAAACCCGGAGGCGTCTTCTTTTTTATCCTTATAGTACATTTCCGAACAGGCAAGGATCGCCCGGCGTTCCGTTCCGTCCGGCGTCCTCCATTCAATATCGTCAAACTTTGTTTCCATGTGAATCCTCGTTTTTCCTCCGATCATCACTGTATCATCACCATTTCCACGTGGCCGGCTGATTTCCAATGCCTATGATACCACAACCACCGCCCTTCGGATATCTATTTTCATGGAATTCCCGTGCTTATTATGGTAAAATATGGTTATCCATGAACAAAGGAGGATCAATGAATTGAAGAAATATATCAGTGCCGCGCTGATCGGTGCATTTGCCCTTTCTCTTCTTTCCGCCTGCGGAAAAGAAAATGAGACCACCACCGGCGCAGCAACCGAAGCACCCAAGACCGAAGCTGTATCCACGGAGGCAGCCACAACGCCCGTAACGGAAGCCTCCACAGAGCCGGCAACCGAGCCCGAAACGGAGAAGGTTACCGAACCCTATACTCCGGAGGAACCGGATGAATATGTGAAGTACCCCACAGATGCAGAGTATCATCTGGTATGGGAAGAGAATTTCGACTACGCCGAAAGAAAACTTCCGCGCACCGACTGGGACTATGAGATCCACAAACCCGGCTGGGTAAACCGGGAGCTGCAGGCCTACGCCGACTCAGAGGAATACGCCTACGTTGAGAAGGGCGAGCTGGTCATCCGCCCCGTAAAGGAAGTGGATGACAAGGGAAATGTGACCTATACCTCCGGCCGGGTGAACACCATGAGAAGACACGATTTTACCTACGGACGTGTTGAGGCAAAGATCAAGGTTCCCTCAGGCAACGGTTTTCTTCCTGCCTTCTGGATGATGCCCACATCCTCCACCTATGGTTCCTGGCCGTTGAGCGGCGAGATCGATATCATGGAGATCCTGGGTAATGATCCCACCAGGCAGTACGGAACCATTCACTATGGCGATCCCCACGGCCAGAAGCAGGGAAGCTTCTCCAACGGAAGTGATTTTTCCAAAGAATATCACGTATTCGCTGTTGAATGGGAGCCGGGACTGATCCGCTGGTATGTGGACGGTGAAGCCTTCTACGAGACAAGTGACTGGTTCTCGGCTTCGGCCACCAAAGAGAATCCGTATCCCGCGCCTTTCAACCATCCCTTCCACATTATCCTGAATGTGGCAGTCGGCGGTAACTGGCCGGGAGACCCCGATCCGGATCAGGTATTTGACGAGAGCACCTGCATGTATGTGGATTATGTCCGTGTATATCAGAAGGACAGCTACGATGAAAATGTCACGAAGCCCGAGAAGGTGGTGACCTACGGTGAACCGGATTCCACAGGCAACTACATCCGCAACGCAGATTTCGCCGAAGCGGAGAACCTTGGAGATGACAAGGACTGGTTATACCAGAATCTGAACAGCGGCGTAGGAACGGCCGAGATCAAGGATAAGGAGATCCGAATCAAGATCGACAACGAAGGACTGGAGGATTACAGTATCCAGCTGATCCAGGCAGGTCTTCCCGCTGAAAAGGGCAAGAAATACAAGCTTTCCTTTGAAGCCTGCGGAGACAACTCTCTGATCACCGCCGTTACCGGTCCGGATGTAGACTATATCCGGTACCTGGACAATACCAGGATCGAGCTTACTGCTGACTGGAGTTCCTACAGCTTTGAGTATGAAATGAAGGAAGCCTCCGACGGAAATGCGCGGGTCGAGTTCAACATCGGAAGACAGGGAACCGGCACGGTGCATATCCGGAACGTAAGATATGAAGAAGTAAAGTAAACATTTATCCCAGGGGACGATCTCACAGGGTCGTCCCCACTTTCAATTATGGCTGCAACATTTTCCGTTTTTCTTTTGTATCCATAACAGGAGGAACGTATGAAAACAGCATTTTCGAGGAAAAAAGATACTTCCGACGCCATCAGTCTCAGGGCGGAGCATTTTATGAAGGATTATGGAAATGCCATACTGCGTCTTGCCTACTCCTATGTGCACAACATGGCGGATGCAGAGGATGTGCTGCAGGATACTCTGATCCGCGTTCTGGAAGCAGATCCTCATTTTGAAAATGCGGCTCACGAAAAAGCCTATATCATGACCGCCGCTGCGAACCTGGCGAAAAACCGGATCCAGTATAACAACCGCAGGGAAACGGATGAGTTGAATGAAGAACTGGTGGCCAGGGAGCAGGAAGATCTGGCCTTCGTCTGGGAGGCGGTAAAAAGCCTGCCGGAGGTGCAGCGGGAGGTGGTCCACCTCTTCTATCAGGAGGGGTATACCACGGCAGAGATCGCAAAGATCCTGGGAAGAAAGGAATCCACGGTCCGTTCCGATCTGAAACGGGGCAGGGAACATCTGAAAGAGATCTTGAAGGAGGAATACGACTTTGGCTAAATATAACGAGATCATGGAGCATATAAAACTGTCGGATGATATGCAGAGCCGTATACTTGCCAATGTGGACCGACAGTTCCAGAAAAAGAAACGGAAAAAACTGGTTCGGATCTGGCTCCCCGCAGCAGGGTTGGCCGTAGCCGCAGCGATCCTTCTTCTGGTGGCAAGGCCGTGGAGCGCAAGATCCCCCATCCCGGCTACGGAGGATACCACCTTCACCGAAACACCCGTCATTACCGACCCGGGCCCCGGAAGTGTGATCACCGGCGGTACGGAGTCAACTACGGATGGAGCTTCCTATCCCGGTGCCTTCCAGATGAGCGAATTCAAAACCCCGGAGGAACTGGGAAAGGCTGCAGGCTTCCCGATGATGGATCTTACCTCGGTCCCCTTTCGGGTTTCGGAGGCAGAATATCGGCTGATCGCCGGTACGATCGCGGAAGAAGAATACGCCGGCGAAGACGGAGATCTCTCCTTCCGGAAAACCAGGGGCAAGGAGGATAACTCCGGAGTTTATGAGGAATATCCGGTCAAAAAGAAAACCACCCTTCAGGGGATGGAGATCATCATGCAGGGTGAAGCGGGCCGGTTCCATCTGATCAACTGGTACGATGACACATTTTCCTATTCCCTTTACTCCTTCCGGGGGATAAGCGAAGAAACGGTTCAAAACCTGATCCTGGAAATTGCAAAAAAATAATATACGTTTCTGCAACAATTGTACATTTCCATATGTATATAGGGTGTAACAACAAATAACAGACGTGAATACAGAAAGGATGGGACATAAACATGAAAAAGAAATTATACGTTCTGACACTTGCAGGCGTGATGGCTGCTTCCCTCATCGGATGCGGAAGCACATCCACAGGAACTACCGCCGGCGAAAAGGCCGCCCAGGCAGAGACTTCACAGCAGAAGGATATCACTGCTGAGAAAATGAAGCATGAAACAAAGGACAGCGGGAAGGAAGACACTCCCGCCACGGACGGAAATGAGAAGCAGGGAGGCGAAAACGAAATGATCAATGGACAGGATATACCCGGAGGGGATGGCGAAATGCTCTGCGGCGGCTGGTCTGCGGCTGATTCCATGAAGATCACAGAGCAGCATCTGGATATGTTCAAGAAGGCCCAGGAGACCCTTACCGGCGCATACTATACGCCCCTCGCTCTCCTCAGCACACAGGTGGTGGCCGGTACCAATTACCGTTTCCTCTGCCGCATGGATGCATCCGTGGCAGAGCTGAACGCTACGCCGTACTATGCGATTGTTGAGATCTATGAGGATCTGCAGGGAAATGCTTCCATTTCCCGGATCACTGACTCGGAGGTTCCGGCTCCTTCATCCGATGGAATGATGGTCGGCGCTTACGCACAGCCGGAGGATCTTGCCATGACTCCGGAAGCCACAAAGGCATTCGAGCTTGCCACAAAAACCATTACGGGTATGGAGTATAAGGCAGCCGCTCTGCTGGGCTCCCAGGTAGTCACAGGCACCAATTACCGTATCCTCTGCGAAGCAAAGGCATCCACTGCCGGCTCGGACACCGGATGGGCTATCCTTACGATCTATGCGGATCTGCAGGGAAATGCAGAGATAACCGAGATCGCGGAAATGAAATAAAATGCTGAATCCCCCGCCAGTTCAGGCGGGGGATTCTTATGTCACGCTTCCTTTCATGGAAAATGCGCCCCGGTGACTATCCGGGGCTTTCCTTTTATATGCCGCTCCCGATGTGGATCGCAGTTCTTCCCGTCATCTGTGGATATCACTCGGTTTCTCCCCGAAACGCTTTACATAGGCCTTATAGAAAACCGAATAATCCTTGAAGCCGCAGGTCTCTGCCGCTTTTCTTACGCTCTCACCGCCCTGGAGCAGCTCTCTTGCTTTTATCAGGCGTTTTGCAAGGATGTAATTCCAGGGGGATGCCCCAGTTGCCGCCCTGAAGAACCTGGAAAACTGCGAGGTGCTGAGAAAGAAATGCCCCGCCAGTTGTCCGACGGTGATATCTTCATGCAGCATATCGTTGACGTAGCGTACCAGATGTTCCGACAGGGTAGGCTCAGCTGTCAGCTCCCGGTCTGTCTTTTTGCAAAGCTGATCCATGATCTCGGCAAGCCTTAACGTAAATAAAAGCGTCCTGCCGTAATCATCCCCCTCATAGCCGGTCAACTCCTGCAGCACTGCTTCACATTCGGGCATATAGTAGAGGTTCTGCCGCCCCAGGGGTCTTTCCATATAGGGAAGCATGAGCCGCCGGTCCGGGTCAAAGCTGTCAAAGAGCGAGATGGGAAAATTCACGGCATATCGCTCATACCGCTCGCCGCTGAGAAAATGTATGCAGTGGGCCTCCCCCGGACGCATGATCAGCAGACTCCCCTTTTCCAGCGGATAGACCGATCCCTCCACGAGATACTGTGCATTTCCGGAAACGAAAA
>JAGBNH010000036.1 GCA_017634475.1 Eubacterium sp.
CTCAGCCTTCGTATTGTGGATATGTTTTGTGGTCGGCTCAAAATCGATACCCATATCGAAATCCGGCTTCTCCTCCTGCCACTCCTGTGGAGAAAGCACCGCTACATACGGCGCCTCATGGTTGCGGCAGTCCTCCAGCGTACACTCCTCAAGTGTTTCCTTGATCAGATAGTACATGGTTCCTTCCTCCTTCATATCTCCGTTTCACTACTGTCTCAGATTATCCGTAGCCCCCTCGGAATAACCGGTCTGTGACTGCTGGTAGGGATACTGTCCTCCCTGCATCTGCCGGGTTCCATAATCCGGCATGCCTTGATTTCCGTACTGCGGAACGCCTTGATTTCCGTACTGCGGAACGCCCTGATTTCCGTACTGCGGAACGCCCCAGTTTGGCATCCCCTGTCCCCCGTACTGCTGCTGCAGATACTGCGGCGGCACATATCCCCGGGGAACATAATAGGGATTCTGATATATCTGATGAAATGGCACCTGATTCTGCGGTCTCTGATAGGTCCGGTAGATCGGCGTATCATTTTTTGCCGACTGAAAGATCTGCACGAAGACGAAGATGTCCATGACAACACTGAAGATAATAAAGACCCACATGGAGATCTGCCTCTCACTAAGAGCCAGAAAATCGTAGAGGCCGTGCATGATCACCGCAGTGAGATAACCGATCCACAGATTGGCGGTCTTCTTCCCTTTGAAGCCTGCAACCTGACAGAACTTTGCCATGCCATAATAATAGCCCATATACACTCCGAAGGACATATGTCCCGGAATGGCTGTAACCGCCCGAAGCAGGCCCACCTGAATTCCGTTACGGACCACATAGATGATATTCTCCGTAACGGCAAACCCCAGCGAAACAAAAACCGAATATACGATCCCGTCAAAGGTATAATCAAAATGTCTGCTTCGCCAGGTCACGATCCTTAATGCAATGAATTTACCCAGCTCCTCAACCACAGCAACCCCAAGGAATGCCACCAGGGCAAAATACACAAGGGACTGATCATAACGTACCTGTTCCCCGATCAGGCTCATGGTCAGATTCTCCATGATGATGCTGAAGATCGTGGACAATGCTCCTGCGACCACGCACAGGACAAGCAGCCACTTCGGCTCCTTATCCTTCTTGTCTTTCACATTGACAAAGATCATGATGAATAGCGGCGGCAGGACCGCCACCAGCAGGGACAGGATATTAAAATGGTTCTGTGGGACGTACATTTTTCACCTCACAACTTTCTTCATTGCCTTCATGGCAGATACCCGGACCAGAAAATATAAATGAAAGCTTGCTCAAAAATGCTCCTCCGGCCCGGAGATACACCGCTGCATAAATTGCCACGGTACATCCTCGTCATCATACCATAGTTCAAAACAAATAACTACATTATTTCATTCGAATAACGATCCGACCTCTGCCGTATGGTATCCACAGAAATACACTTTTTTTATCCGCAACAATTGTGAACATCGGCAACAATCTACAGTTTCGGCATTTGATTTTCTACGAATTCGCATGTTGCAAAAAAGCGGACAATAGACTATCATGAGTCTTGTGTGTATCATTTGTCTGAAAGGCATAGGCCGAAAGGAGACCCCATATTGAGACGTAAAGCACAGCGAAACCGCGAAAATGATGTTCTGATCAAAAGATACGGCAGTGATATTCTGGATTCCGAAGAGTTTAAGGAAGCGTTGGCTCAGACACATCATCATCGCTCATCGGTGGGTGATCATTCCATCCATACGGCCAGAGCCGGACTTACGATGTGTAATGTAATGAGTAAGGCCGGGATCCACATCGACGAAAGGAAGATTGTCCGTATTTCCCTTCTGCACGATCTGGGTATCCTTGGTCGTCACGAGAAATACAAGAACGGCTTTGTGTGCGGCTACCGTCATCCCAAGGATTCAGCGGTAACGGCAAGGAAGCTTTGGCGTGATATCGACCGGAAGAGCATTCGGGCCATCAAGAGCCACATGTGGCCGCTTTCCCCGACCATGCCCACCTCCAGGGAAGCATTTATCCTTTGTATCGCAGACAAGGCAACTGCCCTCGGCGATCGTTTTAACCGTAAGGACCGGAAGATCGTATCCCCGATCCTGGCATGATTTATGATAGAGTAAAAGGTCTCGATCGATGCACCTCAGCAATCGATCGAGACCTTTTCTGTTTACCGCATATTCTGTGTAAATTATATCGAAAACAGCATTTCGATTCAATAAATTCGGTATCAAATATAGTTCACAGATTTCCGCTTGCCAAAATGCATCCATTTGGATATAATATGGATATATAGATATCCAAAGGAGGAGTCATCATGGGCACAGACAATTCCGAAACCACCAATCAGACGATCAACGAACTGAACCGGATAAAAAAAGAACTCGGCCTGTCCTACCAGCGGATATCCGAGCTTACAGGCGTTCCGCTCAGCACTGTACAGAAGGTGCTTGGAAACCAGACCGAACACCCCAGAGAATCCACCCTGCAGGCGCTCCGCCGAGTACTTACGCAGGATCACGGAGGAGCCAACGCACCGGGTTATGTATATCCTGCATACCGAATGGGGGAGCATATTTCCAGAGATCAGGAGCTGTTGGGACTGGTTGAACACTCGATCCATCAGCCGATTTATGAGGTCCGGGAGAATAATCATGTTTACGGAACAAATCCCAGAAATAATCTTGATCCATCATCACAGCCGGAAAGCAATACCCTCAAAAAGAAATTAACCGTAGATGACTACTTCTCCCTTTCCGAGGAAAACCGCGTCGAACTGATCCATGGTGTAATCTACGATATGGGCTCACCCACCATACGTCATCAGTCCATAGTAACCAGAATCTGCATTGCGATAGATGCATTTATTCAAAAAAACAAGGGTCCCTGTATGACTTTTGCGGGCCCGGTAGACGTCCAGATCCTTGCCGACGACTCCACCATGATTGTCCCGGATTTCCTGGTGATCTGCGATAAAAAGAAAATGCAGGACGGCCGGATCATCGGTGCTCCGGACTTCATCGTGGAAGTTCTCTCTCCCTCCAGCAGAAAACGCGACAGCATAACCAAGCTTGCGCTTTATGCCGAAGCCGAAGTACCGGAATACTGGATCGTCGATCCGGAAAAAGAGCGAGTGATCGTCTATACGGCATCCGATGATTATAGCCCGAATGTTTATTCCTTCAGGGATAAGATCCCGGTGGGAATCTATAACGGAAAATGTGTTGTGGACATGGCAGAGATCAGCGCATATCTCCGCGAACATGACCTGTGATCACCATCTGAATGGTCTCACGAAAATTTCATCTTGTATTCCGCCTCCGATTGTGTTACCCTAGCCGATGTAGTAATTCATAAACAATTGGATCGCTATACTGGATAAAAAAGAAAGGGCACATTCGTGTAAGGTGGTGAAATGTATATTCGGTAGTTTGATTGATGTATAGCACTTACTTTTCCGGAACCGTTGGAGGCTCCGGCGTTCGTGTATGCAGAGATCAGATTATCGCACATTTCCTGTAGCCTTGCTTTTTTTATGCACATAAGGTCAGGTTTTATTGCGGTCTGCTTTCGTATACACGAAAACAGACCGTTTTTACTTGGAGGTGATCATCTATGGCAGAACTGAATGTAACCAACCTGACCTTCACTTATGAAGGCAGCTTCGATCCTGTTTTTACAAATGTGTCCTTCGCCCTGGACACGGACTGGAAGCTTGGCTTTGTGGGCCGGAACGGAAAAGGAAAGACCACGTTCCTGCGGCTTCTCATGGGCGATTATGAATATACGGGCAGTATCCGGACAAATATCTGTTTTGACTACTTTCCCTACCCTATCCGGGAGGAGGAGCAGGAACGAACGGCAGATGAACTTATGGAAATGTGGAAGCCGAATGTGGAGACCTGGCGGGTACTCTGTGAGCTGCCGGCGCTGGCGCTGGATGCAGAGCTGCTGTACCGCCCGTTAAAAACCTTAAGCTTCGGCGAACGGACCAAGGTGATGCTTGCCGTACTCTTCTCCGGGGAAGGGGATTTCCTTCTGATCGATGAGCCGACCAATCATCTGGACCGCGAGGCCAGAGAGATCGTGAAGCGGTATCTGGCGTCCAAAAAGGGCTTTATCCTGGTCTCCCATGACCGGGATCTGCTGGATCATTGCACCGATCATATCCTGGTCCTGAACCGGTCTACCATCGAGGTGCAGTCAGGGAATTTCAGCAGCTGGTGGGAAAATAAGCAGAAGGCGGACGCATTCGCTCTGGCGGAAAATGAGAAGCATAAAAAGGAGATCGAAAAGCTTTCCGCCGCTGCGGACCGGGCCTCCCGGTGGGCAGAGAAGAATGAGAATTCCAAGATCGGCTTCGATCCCATTAAGGAGCATGAGCGGAACATTTCCACCAGGTCCTATATCGGCGCGAAGACCAAGAAGATGCAGTCACGGGTCAAGGCCGTGGAGCAGCGGATCAATCGTGAGATCGAGGAAAAGGAAGGCCTGCTGCAGGATATCGAAAAGGTGGATGATCTGAAGCTCATGCCCCTCACCTTCCACAAGGAACGGCTGATCGAGGCAAGGGATCTGACCCTCCGGTATCCGGACAGCGAGAAACCGGTATTCCGGGATCTTCGTTTCGAGCTGAACCGGGGAGAACGGATCTTCCTCCGCGGGTCCAACGGCTGCGGGAAATCCAGTCTGATCCGGGCCATACGCAGCAGAGCGGGCATGGACAGCAGGGACTCTGCGGTGAGCCTGGCGCCTGAACAAAAGGAGCTTTCTCCTCTGATCGAAGGGACGCTGTATGTTCCCGCAGGCATGACCATATCCTATATCGACCAGGATACCTCGCAGCTTTCCGGAACCCTTCGGGAATACGCCGAGAAGCATGGATTGAATTACAGCCTGCTCCTTACACTGCTTCGCAAGCTGGATCTGGAACGGCAGCAATTCGAGAAGAATATGCAGGAATTCTCCGAGGGACAGAAGAAGAAGGTGCTGATCGCAGCAAGCCTTATCACGCCGGCGCATCTGTATATATGGGATGAGCCGCTGAACTATATCGATATCTTCTCCCGGATGCAGATCGAGCAGCTGATCGAAAGCTGCAGACCCACCATGCTGATCGTTGAGCATGACGTGCGTTTTACCGAGAAGCTGGCCACAAGGATCATCGAAATGTAGGGCCGGCATGTTTTCTGTGCAATATGCCCTCATCATTTCATTTGATAACCCGTTTCTTTTTTGTTATGATAACGAAGGCGGAATCAGAGGCATGCTCTGATACAAGCTGTTTATGAAATCATGTTCCAAAGGAAAGGCTTATATCTATGAACACCCCCGAGAAAGACCCGAGGCGATTCCGTCTCGTTATCAGCATAACCGTATTCATCCTGTTCACCATGCTGATCGTGGCAATACTGCTGCTCATCGGCGTGCTCCCGCATAAAAATGATCCAACCGAAGACACCTCGTCTGCTTCCACCACCGGTGCACCGGTAACGGAAGTAACGGAAAAACCAGAAGCTTCAGAAACACCGAAAACCGAAAAACCAGAAAAGGAGGTACGCGTGGAACAGTCCATTATCGAAAATATGGCCTCGGCCACAGAGGTCAAAGGCATTACCGTGACCGACGAAATGCTGGAGAAGGGGATCCTCAATGAAGGAAACAAGACCCGGCTTATGAATGTGATGGAACGTGCGGCCCGTGGTGAAGCCATCACCATCGCCTATATCGGCGGTTCCATCACTGCCGGAAGCCTGGCAAACCCGCAGGAAACCGGCTGCTTTGCGGCCCTTACCACAAAATGGTGGAGCGATACATTTCCCAAGGCGAAGATCAACTACGTCAATGCCGGCATCGGCGCGACAGACTCCTGGGTCGGCGCCCACCGGGCGGCGGATGATGTGAACAGCAAGAAACCGGATCTGGTGGTGTGTGAATTTGCGGTAAATGACGGTCAGGGCTGGAATCAGGAGACCTATGACAGTCTGCTCCGCACCCTGCTTACCGGGCCCTCCGAGCCTGCAGTGGTCGCTCTCATGATCGCTCACAAGTACGGCAGCTTCGCGGATAAGCACGCGCCTGTCGCTTTCAAATACGAGCTACCCATCATCACCTACAGCGCTCTGCTCACCCAGAAGCTGGTTTCCTGGGAGAAGGTGGGAAATGCCGACGGAACTCATCCCGACAATCCCGGTCACCAGCTGATCGCGCATCTCCTCACTAGTTATTACCGAAAGGTCCTGTCCGAGATCAACGATACGAAACCCGGTGAATACAAGGTTCCGAAGCTGTCCGGCTCACTAACCCGTTGCAGATATACCAATGCGGATATTCTCTATTCCGATGAACTGACCGCTGATTCCAGCATCGGCTTTGAAGCAGGACCCGTATATAAGATCCTGAATCATGACCAGGGCTGGAAGACACAGACCGGCGGCTTCCTTACCTTCACCGTAGAAGCCCGGGAGATCGGCGTGATCTGGCTCCAGAGGAATTCCGATCCCAACGGCAAGTACGCCACCTATGAACTGTTCATCGACGGCGAAAGCAAAGGGCTTCTCCCCGGCGTGGCAGAATCCTGGGGAACCCACCTGGAGTATAAGACGGAAATGCTGGGCGACGAACCGGCCACACACACCATCGAACTCCGCCAGGCCGAAGGCACCACCGGATCCGAATTCGAGATCCTGGGAATCGGCGTCAGCCGGTAGGCAGGACATTTGCTAATTACTATGCTGCGTGCTATAATTCGTGTGTCATTCTGAGGACAATGCATAGCCTTCCGGTGCCGTGCTCGCGGCAGCGAGTGCGGGCAGGGAAGGCGTTAGCAGGACAATGCATAGCCTTCCGGTGCCGTGCTCGCGGCAGCGAGTGCGGGCAGGGAAGGCGTTAGCA